>NZ_JBGEWD010000007.1:0-203880 GCF_041205085.1 Clostridium moutaii
GTCGCTCTTACTCCCATATGTGTCCCATTACCATCTACACCAGTATATTTCCTGTTTGACAACTGCTTAATTAATTTCTCATTATCAGGAAGTTCAATTGTAGGTTCTTTACCCTGAACAAAATTAGTAAAGTTTTCTTCAAGAATGTCTCTCATATTCCCCCACATCTCGGCTGATTTATCTGAGTAGTGTTCATCATCATCTGCCTTTGCACCATTTTTAATAGGAATAATCTCATAGCCCAATCTTTGCTGTCTCACTACCTCATTGAGCCTGTCGGTTACTCCTCCACCAAGTCCATCATCATCAACCTTTATCTTTACTTTATTAATTTGATGATACTCATTTTTAAATTTGTCTACAGCTCTCAATATATTTCCACTGGTCTCCATAGTATCTTTCTTACTGTATTCAAGTAATGGAAATACCTTATTCCCTATTCTCGGAGCCATTACAGTGTTATCATTACCAAACCTGGCAATGTCAGCGCCAAGATTGAAAGTAAAGCAGTCTTTTATACTTACCTTAGTATTTGTAGCAGTTTCAGCATATTCAAGAGGGATAAGTGCATCTGATTCACCTTTGGGAAATTCTCCGAGTACTCTGACTCTATATACATCTGAATCCTCAAGATACTTTCTTTTGAGCATTTCAATATTATCCTGTGATGTCCTGGGGCTGTCCAAAGACGATACTTTGAAAGTCCTATATAAATCCCTGTCTCTGTTATGGCTGTCATAAAATGTTCCACTGGTTCTTGTAGGGTTTCCGCACATAAGGAGCTTGTTTTCGTAGCCGGTCAATGTTCCAAGTATAGTTTCCATAATTGGATCAGCAACACCGGAAGCTTCATCAACAACAAACAGCATGTAATCTTCATTAAATCCCTGCATGTTTTCAGGTTTAACAGCCGTCCTTGCAGTAGCCCACCATCTTTCCTCATAGCCTTTCATATATACTTTTGTTTTGGTCCATTGCAGTAATTTATCTACCATACTTCCTGATAGCCACTTTGATATTTCACTCCAAAGTACATCAATCATATAACTGTTGTCTTGTTGGTGCTGTGGCAATAACTTTTGGAAATGGCCTTGTACATAAATACCATGTAACAGCTATGCTTTCAAGTCCTGTTTTCCCTACTCCCTGTCCAGACCTTACACTTACCTTTGGATCCCCTGCTAATGCCATAAGTACATCTGACTGCCATTTATCAGCATGAAATTTCAGCATATCTTCAGCAAACCATACAGGATTATCCCAGTAATTATCCAATAAAGTTATCAATCCTTTATCCATCTTTACCACGTCTCTTCGCTGCTATCTCCTGAATTTTATCAGCCCATGTCTTAGCTTCATCATTTTTACCATCTCCCCTAACCTTGTCAACTTCAGCTCTCAGCTTCTCAATCCTCAATTTTTGTTCTTCCGTAGCTTTATCCCAATTGTTATGGAGCATTTCATCATACTGCTTTATGAGACTTCTCAGTTCTGACATTGCCCTTGATTGAGCTTGTAGGAATGTGGCCCGTCTGTCCCAAGCAAACTGGAATTCATATTCATACTCTTTCTCTGATTCATTAGTGGAAGTTTTCTCTGTACTTCTATCCTTTGTTTTAACTTTGGATTTCTTAAGTTCCTTAATCATTTCTGATTTTTCGGTAACATCCATAATTCTCTGGGACCTTGCTATGGCAGTATACTGAATTATTATATTTTCCCAAAGCATATCCAACGGATCTTTAACCATAATGTCCTCCACCATTTCTATTGTTTCAGGCGGAAAAATCTTAGAAAAAAAGCCATGCGTTAATGTCTCCTTGTCCACTGGCATTCCCTCCTACTTATTTATTACTTATGCCTAAAAATCAATACAGTCACAGCCATTACTCCAACAAATATACCCATGCATACCAAATACAAAATCACAAAATGCATTAATGCTTTCATGGCATCACTCCCTGTATTCCCATAAACTCAGCTGTCCTTTGGCCGACACTGGTTTCCTTAAAGGTTCAATATTATCTAAGATCCATGCATATCTACCTGGTGAATAATCTCCAAAAATCAGCTCTTTACCTTCCACTATAATTCTAGGAACATCGGTATATATAACATCACTCTTTGATGATTTAACTTTTGCGCAATCTACTAAATTACACTTAGCAATAATCATTCCTATTGGCATTTCATTTATATTTATACTTTTAAGTGATTCTCTAATTATTGGATTTTTTAAAGCCTGTTTATCTATATTTTTACCTGCATGTATTAACAATGGTCCCCGATAATTTGTTTTCCATGACCTAGTTTCTATATGTTTCTCACCAAGGGCTATGAGTGAAGCCCATGGCTGCCTGATAGTCAATACCTTCATACCTTTTCTCCTTTCTACTTAAAACGAATCCCTTTCATGCATCTTTTAACCGATTAACCCACAACCTCATAAACCATGTTTTCTTTTTCCTTGGCTTTCCTAATCTTCCGTTTCTGCAGCATATTATAAGTCATTTCAGCCTTCTGCCTTGCTGTTAACTTTTCCATATACACCACTCCTAAAATTACCAGTATAATAATCTAAATTCTGCACATTCTATATATAAGTTATCAATGTATTTAAGATATTTAAATATTTAAAGTCTCATATGAACCAGGATATTTGTCCTTCAATATGTTGATACTTATTTATGCTGGGGATGGTAAATCCCCAGTGTTTAATCCCTATATCAAGTTTTCTATATTAAATAACATTTTGGTACCTTTATACCAGGGATTTTATCCCTGGCTTTTTCTTTGCAAAATTTTCAAAGTACGCTATTAGCTTAGTTACAACTTCATATATACCTTAGTTGTAACTATCCTTAATTTATTTTAATATACTAAGTTTGAGGTGAGTTACAATGTCACTTTTTGATTCAATAACTCCTGAAGATTTGTCTTTTCTAGCAAATTTATTTGCACTTACACTTACAGAAGGAAAATCAGCTAGCGACAATAATGTATTTGGCAATTTTTTAGCTGCTGTTTCAACTAATATACTTAATATTGCGGCCCAACAAGAACATCTTAAGTCTTTAGAAGAAAAGCACAAACAAATTAAAAATCTTAAAAAACAAATTAAGAAACTTAAAAAGTAGCTTATAGCACATAGATAGTAAACTATCTATGTATTTTTTAGATTATTAATATTATTGTTCAGACTATTTTCAACCCTTTTGCATTATTTTCACTTTATAAATTCCCCTCAATCTCTCCAATCCTTTTCCTTACTTCCACTTTTTCAACCTGTAGCTTGGCAACCTTCTTGAAATCCCTCTCCAGCTCCGCAACCCTAATTTCCTTCTCTATCTTTGCAATCCTCTGCCTGTAGAACTCAGTTATTATCATGGCTCATACCCCCTTTAACACATTTAAATCCACATCCGGATATCTCAACTTGAATGCACTTAAAATTAAAAAATCGGAAAAACTAAAAGCCGGTACTAGCTATTGTAAAGATAACTTAGATTATATATTTTTGAGCGAGCAAGGTAATTTGATTAATGCTGGAAATCTGGACAAGACATGGGCAAAATTTTTAAAGGATTTAAATATACCTCATAAAAAATTTCATGCTCTCAGGCATACATATGCCACCAAGCAATTTGAAAATAATATACCTTTAAAAACCATTTCTATGCTTTTGGGTCATAGCAGTATTGAAATAACTGCCAACATTTATACTCATGTTTTAAAAAAAGAAAAAGAAAAATCTATAGATATATTGGGTGATATAAAAACTATGGTGTAAAAATGGTGTAAATTTCCCAAAAACAGATTAAAAAACTGCAAAAATAAAATGCCTTAACTATTGAAGTTAAGCCATTCTTTTAACTTTGGTAGTCCCTAGGAGAATCGAACTCCTGATTTCACCGTGAGAGGGTGACGTCTTAACCGCTTGACCAAGGGACCTCATATTAATTTTTGCAATCAACAAATATTATTATATATTTTTTTATCCATTTAGTCAATATCCTTTTAACATAAATTAAATAAAAACATTTTTAAATGACTATAATCCTTATTATGGAATGTATTCGTGACATTAGAGATTAAAAACATAACGCCTCAAAATAACGGCAAAATTATTTTGAGGTATATCTTTTTAACTAACTCCATTATGCATAATTAAATATCTTCCTATTTTCTGTACAATGGGATTAACTTTTTCATTTAGTGTACATACTACCTTTCACTGTAAAAGCCATCCACCATCAACATATAGAATTTGACCTGTTATATATGTAGCCTCTTTTGAAGCTAAAAATAGTACTGCATTTGCAATTTCATCTTTAGTTCCCTGCCTTCCCAATGGAAGCCTGTCCTGCAAAGCCTTTAATTTTGCTTTATCTTCATAAATCTTGGCATTAATATCAGTTGGTACACTTCCCGGTCCCACCGCATTAACTCTAATACCAAGTTCCCCCCAATCAAGAGCAAGTGATTTTGTAAGCATTGCAACAGCTGCTTTGCTGGTAACATAAGCCGCACTATTCTTTACAACTGATTGAGAATTTATGGATGCAATATTTACAATAATACCTTTTCCACCTCTTTGTTTCACGTGCTTTGCAAAATACTGAGAAGCAAAAAAATAACTTTTTACATTAACGGACATGGAAAGATCCCACATGTCTTCCGTCACTTCCAAGTGAGATACTGGTTTGTAAATACCTGAATTATTAATTAGAATATCAATTTTTCCGAACTTGTCAATTACATTTTGTAAAAATCCCTGAAGCTGAGAAACATTACTTACATCAATAGCTTTACCAAATACCCTTTCAAGCCCTTCACCTCCTGCAAAATCTTCAAGCATATTATTATTAAATGTTCTCCCTAAAATTGCTACCTTGGCACCAGCCTCTAAAAATTTCTCTGCTATTCTTCTACCTATGCCTTTAGTACTGCCGGTAACTACAACCACTTTATCTTTAAAATTATACATGCATCTCCATCCCCTATTTTATTTATTTACTTAAATATCTTCTAAAATATTTACAGTGTCAAGTAATGTTTTATATTTTTTTAAGGAATGTTTTATAATTTAGAAAAAAACACTTATGAAAATATTGTTCTCTTCCAAACATGATAAATTATTCATTGAAAAATATAAGACCTACATAAGGAACTGTGTTGGGACTATTATAATATGAAATTCGAACATCCTCTTCGAGAGAAATAACATCAATTCCATAAGCTTCAACAGAGGAAAGTGCCTTGTCAGGATATCTACAATTGCAGCATTATCAGAATTAAGTTTCAGTGTATCTTTAACTAAATTATCAAGATCAATTTCCATATAATAACTCCCCTACAAAATAATCGTTTACCATATAATCCAATTGTTTTTATAATTACTTTAAGGTTTGAAAGTAGCAAAGCATTCTTTAAATATAGAGTATCATATAACCCAATTTAATCCAACATAATTTATTAAATACTGGATTCATTTATAGCTATAAAAATATTGTATAAACTTCAGTAAAGTTGTCTCTAAAATGAACTATAATTCTACCAAGTGATTCCTGGGTTCATGTGGAGTCTACCTGTTTAAAAGAACTTATCCAGGACATAGCAGTGCTTAAGTTCAGCTTTGAAAAAGATGAGGCCTTAGCAATGATAATCATGGAGAAAACTAAATTTTTAAAAAATATATATGATTATTTATGACTTATATATGAAAAAAAATGATTATTTTTGGCTTATAATGATTGATTTATAAAAACTTTTATATTACAATATTCATATAAGATATATTTAATGTTTATAGAAGGGATGGTAACTATTTTTGTTAACAGAACAACGGCATAAGATAATATTAGATCAATTAAAAAAAAAGGAAATTGTAAAGATCAATGAACTGGTAACCCTTTTAAATACATCAGAATCTACTATAAGACGTGACTTAACCTATCTAGAAAATATAAATGCAATAAAGCGGATTCATGGCGGTGCCACATTTCCAAAAGGGCGACTTATTGAACCAAGTTATGGTGAAAAAGAAATTCAAAATATAAAACAAAAAAGAAAAATAGCAAAATTTGCAGCCTCTTGTATAGATGAGGGAGATTGCATATATATGGACGCAGGAACCTCCACATTTGAAATGATTCAATATATAAACAAGAAATCAATAATAATAGTAACCAATGGTTTAAATCACATAAATTCTATTATTGAGAACAATATAAATGGATATATACTTGGAGGAAAAGTAAAGAACAGGACAAAAGCTGTCATAGGTTCAGATGCACTTAAAAGCCTTGAAAAGTTCAGATTTGACAAATGTTTTTTGGGTATAAATGGCATTCACCTACAGTATGGCTTTACTACTCCCGATTCTGAAGAAGCCATACTTAAAGAAAATGCTATTAACCACTCATCCCAAAGCTATATTCTGGCAGACGGAAGCAAATTTGGAGAAGTGAGTTTTGTAAAGGTAGCCAATTTGGAACAAGCTTCTGTAATTACCGATTATAAAGTAAAAAATTATGAAAAATATGCAAAAAAAACCAAAGTAAAGGTTGTGATGAATTAATGATATATACTGTAACCTTCAATCCCTCCATAGATTATGTAATACAGATTGACAATTTAATTTTAGGCACTGTCAATAGGACCACTGATGAAAAAAAATATGCTGGTGGAAAAGGAATAAATGTATCAAGGGTTCTTAATAATTTGGGAGTATCAAGTAAAGTACTTGGCTTTATAGGTGGATTCACCGGAAAATTCATAAAAGATTCTCTTGAAAATGCAGGCATTTCCACTGATTTTATACAGATTAGTGAAGATACAAGAATAAATGTAAAACTTAAATCCAATAAAGAAACTGAAATAAACGGTTCAGGTCCTTATATAGATGATTACAGTTTAAATAAATTATTCAAAAAAGTAGAAAACTTAAAATCTGAGGATTTTATAGTACTTGCGGGAAATATTCAGAAGTCTGTAAAGACAGACGTATATTCCATAATTCAAAAAAAATGCCCAAATGCCAGGGTAATAGTGGATACAACCGGTGACTCCCTAAGGGCTACATTAAAATATAAACCTTTTTTAATAAAACCTAACATACATGAACTGGAGGATATATTTAATGTAAAAATGAAAGATACAGAAAAAATTGTTCATTATGCAAATAAATTAAGGGATATGGGAGCGCAAAACGTAATAATCTCCATGGGAAAACAAGGTGCTCTGCTTATATGCGATGAAGGTGTTTACGCCGCTTCTGCACCAAAAGGCAAAGTCAAAAACTCTGTAGGTGCCGGTGACTCCGTTGTAGCTGGATTTCTTGCTGAATACACCAGAAGTTTTAACTTGGTTGACAGTTTCAAATATGGTGCAGCTTCTGGAAGTGCCACTGCTTTTTCTATGGACTTGTGTAAAAAAGAAGATGTAGATAATTTACTTTCCAGCGTGAATATAACCAGATTCTAATAAAACTCTAAAATACCAGGATACTTGGTGCAAGATCTCTAATATCAATTTGAAACGGAGGTAAAATTATGAAAATTACTGAGCTTTTAGAAAAGAATACAATAAAGCTTAAATTGGAATCAGATACTAAATCTGAAGTAATAAATGAACTTGTAAATATACTTGATTCTGCAGGAAAATTAAATGACAGGGAAGAGTATAAAAAACAAATATTAAAAAGGGAATCTGAATTTTCTACTGGTATAGGAGAAGGCATAGCAATACCTCATGCAAAAACATCTGCTGTAAAAATTCCTTCTCTGGCTTTTGGTATAAAAAAAGAAGGACTAGATTATGAGTCCTTAGATGGAACTGATGCTAAATTGTTTTTTATGATAGCGGCAACTGAAGGAGCTGACAATGAGCATTTAGATACTCTTGCAAGATTGTCCAGTATGCTGATGAATGAAGGATTCAAAAATAAACTTATGAATGCTGAATCCAAGGACACAGTGCTAAATCTCATAGATGAACAGGAGAAAGAATATATAAAATCTAAAAAAATCAATGTTGAACCTGCGGAAAATAATTTAGATGAAAAGTCTCATAAATTAATACTGGCAGTTACAGCTTGTCCTACAGGTATAGCACATACTTATATGGCAGCAGATGCCTTAAGTAACAAAGCCAGGGATATGGGAATTCAAATTAAAGTAGAGACAAATGGTGCTACAGGTGTAAAAAACAAACTTACTGATGAAGATATACAAAAGGCAGATGGAATAATTGTAGCTGCTGACAAACAAGTTGAAATGAAAAGGTTTGATGGTAAAAATTTAATTCAAGTATCTGTATCCAATGCCATTAAAGATCCTGAAGCACTTATAAATAAATCTATAAGCAGTGAGGCACCTGTGTATCACTCAGATAAAAAAGGTGAAATATCAAAATCAGAGGTAAAACAAAAAAACGGTTTCTATAAACACCTGATGAGCGGTGTTTCAAATATGCTTCCTTTTGTTGTGGGCGGCGGTATACTTATAGCCATATCATTTATGTTTGGTATTAAAAGCTTTGATCCAAAGGATCCATCCTTTAATGTTATAGCCAAGCTTTTACATGATGTGGGAAGCACATATTCATTTTCACTTATGATACCCGTGCTTGCCGGATTTGTTGGAATGAGCATAGCTGACAGACCTGGTTTTGCACCTGCAATGGTAGGTGGACTTATAGCATATAACAATGGAGCAGGATTTCTAGGCGGATTGATTGCAGGATTCTTAGGTGGTTATGTTGTGGTATTGCTAAAAAAAGCATTTTCTGGATTACCCACTTCACTTGAAGGTATAAAGCCTGTACTATTGTATCCCCTATTCGGTATACTAATTACCGGGATTATAATGCTATTATTTATTGTAGATCCTGTTAAAGCCATAAATGCAGCACTGGAGCAATGGCTTGGATCAATGGGAACCGCAAATAAAGTCATTTTGGGAATTATACTAGGTGGAATGATGGCTGTAGATATGGGTGGCCCTGTAAATAAAGCAGCTTATACTTTCGGAATAGCCATGATAGCTGCCGGGAAATTCACTCCCCATGCTGCAATAATGGCAGGAGGAATGGTTCCACCTCTTGGAATTGCCATTGCCACCACATTGTTTAAAAATAGATTTACAGCTCAGGAAAGAGATACGGGAAAAACATGCTATATAATGGGGGCGACCTTTATAACAGAAGGTGCCATACCTTTTGCAGCCTCAGATCCTGCAAGAGTAATTCCTGCCTCTGTAATAGGAGCCGCAGCTGCAGGAGCACTTTCTATGATATTCAATATAGGATTGCCTGCACCTCATGGCGGTATATTTGTAATACCAATAATCAATGGGAATCCTCTTCTATATATTTTTTCCATATTGATAGGATCTTTTATAACTGCATTTCTGCTTGGTTTCATGAAAAAACCTTTGGATAAAAAATTATAAAATAAAAAACCCCAGTATGATTATTTAAAAATTCTTATAACCACTTGCAAATTGTTTGCAAGTGGTTATATAATAATATGAAAATGTATTTTATATTATTGTATATATTTTTATTATCTTAACTATATTTACCATAATATTATACAAACCAATAAGTAAACGGAGGAAATTTTAGTATGATCCGCATAAAAGATTTGACTTTTTCCTACACTGGCAATCCCCCTTATTTACTAAATAAAGTAAATTTAAGCATAAAAAAAGGAACCTATGCTTCAATTATAGGTGAAAATGGCAGTGCTAAAACCACTTTAATAAAACTAATTTTAGGGTTATTGCACCCTTTAAAAGGCAGTATATATGTGTCAACAAAAAAAATTGGCTATGTTCCCCAGATGATGGAAACTTTTAATTCCCAATTTCCCATTACTGTTTCTGAATTAATCAAATGTCATATGAAAGTTTTAAAAATAAAGGATAAAGGCTCCATGGATAGATGCTTGGACTTCATTGGAATGAGATCTTTTAAAAACAGCCTTATAGGAAATCTATCTGGAGGACAGCGTCAAAAAATATTTATAGCAAGAGCACTTATAGGTCATCCTGAACTTTTGATATTTGATGAACCATCTACAGGTATTGATATTCCAAGTCAAAAGGATATATATAAAATAATAAGGAATTTAAACAGGAATTCATCCATAACAGTAATATCCGTAGAACACAATTTAAAAGCTGCCCTTGAAAATTCCACTCAAATATGTACTATGAATGATGGGAATGCGTGTATGTACAGTATTGAGAAATATAAAGAATTAATAACTTTCAAAAATTAAACTTTTACTGGAGGGAAGTTATGTTACAATACAGTTTTATGCAAAATGCAATTATTGCAGGTATATTTATATCTATATTGTGTCCTGCAGTAGGTACATTTCTAGTTTTAAAAAGATATTCTATGATGGGGGATACATTATCCCATTCATCTCTTGCAGGTGTGGCAATAGGTTTGGTATGTGGATATAATCCCATATTAACCTCTTTTATATTCACCTCTATTGCAGGTGTGGCAATAGAGTTTTTAAGAAGTTATTATAAAAAATATGCTGAATTGATACTTGTAATAATACTTACTCTATCAGTTGGTATTGCAATTGTACTTATAAGTACCGGAAAAGCAAATGCAAATGTAAATTCATACCTGTTTGGAAGTATACTTACAGTATCTAAAAGCGAACTATATACAGTATTTTCATTAAGTATAATTTCAGTCCTGACTTTATCACTATTATACAATGAACTTCTTTATATAACATTTGATGAAAATGGTGCTAAAGTGTGTGGAATAAAGGTAAAACTTATAAATTACCTCTTTGCTCTTTTGGTAGGTGCTACAATTTCAGTATCCATAAGAATCCTTGGTATTCTTGTAATTTCATCTATGATTGCCATGCCTGTGGCTGCGTCACTTCAACTTCACAAAGGCTTTAAACTCACATTTATACTTTCCATAATATTTGGATTTATAGATATAATGGGTGGATTATTTCTATCTTATTATATAAACAGTGCTCCCGGTGGTACTATTGCATTGACTTCAGTACTGTTACTTTTAATTGTATTAACTTATAAAAAATTATTTAGCAAATAATTTTTTATAAGTGCATTATACATTATATCAGACAAAAATTTACTCATTTTAAACTCCATAAACCTATGAACATAAACTTACAATTATTCACAGACATCCTCTAAGGTTTTCTTATTTGTTCCATATAACTTTCTATATTCTTATACATACTTGACCAGGATCGCTTGCAAAACATAATTTTTACATCACTTCTCTTGGATTTGTTTTTTATTATTTCCGATATATTATGACCTATATAATCTGTAAATACCAGTACTAAATCTGTACTTTCAGGAATTTTTATTTTTCTATCACCCTTTTTTCTCCCACTAACATGTCCTATCTTATTAAATCCATTTTCTTTTAATTTATCTTTTATATTTCCCAGTCTATCTGCCCCGATAACTAAAATACTCATAATAACATCCTCCCTCATATATTTTTATGTTCTAATTGATATTGATTATCATATTCAATTTTAACTTAATTCTCCTGTTTTGTAAATGCAAAAATTAAAAGCCTAACAAATTTAACAAAATTTGTTAGGCTGAAACTTATTATATTAAAATATTCACAAATTAATTTTCTATTCCCTTTCTGGCATTGACACCTTCCGTATAATAATGTTTTATCTCTTTCATCTCTGTAACCAAATTTGCCCTGTCTATTATTCTTTTATCAGCATATCTTCCAGTCAATATAACTTCCGTTTTTTCCGGTTTCATGTCTAAAAGTTCCAATACTTCATCCACAGTAAAAAGTTTATAAAACACAGCTATATTTATCTCATCCAATACAACCACATCATAATCTCCTGAACTAAGTATTTTCTTAACCTTTTCCAAGCCATCCTTAGCCACTTCTATATCTTCTTTACTTGGCTTGTCAAATATAAAAACATCTCTTCCAAATTGCTCTAATGTAAAATTAGGCAAATATTCTCCCGCCTTTAATTCACTGTAATCCATTCCCTTTACAAACTGCCCGAAAAATACCTTTTTCCCAGCACATATGGCCCTAAGAGATAAGCCTAATGCTGCTGTAGTTTTGCCTTTACCATTTCCAGTATAAACTTGAATGTATCCTTTATCCATTAAAATCAACCCCTTTTCTCATAATAATTTATTATTATCTTCATATATGTGAAATTAAATTCAATACACCTAATTTGAAATTTTATTTAATGTTTTTAACCCATACAACTTAATATTTTTTAATTCTAGCTTTTTTGAAATTTTTTCTCCAAAATGAAATCTTTCTTCATCTTCGTATATTATACCCAGCACATTTCCACTGTGAGCTCCCATTATTCCAAGTCCTGAAGTTCTATTTTTTATATCCATTACTGTATTTAAAAAATCATAATAAAGTCTTTTTTGATTTTTTATTATGCTCTCTGTGGATACATATGCAAGCTTTTCTAAATTTCTTTCTTTTATTGCCTCTTTAAGTACAGGTATTAAACTCTTAACATCACTTAACTCCGGTAAATTCCTGTGGTTAAATTCCACAGTGTCAATGATTTTATTTCCTTCAAAAGCAAGTATATTATAAGATAGATAATCCCCTAAAGTATACTTATACTTTCCATTTTTATAATCAAACAAGGTCATTTTTTTAAATATTATGCTATCCGTGGGCTCTATATTTACACAATTTTTTATAAGCTCTGACTCATTAAATTCTCTATTAAACATATTTATAAGAGAATAATACACCCCGCATAAATCTGCTGTACTACTGGCAAGTCCCTTTCCCTGTGGAATTTTGGAATTTATTTCTATGTCTATATTTTTATAATACCTTTCATATCCCCAAGACTTAAGAATATTTAATAAAAAATCCGATGATTTTTTTAGATTCACTCTTCTCAAAGGATTATCACACTCTATAAGTTTAACTTCACTATAAATATTTACAGGACAAGACAATAAAATATCTTTATTTTCTATTTTTCCCTGAAGTATTTCGCCAAAACTTCCAGGATAAGTTGCTGTAACCTCCATAAGATACATCCTTTACAAATTCTTTACCCAATGGCTACCATTTCTAACATTCCCGGCTTTTTCAAAGTGGGAATGATAAGCAATGTTACGCCTCTGAATAAGTTCTTCTAAGATTCAAAGGGTAAGAGCATTTCTTATAGATAAACTCCGCCTGAATCCCAGAATCAATTTATCGTCCTTATATATTTCACCATTTCATTTACATTGTGAAAAACATGCTGGTAATTTATTTTCTTTCTTTCTATTATAAAAGCATATATTCCACAATCTAAACAAGCCCTTATTTTTTCAAAAGTACCACCTTCTATACCACTATCCTTAAGCAGCATGGCCTGTGCTTTATATTCTTTTATAAAACCACAATTTAATTCGTAGCCCACAGGTCCCTTTAATGCAATTATATCACCTAATTCTATATTCCTATCATAAAGTTCTTTTAAAACCTTCAAAGTAGGCAGGACTCTGTAAACTATTCTATTCTCAAGCTTTAATGCCAGTATCTTATCCACACTTTTGCTTCCCGTAGTATTTAATATAGTACCTTTTATATCTTTAAGCTTTAATTTAAGTTCATTATAATCCTCTACTTCTATAACCTTAAATTCATCTTTAAATTCTTCTATACAGGATGGTCTTTCATATCTTATATATTCTATATTTAATTTATTACAAGCCTTAATTGCATTTCTAGTAACTTCCACTGCATAGGGATGAGATGCATCTACCAATACTTTTATATTTCTTTTTTTAAGTTCATCCACAAGTTTTTCAAAATCAAGGGGCTTGCTGTTCATGTAGTTATATTTATAATTTCTAAGAAGTGAAGCTCCATATTCAGTTGCAGTAGATATAAATATATCTTCTGTAAACTCATTTAGCAGTGAAAGTATTTTTTTCCCTTCAGAAGTTCCAAGAATTAATCCTATCATATTAAAAATCTCCTTAATAAATCACTTAAACCTTAACCTTTTCATTCATAAATAAATTGCCTTTTATACAATCCTTAACATGTTGTACATATATTTTTTGAAAAGCCTTATTCTCTCCCAATCCATGAATATATGTACTAACTTGAAATCCTTTATTTTTAAGTATTTCTTTCCATGAACTGCTGTCTTCTCCTGCCATATCATTTAATGCATGATCACCTGCTACCAGCATAAAAGGCATTAGAGTAATATTTCTTATTTTGTTTTCCTTTAATTTAGGTATTATATTTTCAATTACCGGATACCCTTCTACTGTACCTACAAAAATTTTTTTCATTCCCATATCATCCAATATATATTGAAACATAACATAAGAAGCATTACAAGGATGAGAAGATCCATGCCCCATTAGTACCACGGCCTCGCCCTCTCTCAAATCAGGAATCTGGCTTTTTAAAGCTTCAGCTGCTATTGTATAGTCATCTTTTCTATATAACACAGGTTTCCCCACTATTAATCTATCAAAAAAAGCTTCATACTTCTTTACATCACATATTATTTTGTCATATTCATCTCCTGGCATTATATGAAGGGGCTGCACATATACTTCTGAAAATCCTTCATATTTCATTTTATCCAGTGCCTCCGACACTGTATCTATATTAAGTTTCATCTCTCTCTTTAATTTTCTGATTATTACACCTGAAGTAAAAGCTCGCCTCACTTCATATCCTTTAAATTCTTTCCCAATTTCCTGCTCTGTAGCCTGAATACAATTTTTAAGTGCTTTCAATACACTAGTGCCAAAACTAACTACCAGAATACCTTTTTTTAAAATGCTCAACTTATACCACCCTCCAGCTAATAATCACTTGATTCAGTCAATTTATATCCTCTTGGAGTTATAAATTTGCCTTCTTTTAAATAGCTGTTACTGTTGCCAACTATTACTATAGACATCATATCCACCTTGTTATCATCAAAAGAATCAATGGTAAAAATCTCAGTTCTCTGTCCCTCTCTCAAAGCATTTCTAACCACAGCTACTGGAGTGGATCCATCTCTATATTCCCTTATGATATTCATGCATTCTTTTAAATAATAAGGTCTTCCATGGCTTTTAGGATTGTAAAAAGATATTACAAAATCTCCTGAAGCTGCAAGTTTTACCCTCTTTTTTATAAGTTCATAAGGTGTCATAAGATCACTTAAACTTATATTGCAATTGTCATGCATAAGCGGTGCTCCAACTACAGAACCAGCAGCAGAAGAAGCTGTCACTCCTGGAATGATCTCAACATCTTCATCTTTTCTCAACTCTAAAATAAGTCCTGCCATTCCATATATTCCGGAATCTCCCGTACTAACTATGGAAACTACATTATCTCTGGAAAGCTGAAGAGCCTGTTTACATCTTTCTAGTTCTCCCCTCATGCCTGTGGAAAATACCTTTTTATTTTCAATAAAACTATCTATCATATCTATATACTTAGTATATCCTATAATTATCTCACTATTTTTTATTGCATTTACAGCCCTGACGGTCATATTTTCAACACTGCCGGGACCAATTCCCACTACATAAAGCTTGCCCAAATTTAACACATCCTTTTGTAAATTCATCTTTTCAGTTATTTTTCATTCAATTTTCCAATACACAGTGTCATACCATCTGCTTTTATTTTATCCGTAATCAAAGCTGCTCCTGTAAGTTTCACGCAGGGCTGACACACTGCCCTCACTCCCACGGATTTTTCTACAAAATCACTGCCTTTATAATTATCCTGTACATTCTTTATTTGTTCTATAGAAAATATTTTCAAGCTGCACTTAAAATACTTTACCAGTTCAATTATGGCTTTTTCTTCAGATTTAATTTCTACAGTAGCTATGTATTTTACAGATCTTTCATCTATATTATAGTTTCCAAGAAGTTTCTTTATTTTATCTATCATATCCGAGGGTTTAAAATTTTTTCTGCATCCGATCCCCAGTACAATATCCTTTCTTATGAGTTTTAAAATTCTCACATTATCTACATTTAATTTATTTTTACTTGTCACATATACAATTCCCTGGACATTTTCCAAATCACAACTGTACCCCTTAGGAGTATCTATTAAATTATCTTCATCTATAAATCCAACTTTTTTGCCATCAACCAAAAGTGCTGCCATATACTTTGCATCCTCTAAACTGTCTATAACAAGTTCCTTTTCCCTGGCTAAAACATCCGGTGCCTTTATTCCCATATTATCAGTGGCAGTTGTAATAACAGGAGTAGCTTTTAAAAGCTCCGCTGCCTTTATTGCAAGTTCATTTGCTCCTCCCAAATGACCACTTAAAAGACTTATGACAAATTTGCAGGAGCTATCTATTACAATCACTGCCGGATCCTTATCCTTGGTTTTTATAAATGGTGCTATGGCCCTTACAGCTATACCTGTAGAACTTATAAATGCAATTCCCCTGTATTTTGACATGACCATTTCAGCGGTGTGTTTTAAATTGAACATACAATTGTTTTTTTTGGAATAAAGATCTATGGAAAAATAATGTCCAAGTCTTTCTGCTATTTTATCTCCAGCACTTGTAACACTAATTACTGCTATTTTCATCTTTTCCCTTCCTGTACATATGTGTAAAGTTCTCATCATATAACAAACTCTTATTATATTTGCAGTGGATAAAATCCCCTACCAGTATTTGTGCTGTTTTTGTTATATTCTCGCTCTTTACTTTTTCTACAATATCATCTAATGTACCCACAACACACTTTTCATCCTGCCAGGTAGCTTTCTGGATAACAGCTACAGGAACATTTCTTCCATATCCCTTTCTCAATCTTTCCACCACTTTATCTATCATGCTCACAGATAAGAATAGTGCCATTGACGCTCCTATGGATGCAAGTTTTTCCAAACTTTCATTTTCAGGTACCGGTGTTCTGCCTTCTATCCTTGTAAGTATTATGGTCTGACTTACATTTGGAAGGGTGAATTCACTTTTTATTGCAGCTGCGGCAGCTGTAAAAGAACTTACTCCAGGTATTACTTCATAAGGTATATTAAGTTTATCCAATTCATCCATTTGTTCTTTTATAGCCCCATATATGGTAGGATCTCCCGTATGTAATCTAACTACCTTTTTATCTTTGCTATAATATTTATTTATAACTTCAATAACTTCTTTTAATGTCATGGAGGCCGAATTATAAACTTTTACTCCATCTTTACAGCAATTCATATGTTCTCTGCTTACAAGAGAACCTGCATATATTACTACATCTGCACTGGACAATATATTTCTTCCCTTTACCGTTATCAAATCTACATCCCCAGGACCTGCTCCTATAAAGTAAACTTTATTAGTCATATTTATCCCTCCATTAATTTCTTTGTGCCATTATAATTGACATATAATCCTTATTTTTCAGTATATCCTCCCTATTTCTCAAAACCTGCTGTCCTTCTCTATATGCCCTCTTTACAAATACATATTTAAAGCCCTTTTCTTCTAATTTATCTAAAACCTTCTCTTCATTTTTATATACTTTCATTATGACTACAAACTTTTCATCTTCTATTTTATCCACTTGAGTAGCAGGAAGAATTAGTACCCTCTCATCCCCTATGACAATATTTTCACCTGCCAGACTGGCAGCTGCACAAAAAGATGTTATTCCCGGTATGGTTTCCGTAGCATAACCCTTATCTTTAATATGAGTGAGAAGATATATATACGTACTGTATATAAATGGATCTCCTATGGTCAAAAATGCTACATTTTTGCCTTCTTTCAATTTTTTTTCTACAATTTCAAAAGCCTCAAATATCTTTTTATCCTGATCTTTTCCTCCCATTGGAAAATGTTTTACTATAACTTCCTTATGCTGATCTATAAAATTTTTAGCCGTGTTAAGTGCTATGCTGTTTTGTCCTTCTCTAGCACAAGGAGCTACTATTACATCACAATTTTTTATGGTCTTTACAGCCTTTAATGTAAGCAGCTCTTCATCTCCAGGTCCAACTCCTATTCCATAAAGAGTGCCCATAGGTATATTTATATTTTTCATCTACCCCTCTCGTCCTTTCCATGTATAATTTTATTATGGCTTAATTGCAGTAACTATAAATATACTGTTATTGGAAGTCATCATGTAGCTGTTTTTCCTTGTCTTGTTTATGGACACCTGCATACACTCCACTTCATAATTCATATCCTTTAAAGTATTTAAAGTTTTATACAGATTATTTAGAGTTATAAAATTCAATACCATATTTCCATGACTTTTCAATTTTAAACTATATGCTCTTATTATGTCCTCTATATTTCCACCACTTCCACCTACAAATACAGCATCAAAACAGAAATTTATATTATTCTCAACCTCCAGGGCCTCTCCTTTTACAACAGTCAAATTGTCAATATTGAACTTCTTTCTGTTCTGTTCAATAATCTGAAGTGCCTCTTCATCTTTTTCAACGGCAATAATCTGACCTTCAGTGCATATTTTAGCCAGCTGTATACTTACTGAACCTGTACCAGCTCCTATATCCAATACCCTGGAATTATCTTTAACTCCTAGCTTTGAAATACTTAGTACTCTAACTTCTTCTTTTGTCATTGGACAATTTCCTCTTATAAATTCATCATCCTTTATATATATCATAAAATTTCTCCCTTTTTTTCTATCACAACTACAGAAAGCCCACCAAATTTTTTAGTTTTTATTTCATTTACACTTCCTACAGTAATTTTTTCATCATCATAGGAAAGATTTTCTCCTACATACACTTTTCCCTCTATAGATTTATCTTCCAGAATGCTGCACATATAATCCGGAGAATGTACATTATCCGTAAACCATATGGACACCTGATTTTCTTTTACTATATTGCAAAAATCATCCTGACGGCCATGAAGACTTCCCAAAAAAGCTCCCTGCCAGCTTAATTTTATTTTTGCCATCATATATTGGAAAGAACTGATACCTGGGATAACTTCTATATTTCCCCGGTAATTTTTCTTTAAATATTCAGTTATACCATAATAAAGTGGATCCCCAGAGGCCACTATTGATATACTTTTATATTTGTTCAGCTCTATAATATCTATTATTTCTTTTAGCTTTTTTACTTTTATTTTATTTACATTTATAAAATTAAGGCTGTCCACAGCTCTTTGAAATCCAACAACCACATCAGATTGATTTATTACAGCTACAGCTTTGGGAAGTATATATTCCATACTTCCAGGTCCTATACCCACTATAAAAACTTTTGTATCCATTTTATTTCCACCTACTATTAAATCTATTTAATACTATTATAAAGTACCCCTTCTTTCATGGAATACATTATAACCTCTGCTTTAATAGAACCATAAGTATATTGTTCTATTCTGTTTTTTATTTTCAATCCTATATTTTTATATAGTTCTTCATATCCCTTTCCCAGAAATTCTACAGCTCCTTCTGTAGTTTTCTGCTCATATACATTCTTTACAAGTTCTCCGGGTTTTCCCATAAGAGCCAGTTCCAGAGCTAATGTTTCAAGTCTCACATCACACACTCTGCTGTGAGTGTTAAAACATCCTGAGGCAATCTTGCTCAGCTTTCCTATATGGCCTACTACAAGCACTTTTTTTATCTTTTTATCCATACAGCAATTTAATGCAAATCCCACATAGTTAGACATTATGACCATCTTATTTTTATCCAGTTTTAAATCCAATGCCATATTTTCGCCCATACTGCCAAAAAGAAGAATTAGATCCTTGCAGCCCTGCGCTACTTTCTGATTTATTTCCAGCTTCACAGACTGCATTAAAGCTTCTTCAGACATGGGCATCACAATTCCCGTAGTTCCCAGTATGGAAATTCCTCCAACTATATTTAATCTTGGATTAAAAGTTTTTTTTGCTATTTTCTCTCCTTCAGGGACAAATATAGTCACCTCTATACCACTGCCTTTTGGCAGTACTTCTTTTACCTCTTTTTCAATCATCTTTCTGGGAACTGGATTTATGGCATGTTCTCCTTTTTTTACATATAGTCCTTCTCCCTGGACTATTCCAATTCCCCTGCCACCTTTAAGCACATAACCATAGGAGATTTTTTTTGCTTTTGCCCATATTTCTATGCCATTAGTTATATCAATATCGTCTCCCCCATCTTTCAAGACACAACACTCTACATAATCCTTCTCCTGTTTTATCTTATGTACAGGTATTAAGAGTTCAATTCCCCTTGGGGTATCTATCCTAACTTCTTTTAAACTTTTCCCAAAATATAGAATGGTTGCAGCGGCCTTTGCCGCTGCTGCTGCACAAGAGCCTGTGGTATATCCACATCTCAATTTCTTTCCATCACAATTTACATACATATCCAGCAAAATATATCACCTCAAAAAGATTATCTGGTTATCATATACATAAGTGAATTTACTATTGCTGCTGCTATATTGCTTCCGCCTTTTCTTCCCCTTATGGTTATCATGGGTAAATTCAATTTTTCTATCTCTTTTTTTGATTCTTCAGCTCCCACAAAACCTACGGGAGCTCCCACTATAAATTTAGGTTTTGCTTTTCCCTGCAATACAAGTTCTTTTAATTTAAAAAGAGCTGTAGGAGCATTTCCAAATACAAAAAACTCCACCCCTTCTTCTACTGCTTTTTCAACTGCCGCCATAGAACGGGTTATTCCTTTATCCTTAGCTATCTTTGCTATTTCCTCCCTATTTACAAAACACTCTATTTTACAATTCAGTTTGCTTAATACCTTCTTATTTATACCAGCCGCAGCCATATTGGTATCCGTATATATGGTTGTCCCTTTTTTCAAGAGTTTAAGTGCACTATCTATGGCTCCCTCTCTTATATACACAATTTCCTTATATTGAAGATCCCCTGTAGTATGTATTACTCTCTTTACTACAGAAAGTTCTCTTTCTGAAAAATCATATTTTCCCATTTCCTCTTCTATTATCTCGAAACTTCTCTTTTCTATATCCATAGGTGACTTTATATAATCCATAATGACTCCTTCTCCATTTCTATATATGAAGTTAAATTATTGATCTTCTCTAATATCTACAAGAACCGAACCATCTACATCGGCATCAGCAAAACTTGCCATATTATCCATTACATAAAGAGCCGATTCTATTATTCCAAATGCCATGGGGCACCCTGAGCCTTCTCCCAGCCTCATGCCCAAATTCAACATAGGTGTCAGTCCCAGTTCCTCCATTATATATTTTGTAGCCGGTTCAGCTGAAAGATGAGAGGCAAATAAATAATCACCTACCTTCTTATTCAATCTGAAAGCACAAAGGGCAGCTACTGAAGATATAAATCCGTCAATTACAATAGGAACATTGTTTTTGGCAGCTCCTAAAAAGCAGCCGCATATTCCAGCTATATCAAACCCTCCAACTTTTGCCATGGTATCAATTGCATCCTCAGGATCCGGTCTATTTATGTCAATAGCTGCTTGTACTGCTTTCTTTTTGAAATCAAACTGACTGTCCGTAACTCCTGATCCCTTTCCAACTGCTATGTCAACAGGCAAATTTTTAAGCACACTTAAAACTGCCGAACTGGTGGCTGTATTGCATACTCCCATTTCTCCAGTACCAAACATGTCATATCCCTTTTTCACCAAATCATCTACCACTTGGATACCAGCTTCCACTGCTTTTATACATTCTTCTCTTGTCATAGCAGGCTCCTTGGTCATATCTTTAGTACCATAAGCTACTTTTTTATCTATAATTCCCGGATCTTTAAAATCATAATCCACACCAATATCCACTACGGTCCTATCTGATTTAAAAAAATCCCCAAGTACACAAACTCCTGTTATACCTCTTACAAAATTTTTAGTAATAGTTACAGTAAGATCTTTAGGGCAGCTGCTGAGCTTTTCATTCCATATTCCATTATCCGAGCACATTATAACTATATCTTTTTTATTTATTTTATTATGAGTTTTTCCCGTTATTCCAGCCATCTTAGCTATTATTTTCTCTAATTGCCCAAGGCTTCCTATAGGTTTTGCAAGATTGTCTATATCTATCCACGCCTTTTTTACAGCCTCCTTATCACTTCCTCTTATACTATCTAAAGTTTCTTTTAATAACCCCATTGATATTCCTCCAATTTTTTAACTTTTAGCTTTTTTTAAAATTTCTTTAATCATATTCAGATTTCCAAAAAAATGGACATGAGCATAGGCCCCTAGCGTATTTTCATTTATATAACCACAGTTCCATTCTTTTATTTTTCCATTATAAGTATCCTTAGTTAATGTGAAAATTTTCTTTTCATTAGAGCTAATATAAGATTTATGAAATTCATGACAATTTATTTTTAATCCTAGCGGCAAAATATTATTTTCTTCAGTTACTTCAATTTGAGCATATCCAAAATGCTGCAATTTGGAAGTCATAAATGATTTTCCCTTAAAAAATCCTACTGTATGAAAAATATGATTTTCATTCACATCTTCAATACCTTCCATTAAATACATGAGACCTCCGCATTCCGCGTAACATGTAAGACCTGATTTTAATTTTTTATTTATACTTTCAAGCATGGATTTATTATTGCTCAACTCTTTTATAAAAACCTCCGGATATCCTCCTCCTATATATAAAAAATCTATATTGGGCGGAAGGCATTTATCCTCAAGTGGACTAAAAAATACAGTTTCTCCACATTCTTCAAGAAGTTCTATGTTTTCTTTATAATAAAAGCTGAAAGCTTTATCATAAGCTACTGCCGTTCTTATTTTTCTATTTTCAACATGATATCCATCTTGAAAATCAAAACTTTCCCTAAAGAATTTCAATAACATTTCCACATTTATATTTTTCAAAATAAGTTCACTGCATAATTCTATCTTTTCATTTAAATCTTCTACTTCACTACTTTGTACCAATCCCAAATGTCTGCTTTTAAGAGACAGCCTTTCGTCAGTTGGTACATATCCAAAAACTTTTATATTGCAGTTTTTTTCTACAGCGGCTTTTAAAAGTTTATAATAACCTTCACTTATATTGTTAAAAATGATCCCGCATATATCTATATTTTCAAAATTTACCATTCCATTTATTTCAGCACAAAGGGTTGTACTTTGAGATTTCGGACTTATAACCAAAACCACAGGCAAATTTAATACTCTGGCTACATGTGCCGTAGAATATTCACTATCTATTCCCTTTCCATCATAAAGTCCCATAACTCCCTCAATTACACCTAAATCTCCCTGACCTCTGCTGAAAGACGCCTTTACTCCACTTTCTCCCATAAGATAGAGATCAAGATTTCTAGAAGCTATTCCCGTTATACTTTTATGAAATGCAGGATCTATGTAATCAGGTCCCACTTTATATCCTTGAACCTTATATCCGCTTTTTATAAGAGCTTTCATAATACCAAGAGTTACTGTAGTTTTTCCACCACCGCTGCTGTCTGAAGATATAATAATACTTTTCAAAATAACCTCTACCTTTCGCATCTCAATTCTATCTCAATTTACAAATTCTAATTATTCTCTTCCTTTATCCACCTGCATATATCCATGGCATAATAAGTAATTATCATACCTGCCCCTGCTCTTTTTATACAAGTGAGCATTTCCTTTACTATAGCTTTTTCATCTATAAGCCCGGCTTTGGATGCCGCCTTAACCATGGCAAATTCCCCACTTACATTATAAGCTGCTACAGGTAAGTCAAATCTGTCTCTGGCCCATCTAATTACATCTAAATATGGCAGGGCAGGTTTCACCATTATTACATCTGCTCCTTCTTTTATATCATCTTCTATTTCCAGCATGGCCTCTCTTATATTAGCTGGATCCATCTGATAGCCCTTTCTGTTTCCAAACTTGGGAGATGAATCAGCAGCTTCTCTAAAAGGGCCATAAAATGCAGAGCAATATTTAGCACTATAGGCCATTATGGACACATTTTTAAATCCATTTTTATCCAATGAATTTCTAATGGCTTCAACTCTTCCATCCATCATATCCGAAGGTGCCACCATATCTGCACCGGCTCTGGCATGGGACAAAGCTATTTTTGCAATATATTTAATGGTTTCATCATTGTCAACTTCATGATCGTGCAATATGCCGCAGTGACCATGACTGGTGTATTCACACATACATACATCAGTAATTATAAAAAGCTCCGGATTTAATTCTTTTAATTTTCTAATGGCTTTTTGAATTATTCCATTTTCTTCAAAAGCTGAAGTTCCCACTTCATCTTTATACCCTGGGATTCCAAATAAAATAACAGCTTTAACTCCTGCCTCTTTCAGTTCTTCCACAATTTCATGGAGCCTGTCCACAGAATAATGGTAATTATTTTCAAGAGAAGGTATCTCCTTTTTAATATTTTCTCCCTCCACCACAAACAGTGGATAGATAAAGTCCTGCTTGTTAAGCACTGTCTCTCTAACCATATCTCTTACAACTTGATTTTTTCTCAATCTTCTATGTCTTGTAAACATTTCTATTACTACCTTTCATTTAAATATTTTAATAATAAATAGGTCTATTGCTACAACTCACTCCCATTGAGTATAGTATTTATAACTCCCTCTGTGGTATACTCATGGGACATATCATAGACTATATTATGACTTTCCAGCTCTTTTCCCGTTATAGGTCCTATAGCCACTACATTTTTTTCTTTTATAGCTGTAATTCCCACAAGCTGTATCATGTTATTAACTGTAGTTGGGCTTGTAAAAACAACTGTATCTACATTATCAAAGCAATCTTTATCTGGCAATTTCCCGCTTATTGTCTCATATGTATAACATTCATCCACAATACATCCTTCTAGACGCAAAGTTTCCGCCAGATAAGGTCTGGAATTTTTAGATCTGGGAATAAAAATCTTATCTCCCTTTTTTATAAAATCTTTCATTTTATCATGGAGACTTTCAGCTACAAATTTTTCTGCTACCATTTCCGGTATAATTCCTCTTTGCCTTATAGCCTTTTCTGTGGCAGGACCTATAGCCGCAAACTTTCCTCTTATTTTTCTAATATCATAATTTTCATTTAAAAGTCTGTCAAAAAAACTATTTACTCCATTTACACTTGTAAACACAATATAATCATAATCATGTAGCTTATTCATGTATGCTTTAATATTTTCTGAAGTATACCTTATTTCAATGGAGTGTATTTCAGTAACTTCTGCACCTAAATCTAAAAGCTTCTGACACATTTCCCTTGACTGGGCTTTGGATCTTGTAATACAAATATTTTTTCCAAAAAGGGGCTTTTTTTCATACCAGTCCAGCTGTTCATTAAAATTAACCACTTCTCCTATGACTATAATACAAGGAGAAACTAATAAAGCCCTATTAGTTTTTTCACTTATGTCATGTAGTTGTCCCACAATTTTTTTTTGCCTTGAGGTAGTTCCCCTCATGACTACTGCACAGGGGGTATTTTTATTCATGCCATTTTTTATTAAATTGCTGCATATTACATCTAAGTTTTTAAAACCCATTAAAAAAATTAGAGTTCCTCCTATTTTAGCAGCCGCATTCCAGTCTATATTTAATTTGTCTGCAGTTTTCCCTGTAAAGACATGAAAACTTTGAGCTATTTTCCTATGTGTTACAGGTATACCTGCATAATTCAAAACGGAAATGGGAGATGTAATTCCAGGAATAACTTCAAATTCAATATGCTCCTTTAAAAGGGCAAGGGCTTCTTCTCCTCCTCTTCCAAATATATATGGATCTCCTCCCTTAATTCTTCCTACAATATGTCCTTCTTTCGCCAGTTTAATTAACATGGCATTTATTTCATCCTGACTTTTATAATGACAACCTGGTTCTTTTCCACAATAATATATTTTACAATTATCATTTAGATATTTTAAAACTCCAGAACCTGATAATCTGTCATACATCACCGCAGTACATTCACCAAGTTTTCTTGCTGCTTTTAAAGTTATAAGTTCCTCATCACCGGGACCCGCACCTATAAGATAAACTTTACCCATATGTAACCTCCTTAAGAATTTACTATATCTTTAGCAAGTTTTTTTCCTAAATTCATGTAATCTTCTCTATTACCTGTTATATCTTTTTTTATCAACCTTGTGCCTACCATAAATACTCCTATAATATTTATAATTTGTCCATCTATTTGGGCATAGGCACCTATGGTAGAATGGCAATCTCCATTCAATGTTCTCATAAAACTTCTTTCAGCCTCCACACAAACCCTTGTATTTTCATCATTCAACTTTATAAAGGAATTTCTATGCAAACTGTTCTTTTTTATTTCAACTCCCAAAGCTCCTTGTCCAATTGCGGGTATCAGTTCTTTTATTGAAAAATAATCCGTTACTGATTTTTCAAGTCCTAACCTTCCAACACCTGCAGCCGCCAGAATTATTCCATGTAAATTTTGTTCCTTCATCTTATTTATCCTGGTTTGTACATTACCTCTTATGGCAACTATCTCCAAATCAGGTCTTAATAATTTCACTTGGGCGGCTCTTCTGTTGCTGCTGGTTCCAATTCTGGCTCCCTCCGGTAATTCTTTAAAATGTATATTATTTGCAGAAATAAAGGCATCCCTTACATCTTCTCTTTCCAAAGTAGCAGCTATTTCAAAATCCTCTGGAACGTCAAACGGTATATCTTTCATGCTGTGCACTGCTGCGTCCGCCTCATCCTGTAAAAGCGCCAGCTCAATTTCCTTTAAAAACAGACCTTTCCCGCCTATTTTATTCAAAGCTATATCAAGTCTTTTATCTCCGGTAGTTTCTATAAGTATTTTTTTACATTTAACACCAAAATTGTTTTTCAGTATACCCATTACTATTTCAGTCTGAATTTGAGCCAGCCTGCTCTTTCTAGTTGCAATTTTAAACTCCAAATATTATCACCATCCTGCAAAAAGCAATTATTATTTTATATAAGATGCTCCTCAATTTTTTTATTATAAAACATTTCCATTATGACAGCAGCTTTTCCCTTTTTATAAAAAAAGTAAAAATCTCTACTACATATGAACTTCATAACTTTTCTTCTATCTTCCACATTACCTATACTGTTTCTAATTCCAGAAGTAAACTCCACAAAATCATCATAGTCCTTCACATATTCTGCTATTTGATCAGCAATAAATACTGAAGTTATAGGAGACACCCCCACACCCCTGGTATTGACTCCCAGAGAAACATTTTTAGTATTTCTCTGACAAGGTGTAATGCAATTGCCCCTTTTAGGCTGTGATGCATCCAAATAAATTTTGCAAAGTTTTCTACAGTGATCCCCTATAGAAAGATTTAATTCTGTATCATCTGTGGCAATTACTATAATATGCTTATCTTCTATGTATCTTTTTTCATATTTTCCTAAGATCATGTGTATATTTAAATAATCTTTTATATTGTCAAATTCATTGATATATTGAGGGGAAAGCACATAAACCTGACATCCTCTTAATGCAAAAGTTCTAGATTTTATATAAGCTGCTTTCCCTCCGCCTATTATAATAACTTTTATCTTTGGCGATAAGAGAGCAAGAAGTGTATTTGATTCATCTTTTAATAGGTTCTTATTCACTTTTACTCTCCTCTCCCTATAGTTTTTTTAATACATTTAATATCTTCCTGTTTTTATCCCTGTCTTTTATCGCCACTCTAATAAATTTATCATCTAATCCCTTAAAATTACTGCACTTTCTTATAAGTATTCCTTTTTTTAAACACAACTCATATAAATCCTGGCAGTTCATATTCTGAATTTCACACAATACAAAATTGCCATATGTATGGTATACTCTTTTTATTATGGGGATTTTGTTCAAATTTTCCAGCATGAATTTTCTTTCATTCTCAATCCATTTTAGAGAACTATCCATATAATGCCTATCCCCCAACACATATTTAGCTGCTGTTTCCGCAAAACAATTTATATTCCAGGGGTTTTGTCTGGCTCTTATCATATCCATTAACTTCTCATCTTTACAAAGTCCATAACCCATTCTTATTCCAGGTAATGCAAAAAACTTTGTAAGAGCTCTGACTATAAAAATACATTTACACTGCTCCATTTCTTCTAAAAAACTGCATCCACTTTTGCCTGTAAATTCCACAAATGCTTCATCTATAATTATGGTTTTGTGGTTTTTGCTGCACCAATTTATGATTTCCCTAAATTTGTCCTTATTTATTACTCCCCCATTGGGATTGTTGGGATTTCCTAAAATCAAAGCCTCTGCACACTTAAGTTTTAATTTGATATCTTCATAATCATAGTCCATATTCTCCGTTAAATTAGAATAGCTTATATTGCAGTTCCATTTTGCAGCATCTTTTTCATATTCTATAAAAGAAGGTACTACAATACATATACTTTTAAAGCAGCTTATGGCCAGATCTATTATTTCTGCAGCTCCATTTCCCAAAACAATATCTCTATCTTCAAGGGTACTTTTTTTGTTATACTCATGATTTCCAAAATAGTCCTTTGAAAAATTTAAATATTGCTTTATATTCCACTTTAATTCCCTGTATTCCATGTCCGGATACTTTTCTACAGCCTTAAGTGATTCCTCTATATTTCTTTTAAAACTATCAGGTACTCCTAAAGGATTTATATTGGAACTGAAATCCAAAAGCTCCCTTCCCTTAAGAAGTCCCTCCGTATATATATCCCCACCATGCTCCATATAAACACGTCCTAATTCTTATTTTTATTATTACATCCAATCCAAACTCAACACAATAAATATTATTCCCCATAAAATTACCATTAGTATTTCAGTAAAATACATGAGATTTATACAATATCTTATGTGTTCAAAATTTAATTCCATCAGTTTATCCCCTATAGTTGGCTTATATACTACCTCTCCAAAATAGATATTGGTGCCACCCAGCTGGATTCCCATGGCACCTGCTGCTGCTGCTTCAGGGTAGGCACAGTTGGGACTCTTATGATTTTTTCTGTCCCTAATCATTATTTTAAAGGCTTTTATTGGGTTGCCCCTTACCATGAAAGATGACATACACATGAGCACTCCTGTAATCCTTGAGGGTATAAAATTAAATATATCATCTACTTTAGCAGGAAAGAATCCTATAAATCTGTACTTTTCATTCATGTAACCCAACATTGAATCCATGGTATTTATACCTTTATAAAGCATTGCAAAGGGTGCTCCAAATACAGCTGCATATATTAGAGGAGCTATAACTCCATCAGAGGTATTTTCCGCCACTGTCTCCACATCTGCCCTTACTATCTCTTCACTTTTTAAATTAGAAGTATCCCTGCCCACTATATAAGAGAGCTTTAACCTGGCATCTTCAATATCTTCTTTTTTTAAAGCATAATATACCTTTTTAGCTTCTACAGCCAGACATTTAGCGGAAATAGTTGTCCAAATAATAAATATATTTATTATTTGATATAAAATCACATGTTTTCTTAGAAATACAAGTGCTGTAAAGGGTATGAAAAAACTTACTGCTCCTACTATTACAACTATTAAACCTCCAAAAGCTTTCAAAGTATTGTCTTTTTTACAAAGTTTTCTGCCTTTCTTCTCCAAATAAGATATAAGTTTTCCTATATATATAACAGGGTGGGAAAACCAATGCGGATCCCCAATTATCCAATCTATTATAACTGCTGCAAAAAGGTCCATGATATTCATATATACAAAGGAAATGGACAAATTAACCCCCCTATTCTGACATTATTGTAGTAGTGTATCAAATTTTTATCTTTTAATGCCCATAATGTCATATATTTTACCCACATCAATGTTCTCCCTGACTATATTAGCTAGCTTGTCTATTTCTTTTTCTCTAAGATCCTCATAGATTGTTGATTTTTTATAACTCAATCCCTTATTTTCTCTTATCCTGTTTGCAATGTATTCTCTAAAATCAATGGCATCAAAAATACCATGTATATAGGTTCCAAATACATTTTGTTTTGCATTTAAAGCTCCATCTTCTATGTTGACCTTCTCCTTATTTTTTTCTATCAATTTAAACAGTGGTTTTGCATCTGCACCATATTTACATATTCCCATATGAATTTCATATCCATATACATCCAATTTCCTTTTTTCTAAAGCTCCATCATTTTTTGTCATGGGAAAATCCACATTACTTCTAGCCTTTATTCTAGTAGTGACTTTTTCCCTTTCAAACACAGTCTCTATATCTAAAAGTCCCAGTCCTTCTACTTCTCCTACATCTGTTTCTGTCTCATAAGGATCCTTTATGGACTTTCCAAGCATCTGATAGCCGCCGCATACTCCTATTATAATTCCGCTATTACTGTATTTTTTAATACAGGCTTCAAGTCCACACTGTCTGATTTTTATTAAATCCTCTATGGTGTTTTTGCTTCCAGGAATTATGAGTAGATCAGGATTCCCAAATTCCTCTGTGGAAGTTATAAATCTTACAGAAATATCATTTTCACTTTTTAGTGCATCTAAATCCGTAAAGTTGGATATATGAGGCAATTTTATTACAGCTATATCTATAGGTGCTGTAACCTTTTTGTTAAATTCCACAGCTCCATCTTCATCTTCCAATGCCAGATTAAAATAAGGTATAACTCCTATACACGGCACTTTAATAACATCCTCCAGCATTTTAAGACCAGGCTTTAATATGTCTACATCTCCTCTAAATTTATTTATTATCGTACCTTTTACCCTGTTTTTTTCTTCCTTCGTAAAAAATAACATAGTTCCTGCAAGAGAAGCAAATACTCCCCCTTTATCTATATCACCTGCTAAAAGCACTGGTGCATCTACTATCTCTGCCATACCCATGTTTACAATATCTCTGTCCCTCAAGTTTATTTCTGCAGGGCTTCCAGCACCTTCCATAACTATTATTTCAAAACTTTTTTCCATTTTTTCAAAATGATTTTTAAGCATGTCTCTAAATTCCAATTTCATATTGTGATATTCCATTGCGGTACTATTTCCATATACCTTGCCGTTTACTATTATCTGACATTTTTTATCTGATGTTGGTTTTAACAATATGGGATTCATATAGGACTCTGGCTGCAACCCAGCTGCATAAGCCTGAAGTACTTGAGCTCGTCCCATTTCTTTGCCATCCAGTGTTATATATGAATTCAATGACATATTTTGAGATTTAAACGGACATACTGAATATCCATCTTGTTTAAATATTCTGCAGAGAGCAGAAACAATTATACTTTTACCAACAGAAGAACCTGTTCCCTGAATCATAATTTTTGCCATAATGGTTACTCCTCCTTAACCTTCTTAAGTATAATAAAAATTTATTTTTAAATAAAAACGAAAGGCAATGAGCCTCTAGAGCTCATTGCCTTTAACATAAAAACCCAGCTTGTGCTGAGAAATCAATCATACTAAAAGTTTCTTCCCCTCCGAAAGCAAAATAAATTAGGCAGGTTTCCTGACTTATGATAAATGCTTGTTTTTATCTTCTTATTCTAAAATGATAAAACAAAACTCATTATCAAATACAGTAGCGGGGGCTGCTGCGGATTTTAACCGTATTCCCTTTTCACCTATATAAGGCACCTAAAATTTTTATTTAATTATAGTCTAAGTTTATTATAATCCGGCTTTCATGTCAACCAACAGATATAAGCAAATTTTTACCATTTAGATGAAAATACTCCTTATAGACAATCTCCACCTAAACTCCAAAATCACTTGATATTATATTTTATTAAAAAATCATTATCCTCAATTACTTCATTATAAATATCATCTCTTATTAAACAATGATCTTCCGAAAATACCAACACACGTTTGAAAAGTCCGTTTACATATTCAAAATCATGAGTGGAACATATTATAGTTTTTCCAGCTTTATTTAACTCTATAAATAAATTATTTAAAAACTTTTTACCTTTGGGATCTATTCCACTCATAGGTTCGTCTAAAACCAATACTTCTGGATTAAGAGCAAGTACGGAAGCTATGGCAACTCTCTTTTTCTCCCCTCCACTTATATTATATGGCTCCTTATTTTCCAAATTCTTTACATTTAAAAGATTTAAACAATCTTCCACTCTTTTTTTTACTTCTATTTCATCCATGCCCATTTGTCTTGGACCAAAAGCCACCTCTTCATAGACACTGGAACAAAAAAGCTGTGCATCTGAATTTTGAAAAACAAATCCCATTTTTTTATGGAATTTCTTTGAAAAATTGCCTTGTTCCAATTTATCGCTGGATATTTCTAAATTGTTAAAATAGTAGCTTCCATTTGTAGGAAATATCATTCCGTTCAATAGTTTCAAAAAAGTTGATTTACCGCTTCCATTGGCCCCTATAAGTGCCACTGAATCTCCCTGTGCTATTTTAACATTTATATTTTTCAAAACTTCTTCATCTTTATACTTAAAAAATACTTTCTTAAATTCTATCATCTTAACCTCATCCCAGTTATGTAAAAATACATAATTATAATAAAAATATTTACTATTAAATATAAAAAATCTGTAAACTTAAACTTAAACTTTGCATGAGAGATGTATTCCCCTGTAAATCCTCTACATTCCATAGCATAGTACATCTCATCCCCCATTTCTTTAGATTTTAAAAACAAACTCCCCATCAGTTTTGAAATAGAAGAATACTTATTGTTATTTCTTCCCACAGACCTAAGCTTAAGAGAATAAAACATATCTAGTGCAAATTCTCCTAAAATATAAATATATCTTAAAGTTATATCAAATACTAAAATAAAAATATCTGGTATAAAAAACTTTTTTAACGCTTTTATTATATCATGCCAGCTGGTAGTGTAGGATAAAGTATTTATGGAGATTATAGTTCCAACTACTTTTAATATAAGCAATATGCTATTTCTCGTATTTCCCATAATTATAGATGGTATTAGCATTACAACAGTAAACAATGGCACAGCTGTACTTAAAATCAATATTTTTTTTATTTCCCTTATATCCAAAAGGCTCAATACTAACAAGAAATATACATCCACCAGAAATACATAGTGAAAGCTCTTGGATAAAGATAAAAATATTATATTTAAAATGGTAAAAAGCAATTTCACTGTAGGATTTAAATTGTATACAAAATTATTTCCTCTTCTATTATTTCTTTTAATAAGAGACAGAAGATGTAATATAGAAAAAATACTTTTATCTATAAATTTATCTTTATCTTCTGTAGGGACATAGTTATCCTTTTTTAAAAGCCAGTCTTCCATAAATTACACCCTCAATTTTAAATTATAATATGCTCATGTTAAAAATATATCATAATTATAAGTATATTTCAAACAAACTTCTAGCTTATGCTTTTATTACATATCATCCATAGCAAAAAAGGCATACCAGGGACCAATACCCAAAGCAGTTCCACTTGCCTGTTCTTTAATAAAAAATTTTTTCATTTCTTCTTTTTTTAAAGCAATCACCTGTATATCCTCTGCTGCTTCCAGCTGCTGCTTGGGGTTTTTATTTTCTTCTAAATTTTCATCCACTTCCACTTTAGCTACCCTTACCTTATCCGTTAACAGTGCCGCATTTGAATACAGTGAAGGTCCTACTGATTTTACTTTTCCTATATATCCCGTTTCTTCCTTTAGCTCTCTCAGCGCATTTTCCGGTAAACTGCCACTTTCTACAAGTCCTGCTGGAAATCCAATAACATAATTGTCTATGGCCGGTCTATATTGTTTTATAAGTATGTATCTATTAGATGGTATCATTTTAGCTATTATCACAACTGTATTTATAGTATTAGTCCTCTCTATACTCTCCCATTTTAGCTGCTCATGATTTTTCCCCAGATAAGTTATCTCTTCTAATTTAATCCAATTTCCTTTATACACAGTTCTCTGTGATATTTTTTTCATTATGCTCCCCCCAGTTTTTTAATTTCTTCTCCAATTATCTTAAAGCCCTTCTTAATATTCTTTTTACTTACTCTCGAAAACCCAAGTCTTAAAGTATCCTTTCCACCATCGTCTACATAAAATACATCTCCAGGAGTAAATATTACCATTCTCTCGCAGCATCTCTGTAAAAGCTCCCTGGAATTTATATTCTTTAATTTTATAAATATATGCAGTCCTCCCTCTCCAAGTATCTCTCTGCTTGATATATATTGCCTTGCGCACTCTAATGCAAATTCATATTTTTCTCTGTATACTCTCCTTGCCTTTTTAATGTATTTATCAAAATTTCCATTTTCAAGATAGTCATAAAAAACCGCCTGATCCAGGGATGATGTATGAATATTCCTGGATCTCTTGGCACTTTCTAAATATCCTGTAAGTATTTTATCTGATAATATCCAACCTATTCTTATTCCCGGGAATAATATTTTTGAGAAACTTCCTATATATACAACACTATTACCTTTTCCACTAAAAGCAGCTATAGGTGACACATGTGCACCTGAATACCTTAGCTCTTCATTAAAACCATCTTCAATTATTGGTACATTATAGTTTTTAAGTATATTGTACAGTTCCACCCTCTTTTCCGGTGACATCACAATGCCTGTGGGATTGTGATAAGAAGGTATAAAATAGGAGATTTTAAATTTTTCTCTTTCCAATTTTTCCTTAAGATCATTTAAATTTATACCCTCTTTTCCAACTTGAACTCCCTTTATATTTAGTCCGTGCAATTTCATAATTTTAATTGCAGTATTATGGGTAGGATTTTCACACAATATATTATCTCCCCTATTGGTAAGACAAGATAACACCAAGTCAAATCCCTCTGTAAATCCATTTGTTATAAGTATATCTTTTCCCTCTATGTCAACTCCCTTATTCTCCATATATTTAAGCAAATATTCTATGAGGGATTTATATCCCTGGGCATACCCATAATTCAATACTTTTTGCCCTTCTATAGACATGCGGTTCAAAAATGCTTTTTTAAATTCCTCTATATTAAAAAGTTTTTCATCTGGAGCTATACTCTTAAAAGATATCATTCCACTCTGCCATTTTGTTTCATGTTTAATTATATCCAATTCTTCTGACAGTTTCCCATAGCCATTTATTTCATCTTTCCAATTTATATTCCATTTTCCCTGAAGATCTACTTTTACATTTGAAACAAAAGTACCTTTTCCTTTTTTTATATAAACAAATCCTTCATCCTGTAAAAACTCATAAGCATATAACACTGTATTTCTGCTTACATTTAACATGACAGCCATTTCTCTGGAAGATGGGAGTTTCTCACCTCCCCGGAGCAATCCTTTCAATATCATACCCTTAATATAATCTTTTAATTGTATATATACAAACTTATTCTTTGTTATTTTCATATCAGAGAACATAATAAATTTCACCTCAATTATATTTTACACAATTAAAGAAATAAATAAAGAATAATATCTACTACCTAAATTGGAGGAAATTTTACAAACACTGATTACAAAACCACAGTTTAAGTAAAATGACCTTAGTGTGGTTCTTTATTTTATATGGCAAATGTATAGAATAAATATTAAGAATAATATTTTAAAAGACAAAATCAATAAAAGAATAATTTTGTGGAGGAATTAATATGAAAATAGGAGTTATAATGGGTGGAATATCTTCAGAAAGAGAAGTTTCATTAAACTCAGGTAAAGAAATAGTTAATTATTTAGATAAGAATAAATATGAGGTTAAACCTATTGTTATAGACAGGAAAAGTGATATTTTTGAAAAAGCAGCAGATATAGATTTTGCGTTTATTGCACTTCATGGAAAATTTGGGGAAGACGGTATAATTCAATCTGTATTTGAAACCATGGATATTCCTTATTCCGGCTGCGGTCCCTTAACCAGCGGCATCTGCATGGATAAGGATATAAGCAAGAAAATATTTAAATCCGTAGGAATTAATACTGCAAAATGGATATGTATTAATTCAGTGGAAGAAATAAATTATAAATACTTAGATGAAATAGGTTATCCTGTAGTTGTAAAGCCTAATTGCGGTGGTTCAAGTGTGGCCACTAATATAGTAACTGAAAAGAATCAGGTGGAAGATGCTGTAAAACTTGCTCTCAATTATGATAGAGAAATCATAATTGAAAAATATATAAAGGGGGAAGAAGTGACCTGTTGTATATTAAATGGAAAAGCTCTTCCTCTAATTTCAATAAAGCCTAAAGCTGACTTTTTTGATTATACTTCAAAATATGCAGATGGCGGATCCGATGAAATAATAGTAGAACTTGAAAAATCTCTTCAAAGTGAAATAGAGAGGATATGTATTAAATGTTGGAAAGTTTTAAAATGCATCGGTTATGTAAGAGTAGATATGATAATAAAGGATAATATTCCATATGTGCTGGAATTAAATACTCTTCCGGGATTAACCAAAAACAGTCTTTTCCCTAAAAGTGCCCGGGCTGTAAATATGGAATTTGCAGAATTACTAGACAAGATAATCCAATATTCTCTTGATTCCACATCTACAGTATCTTCAATTGTCAAATAGTTAATTGTGTATATACTTTTTCATCAAGCGATTCTAGAGTACGGTGGAGTTTTCTCATAAAAAATGAAAAACTGTTTCAAATCTTTATTTTGAAACAGTTTTTCACTTTTTTAAAATATAAGAATTACTCATCTATAAAATTATTTCTTTACATACAAGTTTAAGTCTATAAAAAATCAAGCTTTCATTTTATCCTTATTATCCTGCTACAAACAGATGACTGCTAATACTCTTTGCCTTAGTAGAGGCAAGGCTTGCATTATTAACTAATTTATTTATAGAATCAAATATATCATTTTCTCCATTGAAATTATCTACTTTATATTCTGTCATTCCTATAGATATCGAAACTAAAATTTCATCAGGGAAATTATATTTTCTTATTAATTTTATTAATTTTTCTGCAAATACTTTGCTTTCATTTAGATAATAAGGCGTTAATATAGCAAATTCATCACCAGCATATCTACACAGATAAACATCTTCAGATGTAATATTTTCTTTTAAAATAGAAGCTACCAATTTTAATATTTTATCTCCATTTACATGTCCATATTTTTTATTTATAAATCCAAAGTTATCCAAGTCTATAAATATAATTGAAACTTGCTTACCTTTTTTTATAAACTTATATACATTATAAAATATGTAATCATTTTTATAAAGTCCTGTAAGTAAATCAATATGTTTTCCCAATTCAATTTTTAAAACTATTTTCGTAATAAACCCTGCAACTATATTTTTTTCTTTTACCAATACAACTTCTAAATCTTTATTCAAGTTAAATATATCCATAATTTCCCATATACATGCATTTCTATTTACATATACATATTTATCAGACATAACATCTGCAATTATTCTGTTTGGATGGGCTGTAATCAATTCTTTTTCTGTAACTACACCTACTAATTCATTAAATTCATAAACTACAAAACATTTAATATTATTTTCATAAAAATGGCGTTGAATGGAATTGACTCCAGAAAACATATCAACTTTCACAAAATTTTTATTCATCATACTTAAAATATTTTGTATCATAAATTTATAGATTTACTAACATGCAATGTTATATTAACCTGTGCTTTTATAATCATTGTTTCGTCAGCAATTTTACCTCCTTCCTCCATAATTATATCAATTAGCTTATTCACAGGAATTAAATTCATTAAAGATTTTTTAAGTACAACTGCCTCTACATTTTGGTGTTCTATTTTAATAACTTCATATTGATCCGGTGAAAGCATGTCCACCATTCTTTTAGCAGCTTCCGGGCCAATTGGTGATCTTCTGCCAACAATCAACACATCTTGCATTGGTGGTACTTCAAATTCTGAAAAATACATCGAAATTTCCGCTTTTTTTGTTCCTTGTACTCTATTTTTCATTAATATGTCACCTTCCCTATAATTCATATATAATATTATCATATTTTGTCTAAATTTTCTATAAATTATTTTATGTTTGTCATATTCAATGTAAGGAGCTGTATTTTACATTCACCGTTACCATTTTAGTACACAACCGGTTTTACGTTCAAATTCATCCTTTATCATATTTAATTTTTTATTATTAATCTCTTGACAGTTGTTTTCAATTTTCAATTCCACACTCAGGTCAAAATTATTAAAGGCTGGATTTTTCTTTAATATTATGTCTTTTCCTTTACAAAGTTCTAATGCAATTTTTATTATTTCATTTTGATTTGCACTGCTTGATATACTTATATCCCATCCTATACTGTTTGCTATTTTTTCAATATTTTTTTCATATTTTTTCCCTATTACAGGGCTTATAAAAGAAAGTTCTATATATTTTTTTTTCAAATAGGATTTTACACTTTTTTTATATGGTCTAAATTCTTCTCTATAAAAAGATTCATCAATTAATTTTAGAGCCTGGTTTTGTTCTACAGTTTTACATTTATCATAAGTCTTTATAATTATATTATCTGAACTTTCTCCTGCGAAAACCTCAGGCACCTTAAGCAGAATGTCAAGTCCTGTAATATTTTTAAATTCAGTCAATCTACTTTCTGCTATATTCAATACAGAATCCAAGGTTACTACGACTTCATTTTTCTCCAGCCTATACGATATTTTTTTAATATGATCTTGCTGAAAAAATTTTTTCACCACTTTAGAAGCTTCGTTTATATTTACTATATTGTTTATCTTCACTTTCCATCCCAATTCTTCTTGAAATTTTTTCATTACATCATATATATTCCCACTGATCACAGCTGGAAAATCAAAATTCAGAACAACTTTTTTCTCATCATACATATAGCTGGCTTTTTTAAAGTGAAACTCATTAAAATACTTATATACAAGTTCTCTCAATTCATTTGGTTTAAGCTCATTTTTATCCATACTTTCCTGTACTTTTTCTTTTCCTTTACAGCTAAACAAAAATAATCTTTTACTGTCACTTTCAAAATAATGGGACTCAATTATAATTTTCTGAAAATCCTCAAAAGTATTTTTTAATTTATTATTCCCTTTCCATATATAAAAAAGTTCTTCCAATGTAAATAACCTTTTATTATAATTACTAAGCACAAATTTCCATAGATTTTCTACATTAAATTCATCCAATTCTTCATAAGAATTCATAATTTTATCTATATATTTTCTCCATTGTTTTCGAGGTTTATGTATATTGATTTCATAGCTTTCTCCACATTTAGGGGCATACACTCTTCCATTTACCTCTGAAAAAAGTTCCTTGGAAAAACCTTCCACTACCTTTTCACCTCCATGAACAATAAATATATTCCTTGGATTTAAAAAGTGGATTAGAGATTTTATTTCAGATTTATCACTGTGGGCTGAAAGTCCTATTTTTTTCACATCACAATTTACTTCAACAGTTTTTTCATTTATACACAATTTTTTATCTTCTTCATCTTTTAAAAGATCCAATAATTTTCTTCCAGGAGATTCTTCGTCCTGGTAGCCTGTTATAACTATATAACCCTCTTCCATTGGAGCTATCTTTTCTGCATAATACTGACTGAATCCCCCTGTAAGCATACCTGAACTTGCTACTATCACACAGGGCTCCTGATTTTCCAATATGTTTTTCCTGATTTCATTATTATCCAATGCAATTATATTATCATCATAAAATGGTTCATTACCTTTTAATATCTTTTTCCCCAAGGAATTTTTAAGATAGAGCGGATTTAATTTATAAGTTCTATTTATATCTCTTATCATTCCATCTACATAAACTTTAATATTTTTCACTATTTTTTTATTAATTGCCTTTTTTAAAATAAGGATTACTTCCTGTGCCCTTCCAAGGGCAAATGCCGGAATAAGCATTTTACCTCTTTTTCTGCTGCATTCATTTATTATGTCAATAAGTTTTTCCTCTTCCACTTCCCTATTTGAATGGAGCCTGTCTCCGTAAGTGGATTCGAAAATTGCCACATCTGGTGTCAACTTTGGTACCTTTAATCCTTCCACAGTTTTTTGTGAAAACAGGGAAAAATCTCCGGAATAAAAAAATGAACCCTCCGGTGTAGTAATATAAATACAGGCAGCTCCTGCTATATGTCCTGCGGTATAAAAAGTGAGAACTATGTTTTTAAATATTGGAAATTTAACCATATAGTTAATTGGGAACACATGATTTAGCATACTAATAACATCCCCTTCTGCATAAAGGGGGATTTCGCCTTCTCTGTTGTTCATAATTTTTAAACTGTCATAAATCAATACTTTCATTAAATCTTTTGTCATCTTAGTTGTATATATTCTAGCCTCTGGATACTCCTTGCTTATCATAGGGAGTGAACCTATATGATCCATGTGGGCATGGCTTATAATTATAGCATCAACACCTCCACTATCCTGAACTAATTTAAAATCAGGTAAAGCATCTTTAGAAGAGCTTTGCCTTATACCACAATCCAATAATATATTTTTATTATATATTTTTAAGAGTATACAGCTGCCTCCCACTTCACGGGCTCCTCCTAAAAATGAAACATCCATATTTCTCTTTTCTCCCTTCTCTAATTCCATATTGATTGGTTTCTGCCAATTATAATTTCTATCAAGTGCTTAATATATATTATTATTATATATTAAGCACAAAATAATCAAACTATATTTTGTCTACATTAAAAAACAAGGTACAGCTTAAAATAAAGCTATACCTTAATGATAATACATGTTCTAAAACTGAATTTCCAATTGATCATCCCTTATTGTAATGTTATATTTTTTCCAGGAGGCGTAATTGCATTTGCAATATTTTTAACTGAAAAATTAGTAACGGTTTTAAATGCATTGCCTTGTTTAAATACAACCACAATAGGACTTTCATCTTCTCCAATTCCATATTCCTCTGGTACACTTTTTCCTGTAATGTCCATAACAGCGGATGCTACATTTCCATGTTTTTTTGAGAATTCCTCCATAGCATTCAACATTTCATCTCTGTTTTTTGCAGAGGGATAATAAAAACCTACCACCGAATAAAAACCATCTCTTATAAAATCTTCAAATCCCTCATCCTCTAGTTGTTTCAACATTATTAACTCCTCCCATCTTCTTATAATTATACTTATTTTGTATAATAAACCAGTATTTTTAAACAGTTTACAGCATATCCTTTACTAAAATGGGTATTTGGTATACCAAATACTATTGAAATCATAAGTGTCTTATGATATACTGTAAATGTAGAGTGAGGAGTAGAAACAAAGCAGTTTTAAAAAATATTCTTAATTGAACACTAAGTGGTGGTTTTAGTAGTTTCTTCCTTACTTACAACAGGTTGTTTTTTCACTGGTTTTGGTATGCGAGGCAAAACCAGTGACATTATACAGGCATATAGTGAAAGTATTGCAGCACAGGAAAATACAACATTCCATCCAAAGGAGCTAGCTAGATATGCTCCGAGACCACCACCTAAAATAGAAGCTATTCCTTTGCCACTATATAAAAAGCCATAATTGGTAGCGGCATAGGTGGAACCGAATACATCAGCATTAGTTGGTGGAAATAGAGAAAAGAGCTGTCCCCAAGTAAACATTATAAACATTAAACAAACTATATATAAAATATTGTTACCACCTATAATAGGTAAAACAAACAAAAATATTGCATTTAGACCGAAAGATATAAACATAGTTTTAGGACGACCTAGTCTATCTGAAATCCATCCCCAGAAAATTCGACCTATTCCATTGGCAAGGCTATTCAACATAACTGCCAGTACAATAACCGAAGAAGCTATACCCATTTCCTTTCCAAAAGGTTTTGTATTAGCTGTAATAATAAGTCCACCCACGCTAATAGAAAAGAACATGGACCATATAATCCAAAAATTTGGGGTTTTTAGCATTTGCAGAGGACTAAATCCGATTTTTGATTGATCTAATTTTGCAATTTCTTCTTTTTTATTAGGCATCTTTGATCCAACCGGATAGCGTAAAATCAAGGCTACAATTATAATTACAATACCTTGTAATATCCCAGTAACCATAAATGCTTTTGTAACACCACTGCTTTGCAATAAGTTATCGATTACAGGAACAAATGGCATTGAGCCCAATCCAAAGGCACCTGCTATTATACCAGAAGCCATACCCCGTCGATCCGGAAACCAACGGATTGCTACACTGACACATCCGCCATAAATAATTGCTGCACCAACTCCTGCCATAGCATAAGAAAAATACAAACCAGTAACGGAATTTACCTGTCCCATCATGCTCCAACCAGACCCAATCAATAAACCGGCAATAATAAACATTAACTTTGAACCAAATCTATCAAGCAGATAACCTCCCGCCGGCTGTACAAACGTTTCAAACATAATAAATAAGGTAAAAGCATATTGAATGACAGTCAGAGATGACTTTAATTGTGCAACTAATGGAGTAGTAAACAAAGTCCAAGCATATTGGAGATTAGCAATCATTACCATAGCTATAACAGCGGCAATCAACTGAACCCAACGATTACCCAAGATTGAGCCATATGCATTGATATTTTTAACTTTCATCTCGTCAACATTATTCATGCATTATTCCTCCTTAAATTCATATTTAATTATCAAAGATCCAGATTTAAATTAATGAAATAATTAATAATACTTACTTTTTTATCACCTTACTTTTTTTATTAATTAGAACCCCGGAGTTAGTAAACCAATCCGGGGGTAAAACTTTACCAAGTACATTACAAATTATGGTACTATTATATATTATATTATATTATATTTAAAATTTATTATTCTGCTACTGGAGGTACACGGTATTCTATTCCAACTTCTTTCATACGTTGATTTGCAAATTCCTGAAGTTTTTCAATATGTTCAGGCTGCAGATGGCTAAAACGTCCCTGATATTTTATATATTCACTAACTGGTTTCAATTTAGCAGGTTTATAGGTTAGTTTGTATTGATTCTCTACAAGTTCATATAATTGCACCATACCAGTTTCAACTGCCAACTTGGCAATTTCAACTGTTTTTTCTGCCGGGAAGCTCCAGCCTTTTGGACATGGTGCGTGAATGTAGAGAAAAGCTGGTCCATCAGCATTACAGGCTTTACGTACTTTATTCATTAGATCCAATGGATACCCTACTGATGCAGTACCCAGGTATTTTAATTCAGGATGTCCATGAGCCATAACCTTAGTAATATCCTTAGGCATGAGTTTTCTACCTTCTGGGACTACAGGACCAGCTGGAGTGAAAGTAGTCCAGGCACCATAAGGAGTAGTAGGAGAAGCCTGAATACCGGTATTGGCATAGGATTCATTATCATAGCAGATAAATACTATATTGTGTCCGCGATAAAATGCTGCAGATAGAGATTGAATTCCAATGTCAGCAGTACCACCATCACCGGCCATGACAATAATATTAGGGTATTCTGCATCCGTTTCATGTTTACGTATCATAGCTTTAAATGCTGATGATATTCCAGATGCAACTCCTCCGCCATTAGTAATTTGTGCATGTATCCATGGGACAGCCCAAGGTCCACATCCATAACTGGTATTTGCAACATACATACAACCTGTAGGTCCAATAAAAATTGTATTTTTTCCTGCTGCTTTAGCCACTAATCTATATTGAAGCGCTGGCCCACATCCAGCACAAGTACGATGACCTGGAACATAATATTCCTCTTTTGGTGCTTTTTTAATAGATTTAATTTGTTCTAACACTTAACTTCCTCCTTTCATATTTACAATTCAAATGGCGACCAATAGCTCTGTTTTTCATTTCTTCCAGTTTTAATCACATTCTTCATTATATTAAAAATTTTATAAAATTCGTCTTGAGTAATCATAGAACCACCTAACCCTGCAACAAATCCGATTGTCTCTACTTTCTTGTCATTGTTATATAAAGCTGCTCTAACTTCAGTTAATAAAACACCTGCTCCACAGGAAATTCCAAAATTGACTGAGTTGTCAACTACACCTACAACTTTAAATTTACTCAGGACTTCCCGTACCTGTTTAGTAGGGAAAGGACGTACTGTACGCAGTCGGACTACACCAACTTTTTCACCAAGATTTCTCAAATGTTTTGCAACATTTTTAGCTGTTTCGGCATGTCCTCCTTGTAAAAAGATAACCGATTCAGCATCCTCAGTCATATATTCTTCAAGCCAAGGATCATATTTACGTCCAAAAATATCAGCAAATTCTTCATGAACTTCTTCAAATACTTTGTATACTCCTTCTACAGCCATATGTCGTTGATACTGAGTTCCAGGGCCCATTTCAGGTTCCATCTGTGGTCCAATAATCATAGGATTTTTTGTATCCAGCACGTGATGATTTTTATAAGGCGGTAAAAATGCATTGACCTGTTCCTGTGATGGCACATCAACCTCACCAAGAATATGAGATACGAAGTATCCATCCTGACATGCATATTGTGGTAAAAGAACACGTGGATCTTCACCAATACGATAATACATAAGGCTTACATCCAAAGCTTCCTGAGGAGTAGAAGCCCAGCCTTGAATCCATCCCTGGTCACGGCAGCACATAGCATCTGTGTGTTCGGACCCAAAATCACCTGGAGGATCCAAGGTACGGTCAGCAATTGCCATCTGAAGCGGAAGTCTTTCACCCGAAATTGGAGAATACACTTCCATTGCATAGGTTACACCTACTCCTGAACTACCTGTAAAAGCTCGGGCTCCAGCAGCTGAAGCACCATAGACAACACTCAACTGTCCATGTTCTCCTTCACCGAGAACAAATTCAGCATCTAACTCTCCATCTGCCACCATCCTTGCCAATTCCGACATAATTCCAGTATATGGGCGAATAGGATATGAACAGATAACATCCACATTAGCCAATTTAATTGCGTTAGCCGTTGCCACGCATCCTGACATTCTTTTTATATTGGTTTTCATTAATTTAATTCACCTCCTGTTAAATATAAACTTAATCTTTAAAATCCAATTCAGGTACTAAAGTAATTGCTCCTACAGGGCACTCCTCAGCACAAACTCCACAACCCTTACAATATTTTAAATTAAAAGTAATAGGGCTATCCTCGGTCATAAGGTTGACGCAAGAATCAGGGCAGCTAATCCAACAAGTTTGACATTCTACACATTTTTCAGCATCCAATATTGGCCTTCTAGTACGCCAACTGCCGGTAATCATACCTTCATTTTCTTTTTGAGGGGAAGGCACGGTTCCTGCAAAGGGAATTTTTTCATATGGTACAGCCATTTTACAGCACCTCCTTAATATTTTTTAATCGTTAAACAGAAGCTTTCGGTATAGTATTTACATCTACAACAACTGCTTGTTTATAAGCTTTCTTTGCAGCACTCTTATTGGCAATGATCTTAAGTAAATTATCAAATTGTACAATTTCTGTACCTTTGACAACAGCAGCAGCTAACGCAGCACCAATACCTTTTCCTATTCCAGATGCATCTGTAGCACCTTCAGCTCCGGAAAGAGTAATAATAGATTTTGACAGGCTATTTGCATCCACTGTAACAATTTTTGAAAGATTTTCTGTATTCTTTTTAATAAATCCAAATAGATATTCTGGTAAACGTTTTGTATTTATTACAAGAACAGCTCCTGGTTTTATTCCTGATAAAATATCCACACCTTTTACAAGAGTTTCTTCTGTAAGTACCACAATATCAGGAGCTTCATTTTCATAAACATACTTGGACTCAATTTCCTGAGGACTGATTTTACCATATGCCCTTACTGGAACATAGATACGATCGGGAAGATCAACATAATCCTCCCATGCTTGAACATATTTACCTTCTATTGCAGAAGCTTCAGTTAAAGAAACCACTACATCACGAGCCTCTTTGTTTTCATAAACTCCTCTACCCCAAACTGTAATTTGCCTTAACCCTGGTTCATCAAACAAATTTTGACTTGACACCTTGTTCCACCTTCCTTTCTTTAATGGTTAACATTATGCTGAATTTAAATGTTAAGATTTTGTCTTAATCACCTCCCCAAATTTCTTTTGTCTATTTATTTCAGCAATGGCCTGATTAAAGATATCTTGATTTATCTTTACTTTCAAACCATTTTTTATTGCCAACATAAGTGCTATAAATGAAGACTTATGACATAAGGTGGCCAATTCTGCACCACTCATCCCCTTGGTGTCCTCAGCCAGCTGTCTGAAATTTATATCTTCAGATATAGGCAAATCTTGGGAATGAATTTTTAAAATAGATTCCCTTTCGTCAATTTCTGGTAAAGGCAGTTCCAAAATATATTCAAAGCGCCCTTCCCTGAATAAAACGGGATCAATTAAATCTATTCTATTAGTGGCAGCTAATACCGTAACTCCCTGGATTTTTTCTAAACCGTCAAATTCTAATATGAGTTGACTTATAAGCCTGTCTTTTAAATTACTTGCCCCCGAGGAACGAGAACGGACAATACCATCCAATTCATCGAAAAACAAAATACAAGGAGCAGTTTGTTTAGCTTTAACAAATATATCATGTAAGGCCTTTTCTGCCTCTCCCCTCCAATGGGAATCTAATGTAAGACCATTTATGATTATAAAATTTACTTTTGCAGAGTTTCCAGCAGCATTTGCCAACATGGTTTTACCTGTACCTGAAGGGCCTGTCAACAAAATACCTTTAGGCGGCATAAACTTATATTTCTGACACAAATCAGGATGATGAAGCGGAAGTTCTACTAAAGTCTGCAAAATCTCTTTAGTCTTTTTTAGTCCTCCTATATCCTTCCATTTTATATCTGGAATTTCTGAATAATATTCCCTGGTAGATGAAGGCTGAATTTCTCTTAGTGCATCAGTAAAATTATCCATTGAAACCTTAAAATAAGGAATATTATTACCCTCTGTGATTTTTGGTAATATCTTTCTCAATGCTATCATTCCAGCTTCTTTACACAAAGCTGAAAGATCTGATCCAACAAATCCATAAGTTATTTTAGCCAATCGGCCCAATTTTACATCTTTATCAAGTGGCATAGCTCTTGTATGAATCTGTAATATTTTAAGCCTTCCCTCTTTATTTGGAGGCATAATGGCAATTTCTCTATCAAACCTTCCTGCACGTCTAAGTGCCGGATCTAATGAATCAGGTATATTGGTGGCACCAATTACAACAACTTGCCCCCGACTTTCCAATCCATCCATAAGTGCAAGAAGTTGGGCCACTACTCTTTTTTCAACCTCACCATGTACATCTTCTCGCCTTGGTGCAATTGAGTCCAATTCATCTAAAAAAATTATACTTGGTGATCGACTTTTAGCCTCTTTAAAAATTTCTCGCAGTTTGGCCTCACTTTCCCCATAAAACTTATTCATTATTTCCGGTCCATTTACATGGACAAAATAAGCCTTTGTCTCAGAAGCTACTGCTCTGGCAATTAAAGTTTTTCCTGTACCCGGAGGACCATAAAGCAATATACCTTTAGGTGGCTCAATACCTAATTTTTTAAACACATTTGGATATTTTAAAGGTAACTCCACAATTTCTCTTATTTTTTGAACCTGTTCATTTAATCCACCTATGTCTTCATATGTAATTCTTGATCCAGTAGTGCCAAGCTCTGGTTGTACAAAAATAATATCAGTTTCCTTATTCACTTTGACAACTCCCGATGGCGCTGTTCCACTTACAAGAAAGCCACGCTCGCTGCTGCCAAAAAGGATTAAGGATAATTCATCTTCACAGATCATTGGCATTCCTCTCAATATACTCTTTATTTCCTCTTCATCTTCTTGTGTCCAATCAGAAAAGTTTTCAAGTGGAGAAAGTACCACCTTGCGTGCTATTTTCACTTCAGTTTTACTCACTGTTACTTCATTGTTTATTCCCACACCAGCATTGTGTCTAATTATCCCATCCATCTGAACTAATGGACTACCGTAAATATCATTAAAAGATGGATAAACCTTTGCTGCAGTAGTTCTTTTACCTCTTATGCTTATAACATCTCCAGTATCCACGCCTAATTGTTCCATATCCTCTCGATTTATTCTCACAATACCCTTACGAGAATCCTCCACTAACCCTTCTTTAACTTTCAATTTAACAGAATTAAGCCCAGCCATTTTATTTACCTCCTGGTGTTCTAGAGCGAGTATCAATTATATCAAATTATAATTAATGGTATACGGTATACCATTAATCAATAATGTATACCTTTTACCTATTATCCTCACTGATTATAATAGAATCAATGTAAAATCAAATTTATTCTTGTGTCAATATGGTATACGGTATACCATATTGATATAAGACTATTGCCTTTATTAATTCCATTAACAACTATATGTTTATATATTATCTGTAACTCTCACAGTGTAAATATTAACTTTTCCAATTTTTATTATATCACCCTTTGATATTAATTTCAACAAATTTTCAGAATATTTTTAGAATATTTTTAGTCAGTATTTAATCTCCTATATATAAAAAACCACAATTCCACTATAATTATTTTCATCAAAATACATAAGCATTACAGCATAATCAATGCTTTTTATCTGCATAAGCCATTTTAAGAAATATTTCTCCGGATTTTTCCGCATGCTTTTTCATGGCCTCATAGGCAGCTGAACCATCATGTTTTTGTAAAGCATCAATTATTTCATTATGCTCTAATACTACTTCTTCAATTCTACCAGGTTTAGTGTAAGTTAAATGAGTGAATTTATTGACATATTCACAAAGTGTGTTTATGAAATAATATAAATGAGGACTATCCGCCGCTTTCCAGATACATTCATGAAATTTTTTATTCAACGAACTCAGTTTTCCATTGTTTCCCTTTTCGCATTCATCTGATATCTGGTTAATAATTGAAGTTAGATAATCTAATTCCTTATTACTAATTTTCACAGCTGCAATACTGCAGCTCAATGCTTCCAGTGTAGTTCTAATAAGCTGAATTTCCTCAATATCATCCTTACTAAACCCCGAAACCACTACACCTTTACGTGGAATATAGGTTACCAGCCTTTCATATTGGAGTTGACGAATTGCTTCGCGTACCGGAGTCCTGCTTATTCTCAACTGATCTGCAATATTACGTTCCACTAATCGCTGACCTGGTTCCAATTTTCCGTCCAATATTGCATTTCGCAAAATAGAAAATACCGAATCTCTAATATAACCCCTGTTATCAAATCTTATGGGTGAAAATTGATATTCCACTTGCATTACCTCCCTCAAAACTTTTTAATTAATTCTATATAATTAATTATAATTCCCCCAGTATATTAAATGCAAGTGAAATATAATATACCATTTATTTCAAATATAAAATTCATTACTATATTCTTTCTTGTAATCAATAGATTGATCCTGAATGAAAAAATCTGTATATAAAATAATTATGATGATAAAATTGAAATTATTCCTAATCTATAAAAATATCTTTAATATGAGAGTTCATTTTTATATTAAAATACTTAAAAGCGCTTTGAATAGAATATTCAAAGCGCTTTTAAGTATTTATGTATAATTATTATGGTGCCGGAGGCGGGAGTCGAACCCGCATGATATCACTATCGACGGATTTTGAGTCCGTTGCGTCTGCCAATTCCACCACTTCGGCATGTAACAAAGATATAATATCATAAATATTATTTAAGGTCAAGGGGTAGTTATAAAATCCAAATTTGTCCTATTTCTTAGAATAATTTTAAAAATGAATTTTATTTTCATAATACATTTGTATTTTAAAATAATATATGATTTTTACTAGACTATTTATATATTTTTTTAAATAATATAATTTAAATCTAAAATAATTGTTAATTCACAGAAATTTGAAATAGTAGTTGTGAATAAATAAAAAATATGATACTATTTATTTAAGAATATTCTAAATAGTGTATGATGACTAACGGAGGTGACTTAAATTCAATCAAATATTTTTTATTACTTATTATAGAGTCTATCTAACTACTAAGGAGGAATACTATGAGTAAAAAAGATGCGTTAAATGAAAATCTCGAACGTGGTCTAGAAGAACGTCATATTCAGTTAATTGCCCTAGGCGGAGCAATTGGTGTAGGTTTATTTCTAGGATCTGCTACTGCTATTCAAACGGCTGGACCGGCAATTCTATTCGTTTATGTTATAGCTGGGTTTGCTATGTTTATCATAATGAGGGCCTTAGGTGAGCTGGCAACTTCCTATCCTGTTTCTGGATCCTTTAGTGCCTATGCCAACGAATTCATAGGACCATTGGCAGGTTACATGACTGGATGGACATACTGGTTCATGTGGGTGGTAACATGTATGGCCGAAATTACCGCGGTAGGTGTATATGTTAAATTCTGGATTCCAACCATGCCCCAGTGGATACCTGCTCTAGCAGCACTTGTTGTAATGACATGTGTAAATTTAATTGCAGTAAAAGCTTATGGTGAATTTGAATTCTGGTTTGCACTTATTAAAGTAGTTACAATTATTGCAATGATAGTATTGGGTCTACTTATGATTGTATTTGGTCTTGGTAATGGCGGAAAACCTATGGGGATTTCAAATTTATGGACACATGGCGGATTTTTCCCTAAAGGAGCATTTGGACCAGCACTGGCAGTAACAATGGTTATGTTTGCTTATTTGGGTACAGAGCTTATCGGTGTTACAGCAGGAGAAGCAAAGAATCCCGAGAAAACGATACCATCAGCTATCAATAAAGTATTCTGGAGAATATTGATATTTTATGTAGGAGCACTTTTTGTAATAATGTCACTTTATCCGTGGAATACCCTTGGTACAACTGGAAGTCCTTTTGTTTTAACTTTTAGTAAACTGGGTATATCAGCAGCAGCAGGTATAATAAACTTTGTAGTATTAACTGCGGCATTATCTTCTTGCAACAGCGGCATTTTTAGTACCGGACGTATGCTTTACAATCTTTCCCTGCAGGGAACAGCACCAAAAGTATTTGGAAAGCTGGGTAAAACTCATGTTCCAACTACTGGTATTATAGTTTCTGCATTTTTCCTTTTAATTGGGGTCGTCCTTAACTATTTAGCTCCTGGGAAGGTATTTACTTATGTAACAAGTGTCGCTACACTTGGTGCGATTTGGGTTTGGGGAATAATTTTAATAGCTCAGATGAAATTTAGAAAGAAACTTAATCCAGATCAGGTGAAAAAACTGCATTTTCCAATGTTTGGCTATCCTTATCTAAACTGGATTACCCTAGCATTTTTGGCTTTTGTCGTTGTAATGTTGGCTTTTAACAAAGATACTATGATTTCTCTTGTTGTAGGAGCTATCTGGTTCGTACTTTTATTTGCTTTTTACTTTATATTTGGTTTAAACAAGAAAAGTGCTGATTCTAAAGATCCAAATCCTGGGCAATCAGATTCTGGACAAGAAATTCTAGGAAAATAAAATTAATAGTAAAAGTTTTTTATAATTATTTTTTCTTATTATTAACAAATTTAATTTACAAATTTTTATTACTGTAGTACAATAAATTTAAAAATAGGATAGTTTGTGGGGGTGCTCTGTATAGCTGAGAAGAGATATTCTCTAACCCTTTGAACCTGATCCAGGTAAAACTGGCGTAGGGAAGCAATTTCACATAATTTTTGATTTTTATTAGGTGTATGCTTTTCCGCATACACCTTTTATATTTATCCGATGGCTACCATTGCTAACATCCACAGCTTTTTCAAAGCGGGAATGATAAGCAATGTTGAACCCTGGAATCACTTTATAAATATAAATCAGAGGTGTTTTAGATGAAAAAAGTATTGACAATTGCAGGCTCTGACAGCTCAGGCGGAGCCGGAATACAAGCCGATTTAAAAACCATGAGTGCCCTTGGTGTATACGGCATGAGTGTAATAACTGCTGTTACAGCACAAAATACAGTGGGAGTACAGAATGTACTTGATATAAGTCCTGAAATTGTAGAGGCTCAAATAAGATCTGTATTTGATGACATTAAAGTAGATGCAGTAAAAATTGGAATGGTTTCAAATAGCAAAACCATATCTGTAATAAAAAAGCTCCTAATAGAATATAAGGCTAAAAATATAGTACTGGATCCAGTAATGATATCAAAAAGTGGGTATTTCCTCCTAAAACCTGAAGCTGAAACAGCCATAAAAGATATGGTAAATATTGCAGATATAGTAACCCCGAATATACCGGAAGCGGAAGTTCTAACCGGATTAAAAATTAAAAGTGAAAGTGAAATGGAAGAGGCAGCTTTTAAAATAAAAGAATCAGGTGTAAAAAATGTATTTATAAAAGGAGGTCATAGATGTAATGACGCCAATGATATTTTACTCTACAATAATAAAATACTTACCCTGAAAGGCCACAGAATAAATACTAAAAACACACATGGAACTGGCTGCACTATATCTTCCGCCATAGCCTCCTATCTGGCTAAAAACTATACCATCGACAGAGCAGTAGAACTATCAAAGCAGTATATAACTAAGGCAATAGAAAATTCATTTCCCATAGGCAGTGGCGTTGGCCCTGTAGGACATTTTGTTGAAATTTATAAAAAAGCTGGTATACCTTTTCAATAAATATAAATTACAATTAATATATTAAAATTAAAGGAGGTTAAAAATTGAACAATTCAAATTTAGACAGAGTAGCAAAAACATTATCAGAGGTTAGAAATAAAATGCCTCTTGTCCATTGTATTACCAACTACGTTACCATAAACGACTGTGCAAATATTCTTTTATCTTATGGCGCTTCGCCTGCTATGTGTGAAGCCTATGATGAGGTTTTTGATTTTGTCAAATTATCATCTGCCTTATATGTAAATTTAGGGACTCTCAATAAAGAACAAGAAGAGGCTGCAATTTTAGCCAGTACTTCTGCAAAAATCCATAATATCCCTGTAGTGTTAGATCCTGTAGCTTGTGCTGCTATTCCAAAGAAAGTCCAAGTTATAAATAGGATACTCCAGGTTGGAAAAATTGATGTTATAAAAGGTAATATAGGAGAAATTAAATTTTTAGCAGGACAATCTTCCAAGGTAAAAGGTGTTGATTCTTTAGACACTGGAGAGGGAGCTTTAGAGTGCTGCATAGCCTTATCCCGTAAATATAATTGCATAGTTGCCGCCACTGGTAAAAAAGATTTCATAACAAATGGCGAAAATAGTGCCATAATTGAAAACGGAACAAAAATGTTAACTAAAGTTACCGGATCAGGCTGCATGGTAGGTGCTCTTTGTGGCGCTGCCTGTGGAGCTTCCGAAGATAAATTTACAGCTACTGTAAGTGCCATACTTTCAATGAATATAGCTGGAGAAGAAGCTTTTAAAATAGCCACTGCCCCTGGAAGCTTCAGAATTAAACTCATAGACTGCATATATGAATTAAGTGAGCAAAGATTAAAAGAAGGTGCAAAAATAACATGGAAATAGATTATAGTTTATATCTTGCTACAGACAGAAACCTATTAAAAGAAGATAACTTATCCAAGGCTGTAGAAGATGCAATTTTAGGTGGTGTTACTCTGGTACAGCTGAGAGAAAAAGACATTTCTTCAAAAGAATTTTACAATATTGCCTTGGAAATCAAGAAAGTCACCACTCATTATAAAATCCCTTTTATAATAAACGACAGATTAGATATAGCTCAAGCTGTAGATGCAGATGGTGTACATCTTGGTCAAAGTGATATTCCCCTAACTGCTGCCAGGAAAATATTAGGTAAAGATAAAATAATAGGTATATCTGCCGGCAATGTAGAAGAAGCTGTAGAGGCAGAAAAAAATAGTGCAGATTACATTGGAATAGGCACCATATTCTATACTGGAACTAAAAAAGACATAGATATTCCTATAGGTATAGAAGGGCTCCGTAAAATATACAATAGTATAACCATACCTGCCGTTGCCATAGGAGGTATTAATGAACATAACTTCAAAGACATATTGTCCACAGGAGTCGACGGCATTTGTGTAATATCCGCCATTTTAGGAAAAAGCAATATAAAAGCTGCTGCCCAAAGTCTCAGGCAATATTAACTAAAAAATACTAAATACTGAGTAAATTATATCCTGTCTTATAATTTGCTCGGTATTTTTTATATTTAATTATTATCCTTCCTCTAGATTTATCAGTTTACAAATTTATCACGGTAAATTATAATATTTATTGTAATTATAATTTTAATGGGAGGTAATAAAATGAAAAAAAGGTTAGGTGTTTTAGCCCTTGTGGCTTTTCTAGTGGGAACAATGCTTTCAGGATGTGGACAAACTCAGCAGACTGATAAATCCTGGGATGATATAAAATCAAAAGGTGAGTTTGTAGTAGGTCTGGATGACAGCTTTCCTCCAATGGGATTTAGGGATTCCAAAGGACAAATTGTAGGATTTGACATAGATATGGCCAAGGCAGCAGCAAAGAAAATGGGGGTGAAGGTGGTCTTTAAACCCGTAGAATGGGACGGTATTATTCTCAGTTTAAAAAACAAAGACATAGATGTTATATGGAATGGTCTAACTATAACAAATGACAGGAAAAAACAGATATCCTTTTCAAAAGTATATCTTCAAAATAAGCAAATAATTGTGGTAAAAAATGACTCCAACATAAAAAACAAGAAAGATTTATCAGGTAAAACTGTAGGGCTTCAACTGGGAAGCAGCAGTGAGACTGCATTGAAGTCAGATACTGCCACTTCTAAATCCTTAAAAGAGGTCAGGAAATATTCAAATAATACTGAAGCCCTACTGGATTTGAATCAAGGTCGTATAGATGCTGTTGTAGTGGACGAAGTTGTCGGGAGGTACTATTTACAGAAAAAACCTGGATTATATAAAATACTTGATGACAATTTTGGAAAGGAAGATTATGGTGTTGGCATTAGAAAAACTGACACAACCTTTGAAAACAAGTTGAATGAAGCACTGGATTCTATGAAAAAAGATGGAACCGCAGATAAAATATCCCAGAAGTGGTTTGATAAGGATATAATTGCAAAATAATTGGTTAGGATGTGATTTAATTGGTTGATCTTATGGATATTACAGGATTTATATTAAAGGGAAGTTTAATAACTGCAGAATTATTTTTTATAACTGCTATATTCTCAGTACCTCTTGGATGCATAGTAGCAGTAGGAAAAACATCTAAGATCAAACCATTAAGAGCTTTACTGAGTTTATACACCTGGATCTTCAGGGGAACTCCTCTGCTTTTACAGTTATTTTTTGCTTACTTTGGTCTTCCTGTAATTGGAATAAGATTATCCCCTTTAGCTGCTGCCAGCATTGCTTTTACTATAAATTACGCTGCATATTTGGCGGAAATATTTAGAGCCGGCATTGAATCCATAAATAAGGGTCAATACGAAGCTTCCAAGGTTTTAGGAATGAATTATTATCAGACTATGACAAAAATAATAATTCCACAAACTGCTAGAAATGTACTTCCTCCTGTATGTAATGAAAGTATAAATTTAATAAAGGATTCTGCTTTAGTTGCAACCATTGGAGTGGGTGATCTTTTAAGAGCAGCAAAGGAAGTGGTAACTCGTGATTTTACCATTACTCCCTTTATAATAGCTGCTGTAATATATCTGGTTATAACTTCAATTTTAGTCATCGCTTTTAGACATCTTGAAAAAAAATATTCAATTGATTAAATTTTTATAATGAAAAGCACGCTCTTATCTATTACTAACAGGGCGTGCTTTATCCTTTTCTTCATGCCCATCTTTATTTTCAAGACATTCTTGTAAACATTCTTCTATTATCTCCATTGTTATTTTAAATTCATTAATATCCTTCATCCATACCCCCTCCACTAAAAATCACTTGATATCTTATATTGAATATAATATTACAAATTTTAAAAAGAGTTACTATAATTTTTTTGCGGCTATCTCAGCTATTTTAATTATAACCTGTACTGCCTTCTCCATGGCAAACACTGGTATATATTCAAATTTACCGTGGAAATTATGTCCTCCTGTAAATATATTAGGAGTTGGAAGTCCCATAAATGAAAGCCTAGCCCCATCAGTGCCCCCTCTAATTGGTACAATCTTAGGTTCTACTTCAACTTCTTTCATGGCCTGAAAAGCTATATCAACTGTATATTTTGCAGATTCAATCTTTTCTTTCATATTTTTATATTGTTCTGATATATGAACCTTCATGACATCTTTATTATACTTTTTATTAATTTCATTTGCATATTTTTCTACCAATTTTTTTCTTCTATCAAATTTTTCTTGGTTGAAATCTCTTATAATGTAATTAAGTGTGGTTTTATCCACATCACCTTTCATTGAAACAAGATGATAAAATCCATCATAACCTGATGTAGCTGCTGGTATTTCATCCTTAGGAAGCATGTTTATAAATTCACCGGCTATAAGCATTGAATTTATCATTTTACCTTTTGCTTCACCTGGGTGTACATTTCTCCCTGAAACCGTTATTTTTGCAGAAGCCGCATTAAAATTCTCAAATTCTAATTCTCCAATGGAGCCTCCATCTATAGTATAGGCAAATTCAGCATTAAACTTTTTCACATCAAAATGATCTGGACCTCTCCCTATTTCCTCGTCTGGAGTAAATCCTATTTTTATATCTCCATGCTTTATTTCCGGGTGCTCTATTAAATATTCTACAGCAGTCATTATTTCTGCAATACCAGCTTTATCATCTGCACCAAGCAAAGTTGTTCCATCCGTAGTTATCAGTGTCTTGCCTTTATAAGATTTTATTTCTGGAAAGTCTTTAACACTTAAAACTATATTTTCCTTCTTATTTAGGATTACATCCTCACCATTATAATTTTCTATTATCTGAGGATTTACATCTCTTCCTGAAGTTTCCGGACTGGTATCCATATGAGCTATAAATCCAATTGCAGGGACTGATTTTTCAATATTGCCAGGTAGAGTAGCCATGACATAACCATTCTCATCCAGGGACACATCTTTCATTTTAAATCTTAATAACTCCTTTGACAGCTGACCTGCCAGTTTTAGTTGTTTTGAAGTACTTGGAACAGTATTGGATTCCTCATCAGAACTAGTATCGAACTTTACATATCTTAATAATTTGCCAACAACATTTTCCATATAAATTCCTCCCATGCAATAAAATATTTATTTATTGGTCTTCTATGAAATTATATCACCATTATATAAAAACCACAATTTACAACATTAAAGCTTTACATAAAATTATATTAATAATTATACTGTACTATATGCCCACTTTATCTAACTTTTAAACTTCCAATGTATTATCACTGTAAAATAGATATAAATATTTATTTTTAACCCTTTTACCTGTTAGTTTTTCCAATGCCCGTGCATAATAATAAATTTGAATCCTATATTTTTCTTTTATCTTTTCTACACTTTCAACATAATCCGTTTTATAATCCACAAGCACTAATTCATTTTTTTCCTGAAAATAACAATCTATTATTCCCTGGACCAATACCTTTTCACTTCCATAGATCTCCTGTGGTAATTCTTTATATATTTCACTACTGTCAATTTCCATATAAAATGGAACTTCTCTGTATAAATTCTTGGCCACTTTCATTCCTGCTCCAAGAGGAGAATTAAAAAATTTTAATATTTTCTGTATGGATACAGATTTGGCCTCTTCACCAGTTATAAATTCTCTCAGCACTAATTTATATATTTGTTCTTCTATTTCAGAATAGGAGTTAACTTTTTTAATATCAATATGCTGCATTACCAAATGCATAATTGTTCCTCTCTCCGCTGCGGTAAAACCTTTTTTTTCTTTTAAAAAAAGTGGTTTTTTCAAATATACAGGTTCTATAAACTCCACACTATTTTCTCTGTCAATTAATTTAAATCTTCTCTTCAATTCTGATACTGAAAACTTAGCAGGTATTTTAGAAGCTTCGCCATACTTGTATTTCCAGCCAAGCCTTTTATGGACTTCATTTTCATATCTTCTCTCACTACAGTTCAGATCTAAATTTTTAATCCACTCCATTATATCCTCACAAGTTTTTTCTTTAGATATACCTTTAATAAAACTATCTTTACTTTTAATACATACTTTCCATTTGGAGTTATCTCCTTCAATTATCCAATTTAAATTGCCATAAGCCTTAGAAATATCCCTAATGGATTTTCCACAAGGATGCCTTGCAACTGCCGGTCCTATCCAATCAAGAAAATTCTTAGCATTTATAAGGGAATACTCCGGAAGTTTGACTCCACTATAAGATGCATATTCACACCAATTTTTGGCTGTCTTTTCAACGTCATTTATCATTCCCGTTATTATAAGTTTTTCTTTTGCTCTAGTAAAGGCTACATATAATATTCTCATTTCCTCAGAAAGAGTTTCAACTTTTAATTTTCTTTTTAATACCTGCTTCATAACAGTAGGATAGGATATATGCCTCTCAACATTTACACAATCCGGTCCAAATCCCAGTTTATTATGAAACAGTACGCTCTTGTTTACATCTGTTAAATTAAAATTTTTTCCTGCTCCTGCCAGTATCACTACAGGAAATTCAAGTCCTTTGCTCTTATGTATGCTCATTATTCTAACCACATTTTCATTTTCTCCAAGCACTTTTGCGCTTCCCAAATCCCCACTGCTGTTTTTGATCTTATTCATAAAATTTATAAAATTAAAAAGCCCCTTATAGCTGCTTTTTTCATATTGTTTTGCTCTTTCAAATAACATTCTCAAATTTGCCTGTCTTTGAATTCCTCCAGGCATAGCTCCTACAAAACCATAATAACCTGTTTCTGTATAAAGGTGCCATATGAATTCATCTATTGGCATATATATTACCCTTTTCCTCCAGCTGTTAAGCTTTTTCAAAAACGCTTTAACTTTATATTTCAATTCATCCCCTATATGATCTAAGGAATATTTTGATTCTGCCTTTTCTTCTGCCACTGCCTTTAATATTTCATAAAAAGGAACTTCCCTATTCACTATTCTCAAGTCCATAAGCTCTTCTGGTGAAAATACCTCTATAGGGGATCTGAGTACAGCTATGAGGGGTATATCCTGTATTGGATTATCTATTATTTCAAGAAGGGATATTACAGTTTTTATTTCAATAGCTTCAAAATAGCCTACTGAAGTATCTGCAAATACAGGTATTCCCAAATCATTCAGCTGCTCTACAAAAGTTGGTGCCCAATTTTGAGTTGCACGCATCAATATTACTATATCCTTATACATTACGGCTCTATAACTGTCTATTACCTTATCATATATTTTAAAACATTCCCCATTTGATTTGGGATTTATCAATTCATTTATCCTTTCAGCTACAATACGGGCCTCAACCTGAATATTATCCAATAACTCCTGATTATCTAGTTCCAGACCCTCCCCAGTTTCCTTTTTATCTGCTATGTAAATTTCTATATCTCCACCGCATCTTCCTTGGCAAACTCCATATTTAGCTGAACTTATTAAACATTCATCATCATCATAATCCAACTCCCCTATTTCCCTGCACATTATCTGCTTAAACAAATAATTTACCGCATCTATTATCTCTTTTCTGCTTCTAAAATTTTCAGATAATTTTATCTTTCTATTTCTACTTCCCTTTTTTTCAGAATAAGCAGCATATTTTTGTAGGAACAACTCTGGTTTTGACTGTCTAAACCTGTATATGCTCTGTTTTACATCTCCTACCATAAACAAATTTGCATCTTGAGCTTTTCTGCTTATCATATTCATTATAACTTCTTGAACTTCATTGCTGTCTTGATATTCATCTATAAATATTTCTTCAAAATACCTTCTATATTCCAAAGCTATTTGTGAAGGTATCTTATTTCCCATATCATCCACATCCGTTAATATCTCAAGGCAAAAATGTTCTATATCACTAAAATCCAGTATTCCCCTTGCTCTTTTCTTATCATAATACTTATCACTGAAATCTATTACAAGAGAAACCAGGCACTTGATCCTAGGGTATACTTCCTTCATATCTTTACCCACATTAACTGAGCTTAAAAATATACTTTCTCTTATGTCATTTAATTTCTTTTTTACTTCATCTCTTATATTTTTAACTTTTTCTTTTATATTTTTTATGTCATCTTCCACTTTTTTGACTGGAAGTTTATCAAATTCTAATTTTATAAATTCCCTTTTCATTTTATGCCAGGAATCAGCACCCAGCATTCTGTATATAGTTTCAATATCATTTTCAAAGGGGCTTAAATAATGCTCCAGACCTTTGGTGTCTTTAATCATTTTCACGGCATTTTCCATCTTATCCTTGTAACCATTAATCTCCATATCTAAACTGTGAGTTAATGTTTTAGCCCAAATAGTGTCTTCAAAATTAAAATCTTCTTCTACATTAAAATTTTCCACAGCTTCCTGCAGCCATCTTTTAGGCCATGGATTACTTTTTGAAAATTCATATAACGACATGACCATATTTTGAAGTTTAATGTCATTTTTATTTCCAAAACTATCTACCAGCCTTAAAAATTCCCCTTCTTCTTCTTGATACTTTTCTTCCAAGACCTCTTCAAGTGCATCTTGTTTTAAGAGCATGGACTCAGTATTATCACATACTCTGAAGTTAGGATCCAAATCTATTAAATGGAAATTACTTTTTATAACCTTAAGACAAAAGGAATGGATAGTCATTATATTGGATTGATTTAATAAAGCCAATTGTTTTTGAATATTTTTAGAATTATAATTTACCTCTAATAAGTTAGAAAGCGCTTCTCCTATTCTCTCTTTCATTTCAGAAGCTGCTGCATTTGTAAATGTAACAACCAATAATTTGTCTATATCTACATCTTCACTATCATCAGTTATTTTTTGTATTATTCTTTCCACCAACACCGCTGTTTTACCTGTCCCAGCTCCTGCTGCCACTAACAAATTGCACTTTTGTGTAAAAATGGCTTCACTCTGAGCTTCAGTCCACCTTTTACTCATATCTATCACCCTTTTCAAATCCTATATATTATTATAATCAACAAACTACTCTATTTTTCCCGGAGTTTTTTGCCCTGTATAAATTCATATCTGCTTTTCTTATTATATCCTCGATATTTTCATTTTTATTATAAGATATACTTATCCCCATAGAAACTGTCACATGGCACAACTTTCCATTGTATTCTATAGGCTCTTCCTCTATAAATTTTCCTATACTGCTCATCCTGCTATATACATCTGACACCCCTTTTATATTATACATATATATTATAATCTCTTCTCCACCATATCTAGCTACCATATCTTCTTTCCTGAGGTTATCCTTTATTATACTGCTGACCCTTTTAAGAACCACATCACCATATTGATGTCCAAAAGTATCATTACAGCTTTTAAAGTTGTCTATGTCTATCATTACAATAGCAAAACCTTTTCCACAATCTTTTATCTTTTCTTGTATAACCGAAAAAAAATAGTTTCTGCTGAACAGATCCGTGAGAAAATCTTTTTGAGAATTCTCCTTTATTTTATTATAAAGTCTATTATTTTCTATACATATGGCAATTTGATTGCTAAGTGCAGATAATAATTTTATATTTCCTTGATTTAAATAATTGTATATATTATGTTCCACTAAAATAACACCCAAAAGATCTTCCTTTAAATATATAGGCATAAATAATGAGGAATGTATCTGAATACTGCTATCTGCATATATATTATCAAGAGAGTTAAGTAAATATGGAGTTAATTTAGTTAACTTTTTACTATTGTACTCTTCTATTTTGAAATGGTGTTTTGTATTATATAAATTAGTAGACTTTAGCTTTAGTTTTCTATTTTCTAGAAGATACACACTGGAATAATTCACACCTAAAATTCCTATCATTATATCATTTATCTTAGAAATTATTTCATCACTGCCAAGGCATTTATTTATATACTGATTTATTTCTATTATTGAAGATAGCATATCCAGTTTTTTATCCAATTCTCTAATCTTCCTATTTTGCTTTTGTATGGTTTCTTCCGCTACCCTTTGATAGCTTTCATAATCATGTTTAAGTTGATTATATCTCTCCAATAATGATACAAACATAAACCTCTCCTTTATTACAACCTATTTAATCCCAGTTTATCAAATATAAGCTCTATTATATTTAATATATTTACAATTTTATCCCAATGAGCAAACTCCACCTAAACCTAAGAATCATTTAATATAAATTATCCGCCTTTATAATAATACCCGTAAAAGTATATTTTATAAGGAAAAATTTTCCTTATAAATGTATAAATATATACTATCCTATTGCTTGATTGAGATTATAATAAAATATATATAACATTTCACTTGACCTTTAATATCAACTTATTGTTGCTTCTATTTCAATATTATACTACTGATTACATGTATATCATAGCATTTTTGTATAATACTTATCGTTCATTTACAACCTTATTTTACAAAATACAGCTATAATTTTATTTTTAATATCATCTATTTATTGAATTTTTTTACAATAATCAAATAAAATTTACCAACTAACTCATTTAAATTATTTGGTAAATTTTATTTTTTATGTAGAATTCTATTTTAAAAATTTCTCAACTTCAGACTCCATTTGATTTATTTCGCATACAGTGCTGTGTTGAATTTTACACTTACTTAATTTTTCTATAGGTTTTGGAATTTTAAGTTCGGCCACTTTGCTCATTACCTCTATAAGCTGAAAATCATCTTTAGAATTATATTTATCATCCAAAGTACCCATTACAGATCTTGTGAACTTAAAAGGACTTGCAGTGGAAACTATTATAGTCTTTGTATTGTCATCGGTATCTCTCAAATACTTTTTATATACAGAATAAGAAACTGAAGTATGAGTATCCATAAGATATTTATACTTGTTAAATACCTCTCTTATAGATTGCCGTGTCTCTTCGTCACTGGCAAAACCGCCATAAAATATCTTCATCTCATTCTTCATATGTTCACTGATCTTGTATTTACCCCGCTTACTCAAATCATCCATAAGATCCTTCACAATACCAGCATCTCTACCGCTTATATCATATATTAGCCTTTCAAGATTACTGGATATTAATATATCCATAGAAGGCGATATAGTCACTAAAAATTCTCTTTCAGCATCATAGATTCCTGTATTCAAAAAATCGTATAATACTTTATTTTCATTTGAAGCACATAAAAGCCTATTTATAGGCAAACCCATCTTCTTAGAATAATAAGCTGCAAGTATGTTTCCAAAATTTCCCGTTGGAACTGCAAAATTTATCTTTTCTCCAAATTTTATTTCCCCTTTTCTTAAAAGTTCCATATATCCATGAAAGTAATATACTATTTGTGGTATCAGCCTGCCGATATTTATGGAATTAGCTGAAGAAAACATATAAGATTTTTTCTCCAGTTCCTTCTTAAATTCAACATCATTAAAGATTCTCTTAACTTCCCTTTGAGCATCATCAAAATTCCCTTTTATGCCCACAACTTTTACATTTGTGCCTGTTTGAGTGATCATCTGCTTTTTCTGTATGTTGCTCACGCCTTCTTCAGGGAAAAATACCACTACTTTTGTTCCCTCCACATCTGAAAAACCTTCCAATGCAGCTTTCCCGGTATCACCGGAAGTAGCAGTAAGTATAACTATATCTTTACGCAGATTCTGCTTTTTAGCTGCAGCTTTCATCAAGTGTGGGAGAAGACATAATGCTATATCTTTAAAAGCCAAAGTTGGTCCATGAAATAATTCCAGATAAAACACATTTCCTTCTTTATTTAAAGGAGCTATATCCTCAGATTCAAATTTATGCTCATAAGCCATATCTATGCATTTTTTCAATTCATTTTCATCAAAATCCGTAAAAAATTTTTTGCTTATATACAGTGATAATTGCTTAAAGTTCATGTGCTTACATTCTTTCAGTTCTTCTTCATTTATAAATGGAATATTATTGGGAACAAATAGTCCCCCATCTCCAGCTATACCTTGCAATATGGCTTCAGACGCAGTAAAATTTTCATTTAGTCCTCTAGTACTATTGTAATAAATTTCTCTCAAATTATATCACTCCTTTTAAATAGCAAGCATGGTGTTAGTTTTGCTTTTTTAATAATCTAATACCATATATTAATTATATAATAACATATGGTATATGACTTGAAAATTAGAATTAAAAAAATATAATGACACAAAACTAAGATATATATCAATTATCTCTTTCTACTTTTACATAATAAAGTTATAATATGATTATGATTTAAAATTATAAATAAGGAGGTAACACTTTTGGGAACTTATTTAGATAATGCTGCTACATCCTATCCGAAACCTGATATAGTGATAGATACAATTTCAGAATTCATGAAAAATATAGGTGCTACTGCAGGAAGAGGTGCCTATAAATCGGCCATTGCTGCCGATAGACTTATCTTTGATTGTAGAAACAATATATGTAAATTGTTTAATGGCAAAGATCCTTCTAAAGTGATTTTTACTTACAATATAACTGATTCTTTAAATGTGTTGATAAATGGCATATTAAATTCTGGAGATCACGTTATAACCAGCAGTTTGGAACATAATTCCGTATGGAGACCCTTAAAGATCCTCGAAAGGGATAAGCATGTAGAGATATCCCAAGTACCTTGTACATCTGAGGGAATAACTAATCCAGAAGATGTAGAAAACCTTATAAAAGGAAATACAAAACTCATAGTATTTACTCATGCTTCCAATGTACTTGGAACCATTCAGCCTATAAGAGAAATAGGAGCTTTAGCGAAAAAACATAAAATACCATTTTTAATAGATAGCGCCCAAACGGCAGGTGCTTATCCTATAGACGTTCAAAGGGATAATATAGATATTCTTGCTTTTACAGGTCACAAAAGTCTTTTTGGGCCTACAGGTACTGGTGGATTTTTATTAAATTGTGATATAAACATACGTCCTCTAAAATCAGGTGGTACTGGTGAAGATTCTAAAAATCCATATCAGCCTAACTTCTGTCCTAATAAGTTTGAAGCAGGAACTTTAAATGTGTCAGGAATAGTTGGTTTAGGTGAGGGAATTAAATATATATCCAATTTAGGTGTAGAAAAAATAAGATCCAGAGAAGATAAAATAATTGAATATGCACTTAAAAAGTTAGAAGAAATTCCTGGGATACACATATACGGGCCCAAGGATCCTCAAAAAATAGTTGGTGTCATTTCCTTTAACATAAAGAACATGTCAGGAGAAGAAATTGCTTTTAAATTGGATCAAGAATATGACGTAATGATAAGAGTTGGATTTCACTGTGCTCCGACAGCTCATAAAGTAATGGGGACATATGAAATCGGTGCCATGAGAATAGGCATAGGATATTTCAATACAAAACAGGATATAGATATTTTAATCGATGCCTTAAAAAATATAGTCAAAAGTTATAAGTTATAAGTTAAATTTTTCATTAACTATTAATTTATGTTCTTCATACCATGTAAAAGGGTTGTTTCAAAATTTATTTTGAAACAACCCTTTTTCTATAATATAGGAGATCATTATGTGTTTTTAGGATGCTTTTTTAAGGATCCTACTATTTTAAATACAATTATAATAATCGCAGTTCCTGCTATTGCGGAAATAATATATCCAATTACACTATTCATACCTGATATAGAATAGTCTGCTGCAATAGCATGATAATCCATTCCATGCCTGAAAGCTTTAGGTACATAACCTACTAGGGACTTTATGCCTTCTGCATCCCATTCGCCCCATGCATCTCCACTGGCTAAAAGGCCTAAAGGACATAATACTATAAGTGCTACTAAAATCCCATAAAGTGGTTTTCTATTGCTTGCTTTTGCATTTTCGTTGTTGTTATATATTATATCCGGTGACATTTTTTTAACATAAGCATATACTGCTGCAGTTATAGAACCTTCCAGTATACCTATTAAAAGGTGAGTTAGAACCATAGCCAGGATAGCAATCTTTAATCCATACGGACTATAAAGAGCATGTCCATATGCATCTTTAAAAAGAATAGGCTGTATTCCAAATTCAATGGAAGCCATAAAGGCTGCAGCCACAATTCCCACATATGCTCCAATAAAAGCCGCTATGTACTCCCCTTTAGTACCCTTTAATCCACTTTTTATAAATTTAAATAGTGCATATCCTACAAATGGCATTACAAATGCCATATTAAAGGCATTTGCTCCAAAGGCAAGTATTCCTCCATCCCCAAAGAAAAGTGACTGTATAAGCAAAGCTATGCTCACTGAAATAGTTGCTGCATAAGGCCCCAATAAAATCGCAATTAGAGTTCCTCCTACAGCATGAGCTGTAGTTCCCCCCGGGATGGGTACATTAAACATCATAATCAAAAATGAAAACGCTCCACATACACCTAATAGTGGAATTTTTTTCTTGCTAATATCTGTTTTGACTTTTTTAACAGCCTTTGTCCATATGGGCAACATTATTATTCCCATAACCGCACAAGTTGACGGGCTTAAATAATTGTCAGGAATATGCATAATAATACCTCCTAATTTTTAAAATTACTGCATCTAATTAAATTATAAGCAATTTTTATACCATTGTTTTAATTATAAATATATCATTTAAAAAATCAATGCATAATTATATGTACTAGGCTATTTCTTCATAAGCAAGCTCCACCTTAACCTAAAAATCACTTCATAATGATAAAATTTTAGCTACAAATCATAGCATAAATTCTCTCATCATATAAATAAACGGTTCTCAAAACGATACAAATTTATATCATTTTGAGAAAATACCTGTATTTTATTCCATTTTGATATTATATTTATTTTTCAAAGCTTCTTCTGCATGATAGGAACTCCTCACTAAAGGAGAAGATGAAACAAACTTGAATCCCAATTTCAATCCTATTTTCCTGTATTCTTCAAATATACTAGGATGGACATATTCCACAACAGGATGGTGCTTTAAAGAAGGTGCTAGATATTGACCTATTGTAACAATATCACAATTAACCTTTCTTAAATCTTTTAATATCTGTATAATATCTTCTTTTTTTTCTCCGAGCCCAAGCATAAATCCTGATTTTGTAAGAATTGAACTGTCCATGGCTTTAGCCCTATTTAACAGTTCCAATGAGCGTTGATATACTGCCATGGGTCTTACTTCCTTGTAAAGACCGGGTGCAGTTTCTACATTGTGATTTATAACATCTGGTTTTGCATCCACCACTTTTTTTAGAGACATTTTATCCCCTTTAAAATCCGGTATTAAAACTTCTATTGTTACATTTTTTCTTAGCTTTTTTATTTCCTGTATGACTCTGGCAAAATGAGAAGCACCTCCATCTTCCAGATCATCTCTAGTAACAGAGGTTATAACTGCATGTTTCAGCTCAAGCTTATCTACTGCCTGTGCCACATTAAAAGGTTCTTTTTCATCAACCTCTTCAGGCTTGGCCTTTGTAACATTGCAAAAGGTGCAGTTTCTAGTGCAATTTTTACCTAATATCATAAAAGTTGCCGTTCTTTTATTAAAACATTCCATCCTGTTAGGGCAATTTGCCTCTCTGCATACAGTATTTAAAGAATACTTTTTTAATATGTCCTTAACTTCTCCTGAAAATTCTCCTCCCCTTATCTTAACTTTCAGCCAATCCGGTTTTCTACCTTGCATAAAACACTCTCCCTCTCTCCCCACTTTAATATATCTTAAATTATAACATCAGTATACTGCATGCTGCCATTAGAACATAACCTCCATGATATTCTCCGCATTTATACTATGCATGTACATTTCAATATTTACACTTTCAAGTACCTTTAAAACTTCACCTTTATCATATCTTACACCTATAAACTGTTTCTCAAATTCATCAATTTCCCTTTTACTAAAAAAATCCCCAAAAAACTTTATATAATCTATTACTCCCTTATATACATTTATATCAGCCTGCACAATTCCTCCTTTAAACTTTTTTTCATTGGAATAATTGAACTTTTTAAAATTACCATAGTTCCATTGCCATGAAGCGTACCTATCGTCTGATATTTTTTTTATTCTTTTCCAATCATCTCTTGAAAATCTGTATACTTTACTGCATTTATGCTCTTCCATTATTGATTTTATTAAGAAATTTTTAAAATCTATTACTGTCATTGGCTCTTTAAAATATTCGCCTAAATTTACAACCCTACTTTTTACAGACTTAACAGACTTGTCCGAAAATTTAATTGAACTTGCATTTAATGATCTATTTAAATTTTCCATATCAACTGAAAATAAAATACTTCCATGATGTAAAATCTTATTTCCATGCTTGCATTGAGAATTTCCGCAAAATTTTCTTCCATTTATGACCAAGTCATTTCTACCAGAAAGCTCCACTCCTATATGTAAATTTTTCAGTGCTCTCATTATAGGTTCTGTAAACCGTCCAAAATCCGCAAAAATATTGTCATCATTCATAGCTATGAAGGTAAAATTCAGAGTCCCCAAATCATTAAATATAGCTCCCCCGCCTGACATTCTTCTAACAACTGGCAAATTATGCTTTTTTACATAATCCACATTTATTTCTGCCATTGTATTTTGATTTTTCCCGATTAGAATACAAGGTCTATTTCTCCACAACATAAAACATTCCTCATGAAACTTATCCATAACATATTCTTCAATGGCATGATTTATATAAGGATTAGTATTATAATGTTCAATAAAAAGCATATAAGATTCCTCCCGTGTATCAAGTGATTCTTATTTAAATGTAATCATTTAAATCTCCTCCTTAATTATAACTTAAACTAAAATCAAATACTATATACTACCTGTCCAAATATAAGAAAGAGGCTCTCCAAAAGATAATTAATTATCCTTTGGAAGCCTCTTTCAGGAAATTTGGGGGTATATAATAGTTAAGAACTTGATGATGTTATTACTTTTTACAAAGGAAAACATTTAAAAACTTGTTTAATAATTTCTACATTTAATTTCAATACATTTTCAATGTTTAAAGCTGCATTAATTTCCTTAATCAACTATTCCATATAGCATTTATTACTATTATTCTCTATTTTGATAATTATAGTAAGCTTTACTAATAAATAAATGATTTCCTTTGCTAATTATTATTATATAGTAATTTGTTCTATTTTGCAAGTATATTAAAATATTTATTTCAAAGTATATTTTTAATGGTAACTATATGATTAACAACAGCTACAGTTAAAAAGGTTAATCCTGCTGTACAAACACCCTTCCAACCATATAAATTCCAGCTATAAGTCCCTACAAATGAACCTAGGGCTCCACCTGTAAAATAAGCCACCATAAAAACCGTATTCAATCTATTTCTAGATTCTGGAGAAAGACTATGTACCCGTGTCTGATTAGAAACTTGTCCTGATTGAGTACCTAAATCTAATAAAATCAATCCTAAAATCAGCCCTATTATTTTACTTCCAAATATAAAAAGCACCACAAAACCAGTTACAGCAAAAAAAATAGAAACTCCAACAGCAAATTCAGTACTTTTCCTATCACTAAGTCTTCCCATGATGGGTGCTGCAATAACACCACTTATTCCCAATAGTGCAAATAACCCTGCAGCTTTACTTCCCATATTATATATGGGAGATTCCAAAAAGAATATAAGAGTTGTCCAAAATACACTGAAGGCTCCAAACATCATAGCTCCACTTAAAGAGGATTCTCTAAGTACTGATTCCTTTTTCACCAAATCTTTTAAAGAAATCATTATATTTTTATAAGAGTCTTTGGTACTAGGAACATTTTTAGGAAATAATTTATACACCACTGAATACAAAATAATCATAAGAGCTGAGGCAATATAATATACGCTTCTCCATCCTAAAAATGCTCCCAGAAATCCACTTACAGTACGTGCCAATAAAATTCCAACCAAAAGTCCGCTTAAAACCGTTCCCAAAACTTCTCCTCTTTCATTAGGACTAGAAAGTTCTACAGCAAAAGGTATAACAAGTTGTGGAACTACAGTTGTAAATCCTACTAAAAAACTGCTTCCAACAAACCAACTTAAACTTCTTGAAAAAGTAAATAACATCAGCGATGCCATTGATGCTAACAATAATTTTAAAATCATATTTTTTCTTTCTAAAATATCACCTAATGGTATTATAAAAAACATTCCCATTCCATAGCCTATTTGAGTCAAGGTAGATACCAACCCTATATTTCCTGTGGATATATTAAATTCCCGGGATAATTGACCTAATAATGGTTGATTGTAATATAAATTTGCCACCGTAACTCCACAAATTACAGCCATAATCAGCACAAGATGATGCTCTATACCTTTATTAATTAAATCATCTTTTTGCATTAAAAATCACCTCCTATTTCTAAAAACTTATTTTTTAATTACAATTGCCTTAATATATTAATGTTATTTTCTTATAATTGCATAATAAGTTATAATATTATTCAATTATCTATTATTTTATATTTCGCAAAATCCCCAGACCCATTATATATAATTGTTTATAACAATTTGCCATATTCACACGCATAAAAAATAAGCATGATATTAATATAATACATTCATTTTAGTTAAAGTCCACCCATATGTCAATAATTATAAATTTACAATACAAATTTATAATTTTTTTTTGCTAATATGTCAATTTTAATGTATAATAATGTTGTTAGGTAATACTATGACGTTATCAAAAGTTTATCAAATCTCTTGTTAATATTATATTTTTGTGTTATACTAATGTAATTAATAAACACCGATATACAAAATTAGATATATCAATTATAAGTGTTTTATCTTTAGGAGGATAATAAATGAAAACAGGAACAGTAAAATGGTTTAATTCAGAAAAAGGATTCGGATTTATTGAAGTACCGGGAGAAAATGATGTCTTCGTACACTTCACTGCAATCCAAAGTGATGAACCAAGAAAAAATCTTGAAGAAGGTCAAAAAGTTCAATTTGATGTTGAAGAAGGACCAAAAGGTCTTCAAGCTGCCAATGTTGTAAAATTATAATATATTTTGCAATATAATAAAAAACATCTTAACATAAATGAGTGTAATGTTTTACCACCTTTCTAGAAAGGGTGGTTTTTTATAATGACTATAAATTAACGCAGGTAAACTCAAAAGGGATATATACTTGTTTTTTATGTATATATCCCTTTTTCTGTTAAAATCCATGCATGTTTATTATTTTCCAAGTACTTTTTGTTTTAATTTAAGGCCAGTTTCTGTAACCGCAAGTCCGCCAAGAGCTGTTTCTCTAAGTGCACACGGAAGCTGTTTACCCACCTTATACATTGCCGAAACAGTATCATCAAATGGAATTCTGCTGACCACACCTGCCATAACCATATCAGCCGTAGTCAATGCACTAACAGTTCCTGATGCATTTCTCTTTGCACAAGGTATTTCTACAAGACCTGCTACGGGATCGCATACTAATCCAATTATGTTTTTTATAACTATGGCGCTGGCATTTAATGCCTGCTCTGGAGTTCCTCCCATCATTTCAACTATACCTGCCGCTGCCATAGCTGAAGCTGAGCCGCATTCTGCCTGACATCCGCCTTCTGCTCCTGCCATAGTAGCATTTTTAGCTATTATTATTCCAACTCCAGTTGCCGTAAAAAGACCTTGAATCAATTCATCTTCACTTTTATTGAGTTTTTCTCCTGCAGTTATTATGACCGCCGGTATTATTCCACAAGAACCAGCTGTAGGTGCTGCTACTATTTTCCCCATAGCAGCATTTACTTCTGAACAGGAAAGAGCTCTTGCCATAGCCTTTACCATAAACCTGCCAGTCAATGTTTTCTCCTGTCGGCAGTATTCATTTAATTTATATGCATCTCCACCTATAAGACCGCTTACTGATTTTACTTTATGCTCCAACCCATATTCTGCTGCATCCTTCATTACCTGAAAGTTCTTCTTCATATTTTTAAAAATCTCTTCTTTACTTTTTTCAGTGGACTTCATCTCTTGTTCAATTGTATATTCCCAAATTTTCATATCTTTCTCTTGGCATGCTTCCACTAATTCTTTTCCAGTATTAACCATACATTATTCCTCCTCGCTTATAGGATTTATGGCCCTTACTTTGTGTATATTTGGTATTTTATTTATTTCATCTATTAAATTCTTTGAAATAAAATCATCTACTTCAAATACCATAGCTGCGCCAGCACCTTTTATACTTTTTCTGTACACCTTCATAAAGGCTATATTTATTTTATACTTATAAAGTATATCAGATACCTTGGCAACCATACCTGGTATATCCACATGATTTATCAATATAGTAGGATAAGCCCCTGTAAACTCTATCTTATCTCCATCCACTTCATTTATGACTACATTGCCGCCGCCTATGGATGAACCCATTATTTCTGAAGTATTGCCGTCTTCTTTTGTTATTATAAACTTAACCGTATTTGGATGCACATCTCCCAAATCCGTTTCTATGAATTCAACTTGTATATTTTTTTCTTTTGCCAACTGCATAGATTTTTTTAAATTTTCGTCCCAGGGATTCATGCCTAATATTCCAGCAACCAATGCTTTATCAGTACCATGTCCTTTATAAGTTTTTGCAAAAGAACCATGAAGGAAGAACTGTACTTTTTGAACTTTGCCACCAGCTATAGTTCTTGCAATTTTTCCTAGTCTTGCTGCTCCAGCAGTATGTGAGCTTGATGGCCCTATCATTATAGGCCCTAATATATCAAAAACACTATATTCCCTCATTCTTAACACCAACCTTTCATTATTCTGGCTGTAAAAATATTTAAAAGATAAAACACTATTAAAATTTGCAACTAGCTTTTAAATAATAATAGTGTTTATTTTACATATTAAAAAAATTTCTTAATCTTCATTGTCATCAATCTTTTTAAACTTATTCTTTCTACTTATATATACAGGTAAGCCTATCAAAGTTCCAATCAAACCTAATCCTGCATTTAAAGGCTGAGTAAACAATGTATTAAATATTATATAAAGCCCTCCCACTATAGCTATAATAGGAACTACCGGATAAAACGGAACTTTATACGGTCTTTCAAGCTCCGGCCTCTTTTTTCTAAGAACAAATACTGCAAAGAAAGTCATTACATAGAATATCCATATTACAAATATCAAAAGATCTGTCAGCTGATCAAATTTACCTGAAAATATAAATATTATTGATATAATTCCCAACAGTATACCACTGTTTACAGGTACCTTAGAATTCGGAGTTAATTTTGACAACCATTTGCTTCCTGGTAATTTATTTTCTATAGCCATGGCATATGGAACTCTCATACCTGTCATTATATATCCATTTATAGTACCGAATATCGATATTAATATTCCTACAGTTATTATTTTTCCACCTGCTTGTCCAAATATTATATTGGCTACAGCTGCTGCTGGTGTTTTTGTTGCTGCCAGGCTGCTTGCCGGTAACACAAATAAATAAGCTACATTAATAAGTAAATAAACAGCCATTACTAATGATAATCCACCTACAATTGCTTTTGGAAGATCTTTTCCTGGATTTTTCATCTCTCCAGATATAGCTCCAACGTTTATCCACCCATCATAAGCAAACATTGTAGCTACAAGGGCAGATCCAAGACTTGTGGTTATGGGATGATTTTGGGCCACAATTGGGAATAGTCTTACTACCCCACCATTTCCTTTTATAAATCCTATTATTATAATTGCGAACAACGGTATTAACTTGCATATAGTCGCAGCGGTCTGAATGGCACCGCCGGTTTTAGAACCAAGTGAATTCATGATTATCAAAAATATAGTAACTATAATAGCTATTATAACTATGGCTGAATCAGACATACCCAGTAATGAAGCTGCCTGAGTTCCAAATATTATGGAAAGAGCAGCAATATTAGCTGGAAAATATATTACAGTCTGTGCCCATCCTAACAAATAGGACCACATATTTCCGTATGTCTCCTCCAGATAAGCTATCATTCCCCCTGTTCTTGGTATTGCTGCTGAAACTTCAGCAGCAGTAAGTCCCCCTGCTATAGTTATAATTCCGCCAAGTATCCATGCCATTATTCCAAGCCCTGGTGCTCCTGTTGCATTAAATACGGCAGTAGGTTTAAAAAATACACCAGAACCTATGACCATTCCAACAACTATGGCGAGAGCAGGTACTAATCCTAAGTTTTTCTTTAGTTCATTCTTGCTCATTATTGATTTCCTCCTCTTTATAAATATAATTATTGCTCTAGTAAATCTTAGTAAGCCTATTCAAAAATATGAAATAATTTAGTTATAAAATTCTATTAATAGAATTTTATTATTCACTATGTCAAAATTTATTTACCTGCACAGCTGCTTATATAAAATATAAAATCTTACTATTTAAACGTTTTATTTTAAATTATCGTTCGTATATAAAATACACATTTGGTATATTGTTTTTATTTTTCGTTTTTATAATAACATATTAGCATCCTTTATACAATAAAATTCTTAGCAAAAGTTAATATCTTTATATCACTTATAGAAATATTACATAATATATTGCAATTGTTTACGCTATTTAATTATATAAATCATTTTATGATATATATATAGCAATTAACTGTCAATTGAAAATATCCATATAAATTTAAGAAGAAATTAGGACATCTATCCTCCTAATTTCTTTTAAAATTTATTTATGCGGCATCTTATTGATGCAGAGAGGCTTTAAATTGTATTTTATTTCTTCTCTGGTTTTACCTATGCTTGAATCCACTACAGCTGTCAATGCCCCTTCTACCAGTGCTGCATCTACTATTTCTACTTTGGATTGCATATTTTCGTCTAAAAATTCAATAGCCATTTGAGCATTCATATAAGCACTACCTAAATCAAATAATATTAGCACCCCATCTTCAGAATAAACTTCCAATATAGCACTTTTTATTTTATCTACATCAGTACCAAGCCTTCCATCTGATGTTCCTCCTGCAGATACAACACTACTTATCGGGGACATCTGCTGAACTAAATCTCTCACTCCATTGGCAATCTCACTGCTATGAGATACGATTACAATACCAACCATAAAATCCACCTCTTTATTAATCTGCTGTTAGTTTTTTTATCTCTTCATAAATGACATTGAGTATAAGATAGCTGGAAGTAGCTCCAGGATCCTGATGCCCTATACTTCTTTCTCCTAAATAGCTGGCTCTTCCTTTTCTTGCACTTATATTTTTAGTATTATTCACTCCCTTAAGAGCTTCATCCCTTACATTTTTAAGTGCTTCCACATCATTTAATCTTTTATCCAATGAATTTTTTAATGAATTTACTGCTGGTTCTATGGAATCTATCATAGTCTTATCCCCAAGTTCTGCCTTGCCTCTCATTTTAATTCCTGCCAATGCTTCCTGAAGCATTTTAAAAAAATCATTTATATCTACAGTATTTTTGCCTTTTACTGTCACTGCGGCTTTCATAAAAGCCGTACCATAAAGCGGGCCTGAAGCTCCTCCCACATTTGAAACCAATGTCATGCCAACATCTTTTAAAATATTGCCTATGTCGCTTTCACCTTCGTTCTTTAATTTTTTCCTCACAGCTTCAAATCCTCTGTCTAAATTCAAGCCATGATCTCCGTCTCCTATAGCTGCATCCAATTTAGTTAAATAATCTTTATTTTCACCTATAACCACAGCTATGGCATTTATTATTTCTTTTACTTGTTTTCCATTTACACTCATATATCTATCTCCTTATATATTCATCACTTTAAATCCTAAAGTATCTGACTTTTCATCTAATAGTTCCTTTAATTCTTCATCCAATTTCAATAGAGTTATAGAACATCCTGCCATCTCAAGGGATGTCATATATTCTCCTACAAAAGTTTTATGAATCCTTATACCTTTCTCAGTTAAAATCTCATTTACCTTTTTATTCACTATATATAACTCCATAAGAGGGGTTCCCGCCATTCCATTTACCATTACCGCAACCTCTTCTTCACTTTCAACGGTCATATCTTCTAAAATTTTATTCAGCAATTCTTCTGCTATATCATCTGCACTCTTTATTTTTTCCCTATGAGTTCCTGGTTCTCCATGAATACCAATTCCTATCTCCACTTCATCCTCTTTAAGAGTAAAATTAGGATTTCCTGCTGCTGGTACTATGCAAGGAGTCAATGCCATTCCCATGCTGCGTACATTTGCAATAGTTTTTTCTGCAACTTTTTTAACTTCTTCCAAACTTGCTCCCTGCTGTGCCTTTGCACCGGATATCTTATGCACAAATACGGTACCTGCAATTCCACGTCTGCCTGCTGTAAAAGTACTGTTTTCAACAGCTACATCATCATTTACAATTACACTGTCTACTTTTATTCCGTCCATATCTGCCATATCCTTTGCCATATCAAAGTTCATCACGTCACCACTGTAATTTTTTACTATAAGTAGTACTCCTCTTCCTCCATCCACTTCCTTAATGGCCTCATATATTTGATCTGGAGTAGGAGAAGTAAATACAGGACCTAAAACCGCAGCACTTAGCATTCCCTTTCCAACATATCCTGCATGAGCCGGCTCATGTCCACTGCCCCCACCACTTACAAGTGCAACCTTACCTCTTACTGGTGCGTCACTTCTTATTAGAATATTTCCTTTTTCGCTCTTTTTCAGATATTCCGGATGTGCCGTTACCATCCCCTGTACCATATCCTCCACTACCAGATTAGGATCATTTATTAATTTTTTCATCATATAACATTGCCACTTTTAAGTGGCAATTCCCCCTCTCGATTTTATTTTAAATCTTTTCCTGTATACTATACTTATATTACCTATATTTTATCAAAATATGATATAGTTGTGAATATTATATTATAAAAGCAAAACTATTTTGGTACATTTACAATTACAGTTACATAATATAAATAAATACAAAAGTATATTTTCTATATTTGTACAATTACTTTTAAACTATATTAAGACTAACAGGAAGTGATTTTTATATGCCTCATACAGAAACATTTTATAATTATAGAGATCTCATAGCCGGTGCGGATATAAAAGTTCCCTTAAAAAACGGCAGACTTGTACCTGCTATAAATTTTGACAATGCCGCTACTACTCCTCCTTTTAACTATGTTATGGAAAAAATAAATAGTTTTTCACCATATTATTCATCCATCCATAGGGGAACTGGTTTTAAATCCAAATTATCTTCCGATGCCTATGAAATGTCACGAAATATTATATGTAACTTTGTACACTGCAATTCTAAAAAAAATACAGTAATTTATGTAAATAATACTACAGAAGCCATTAATAAATTATCTTATATATTTAGCGATTTATATGAGGGCTCAATTATATTGTCTACCAGAATGGAACATCATTCTAATGATTTACCATGGCGAAGTAAATTTAAAGTGGATTATGTCGAAGTGGACGAGCTTGGTAAATTAAGTTTGTCAGACTTAAAATATAAACTAAGAAAGCATCATGGTAAAGTGAAACTTGTATGTGTAACTGGGGCATCTAATGTAACTGGATATAAAAATCCAATATATAAAATAGCTAAAATTGCCCACAGCCACGGAGCTGAAATTTTAGTGGACGGCGCACAGCTTGTGCCACATTATCCCATATATATGGAACAGCAATCAAAAGAAGAATCTATTGACTATTTAGCCTTTTCTGCCCATAAAATGTATGCTCCCTTTGGAATAGGAGTACTCATAGGGCCAAAAAATACCTTCTATAATGCATCACCTGAATACAGCGGGGGCGGCACAATAAAAGTGGTAACAGATGATTATGTGCTCTGGGATGACCCTCCTGGAAAAAATGAAGCAGGAACTCCTAATGTACTTGGAGTTACAGCCCTTACTTCTTCAATTAAAGTATTAAATAAATTATCGATAAATTCTATAGATAAGAGGGAGATGGACATATACAATTATGCCTTGGGTAAAATGCTTCAGCTTCCAGATATTACCATATACTGCGACACAAATCCAAGTTGCAATAAAGTTGCCATTCTTCCCTTTAATATAAAAGGAATTCACCATGAAACCACTGCAAAACTTCTATCAGATTTATCAGGTATCTCAGTAAGAAGCGGCTGTTTCTGCGCCCATCCTTATGTTCAAAGGCTATTGGGACTTTCTCCTGAGGAAATAAACTATTTCAAAACTCATTTTAATAATTTTCATCCTGGTATTGTCAGATTAAGCTTTGGTCTATATAACACCTATAATGAAGTTGACACTTTAATAGATACTTTAAAGAAAATAATCAAAAATAAAAAGTGATTTTTATTCAAAATACAACATAGTGTACTATGTTGTATTTTTGATATTATCAACTAGAAAGTCCTGCTGACAATATAAGTACCATAAGTATCGGAATACTGTCACATATAATCCATCCTAAAAATATAAACACAAGACTTGTTTTACTATATTTATTAAAAGAGTATAGTATTAGATTATACAAAAAAAACAAATTAGTCATAATAAATATGAGAATTACAGGGACTGGATTGGATATACCATATACTACTGTAATATGAACCATTAAAATCAATGCTAAAACAGTACCTATGAAAAATATCAATTTAATCCCATCTCTATTTTTGACTTTAAGGAATATATAAACTCCATCATATATACACAGTATACAAGGTATTAATACAAGCATTTCTAATTTATCTATGTAAAGATATGCTGTAGCCAAAATTCCCACAAAAATTAATATTTTAATATTGAAATTCAAACTTTTCTCATTCATTTATAATATCTCCTATAGTATATAAATTTAATATATTAAAAACACTAAATATATATTTCTAATATATATTTTTTCTTGTTATAATAATACTTGAAAAATAAAACTTATTCAACACGGGAGATGGTATTTTGTCATTATTTTTATTAGAACTTCTAGGTATATCTGTACTCGCAGGTATGATTGGTTCTATTTTAGGTCTAGGCGGCGGAACAGTAATTACTCCTGCCCTTACCCTATTATTTGGAATAGATATACGATATGCAGTTGGGGCAAGCTTAATATCCGTAATTGCTACGTCAAGCGGAGCTGCTGCAGCTTACATAAAGGATAAAATAACAAATTTAAGAGTTGGGATGTTTCTTGAAATAGCTACCACCATAGGTGCAATAACCGGAGCTTTTTTAGGAGGAATTATAAGCCCTGATTATCTTTATTTTCTTTTTGGCCTGCTTCTCCTATATTCTGCTTTTGCCATGTTTAAAAAAAGGAAAAGTGAGTTACCCAATGATGTTGAAACCCACCCACTGGCGGAAAAGCTTAAATTAAATGGGCACTACTACGATAAGGCCCTAGATAAAAATGTATTCTACAAAGTAGCTGGTGTTCCCAGCGGATTTGGAATAATGTACGGTGCTGGAATTATTTCCGGCCTTCTTGGAATTGGAAGTGGAAGTTTTAAAGTTATGGCCATGGATTTATTTATGAAACTTCCTTTAAAGGTCTCCAGTGCTACAAGTAATTTCATGATGGGTGTCACTGCAGTTGCCAGCGCCAGTATATATCTGCTAAGAGGAGATATTGATCCTAAAATTTCTGCTCCAGTAGCTTTGGGAGTCTTAGCTGGGGCTACCATTGGCACTAAAATCATGCAAAATATGAAAAGTAAAACTATAAGAAAAATCTTCATCCCTTTTTTGATATATATATCAGTGGAGATGATACTAAAGGGATTAGGGGGTAAATAAATGTACCAGAAGAAAGTCACCAATGAAGAAATGGAAGAAATGGACATGATAATAGGCTCATTTTTAAGAATAGGGGTAATAATAAGTTCAATTGTAATAACCATAGGATTTTCAATGTTTTTGATATCCGGTACCAGTGGTTACAGCGGAAATTACTTTCCAACTACTCCCATTGAAATATTAAAGGGAAGTATAAAATTTAAACCCTATGCAGTTATACTATTAGGATTATTATTTTTAATGGCAATACCAGTACTTCGTGTAGCAGTTTCCATATTTGTATTTTTTAAAGAAAAGGATTATCTATATGTAAAAATCACCTCATTAGTACTTGTAATACTTATACTAAGTGTTTTTATAGGAAAGGCATAATAAAAAGACAGATTAAAATCTGCCTTTTTATTTACTTAAGAGTTTTTAATACTTCAACAAGATACTTCCATGTTCTCTGTGTAGACGGTATGCTCAAATGTTCATCTGCAGTATGGACTCCAAACATAGTTGGTCCTAAAGATATCATATCTAATTGTCCCTTAAACTTTTCTTCAAAAAGTGCACATTCAAGCCCTGCATGGATTGTACTTACTAAAGGTTTCTTGCCAAATAACTTTTCATATTATAATTTTTACACTATACTCTTTAGTTTGAACTACACCTAAATTCAATGAGCTCTTTACAAGTCCCTCTATGTCTATGCTCATTAATATTAATTTACTTTATAATTTATTTAATATAAACTTTTCCAATGCATAGGCCGCTCCATCTTCTCTATTACTTTTAGTTACATAATCTGCCACTGATTTTAATGCCTCACAACCATTGCCCATTGCTATACCAAACCCTGCATATTTTATCATTGGCATATCGTTATCCCAATCTCCTATAGATAATATCTGTTCTCTTTTTATTTTATAATGATCTGCAACCTTTTTAATCATTCTTCCTTTATCTACATTCTTACTGAATATTTCCAGATAATTTGGGAGTGAAAAATTTGCATTTATTTTATCATTGAATTTATCCAGTATTTCTTTCTTTATTTTTAAAAGCTTTTTCCGATCTTCCGAAAGCACCATCTTATACATTGTCTGGTTATTATAAAATGAAGATAACTTTCCAACTACATTCCAATTTCCTATGTAAGCATTTATATTCATATAATCAGTAGGTTTTTCTATATAAACTTTTTCATTATCAAATAATATAGTATAGATATTATTTTTCTCACATGTATGTATAATTTCACTACATATTTCATTTTCAATAGGTTCCCCTGAAATCAATTTTCCCCCTTTATATAAATTTGCTCCATTTAGACATATGAGAAAATCCTCCAGTTCCAATTCATCTGCGAAAACTCTTAAACTGTTAATTCCCCTTCCTGAGACTAAGATTACCTTTACTCCGATTTTTTTTATTTTTTTCACTATATCTATGGTATTTTTACTTAAAACATGATTTTCGTTTAGCAAGGTTCCATCCATATCCATGGATACTAATTTATACATAAATGTCCTCCTTTGTACTAAGTACCATATAATCATTATTTGTCTATAAAAATTAATTTGTCAAATGCTTTCAGCTGAAATTATTTGACAATAAATATAAATATCACTACAATATATTTGACGATGCCAAAAATAAAATATTAGAGGTATGAATTATGGAAATTCAAGGAAACAAAAAAAATTTGATAGCGGATTTATCTCTATTACTGGCTGCTATGTTATGGGGTGGAGGTTATGCTGCTACAAAAGACGTTCTAAGTAATATAACTCCTTTATATACGATGGCTATAAGATTTCTATGTGCTGGAATTTTAATTTCAATTATATTTTTAAAAATAATGATAAAAATAACTTTAGAAGATATAATTCGAGGTCTTATAATAGGTATATTCCTATTTTTAGCATATACAGCACAAACCATAGGGCTTAAATATACAACTGCAAGCAAGCAGTCTTTTTTAACTTCAGTTTATGTAATCGTACTCCCCTTTTTATACTGGGCGGTATTTAAGACAAGGCCAACATATCGTGCTATAATTTCAGCTGTGATTTCCCTTATTGGGATAGCCATATTAAGTTTGAAATCCGATATGCAGTTCAATATAAATATTGGAGACTGGCTCACACTTTTGTCAGCTGTTTTATTTGCATCACATATAATTTCCATAGCCTGCTTTGCAAGGAGATCCAATCCTGTAATATTATCTGTAGTACAGATGATGTTTGCCGGTGTTTTTTCTCTTTTATCTGCAATTATTTTTGAGCCCAATTTTTCAAGAATACCTAAAGATGCTCTGTTCCCACTTTTTTATTTAATAGTCTTCAGTACTATGATAGGATTTTTAATTCAAAACGTGGCCCAAAAATATACTAACCCAAATCATGTTGGAATATTGCTTTCCCTGGAATCCGTATTTGGAGCAATTATATCCATAATATTCTTAAATGAGGTATTTACCTTAAATATGATAATAGGCTGCAGCATAATATTTCTATCTGTAGTGATCTCTGAAACGAAATTAAAATTTACATTTAAAAAGAACTCTTAGAATGCACTGAAAGGGAGTACACTAAACTTGATCCAATAGATCGTATACTCCAATTCATAATTTTAATACTGAGAATTATTGTTTCACTGTATATGTGTATAGTCTACTTTTCTTCTTTATCTTTATTTTTCTTTATGCCCATTTTCTTAATTATACCAGGGACTAATTCTATAATTTTATCTAAATTATCCTTGCTTTTTATAGGAATAACTTTAACTGTATCATCTTTTATTACAAGTACTGCATCTGCAGTTATCTTTGCCCCTGCACCCATACCGGCACCAGAACCTTCCTGTTTATCTGCAGCAGCCTCTTGTCCCCCACCACCAGTTGCACATCCAAAATTAACAGTTATAAATGGTACTAGAATTATATCACCTACATTTATGGGTTTTCCTACAACAGTTTCTGTTTTTAAAAAATTTTCTAATTTTGAAAATAGCATTTCCGCATTTTCCTTAATATCCATATAAATACCTCCCTTAAATAATCAATTGATCTGATACATTAAAACTTAGTTGACCTTGATTTCCTTTGACCTTTTTAATCTGTATTCTCTAATTATATACTTTTTATGAAATCTTTTTTTTGCAAAATGAGATGACAATAACTTAAAAACCATAAAAATTAAAGATATGATTCTAAAACTTCCTCCAGCTTCAACACAAAAATTAAAAATCTCATTAAAAAAATCCGGTTTTATATTTACAGATTTTTTGGGAGCTATATTCCCAATTATAGCAAATACCCCTCCTAGCATTCCAATCATAAAGGGATCTTTCAATCCATAATTTCCTTCTATTTTAACATATTTAGGTTTAATTATAAAAATAATTTTTTTTATGGACTTTCTATATTCATAGACTTTTTTAATTTTATCTAAAATATTGTACTGTAGTTTAGAGGCATTATCTTCAAGATCTTTATCTTTTTTAGAGTTTATATTGATTCTTTTTTTCAAAAAAAATATTTTTATAAATATCTTTGTTTTTTCTTCCCCTCCTGTTCCTATTACAGAAATAATTCCAAAAAGTAATTTGACCTTTAAGTTATAATTAAGTGTATTTTCTTTTAAAATACATTTAATTTCATATTTTGTATTAGATACTATTAGAAAAATTAAGAAGCATATAAATAGTAAAATTGCAATTCCAATTATTTTTAAAATGATCAAATTAGAAATACCTCCTTATTTGTTATAAATTTATGAAACCTAAAAGTTTAGCAAATTAAATATATATTTTTATAAGTTTTTCTGTTAAAATCTATATGAAGTTTATATTAGGAGAGATTAATTATGCTTTTTTTCTTATATTTATCAGGTTTTTTAACTATATTGTTGGGGATAAAATTATTTCGTAAACAAAATAAAAAAATAATAGGCAAAAACTATAGTGAAAAGAAAATACTACAATATTGGATAAAGAGAATGATTATAAATATAACGGTCATGTGTATATCAGCTATATTTATATTATTTATTATTCCACTTTTAATATGGGTATCAGCGCCTAAGGAAACAGGTCTTGTAGACAAGATCCTTGAAAGCAAAAATTTAGTTCCAATTTCATCCTCAAATAAAAATCAATACATAAAAGAAACGTCAAATAAAAACATCAAAACTTATGTTGTAAATGTAGGTGATAGTAAAAATCAGAATCTGCAAAGCTTTAACAGTAAATCCACAGAAATTATATCTACTGATAAAGAAAGTCCTAAATACGAAAAGATAGCTGAGTATAAAATAAAAAAATTAACGGGCAACTGGATAATACCCAATTCAGTAAATGATATTTATGCCAACATATATATAGACTATGGGCAAAAAAATTTTATAGAAAATAAAATAAAATTACTTGTACCGTTTAATTCAAAGTGATGGTTGTATAAGTCCATCACTTTGAATTAAAATATACTGCTTTTGAAAAATCTATATTAAAATATAGATTGCTCCCCACCTGAAAATTATTGGAACTATCTTCTATACATTTCAGGAAATAATCACCATGTTTTATTGTATAATAAATTCTATCCCCTGCATATTTCTTATCTAAAATTTTACCCTTATTATCCCCCTTATTTTTAAAGAGTTTTATTTTTTCAGGTTTTATAAGTGCCTCCACACATCCTTCATTTCCAATATAGCCTGTAGCCCGAAATCTTCCAAATTTACAATTGAATATATTGTTTTTCATCTTTCCCTCTATATAGTTTACATCTCCAAAAAAATTGGCAGTTTCCTTGCAATTTGGCTTTTCATACATATTCTCAGGTGAATCCTGTTGTATTATATTCCCGTTTATCATAAGAGCTATACTGTCACCCATGGTAAGAGCCTCCTCCTTATTGTGAGTTACAAGAATAGTAGTTATATTTAATTTCCTCTGCAAATTACGTATAAGTTCCCTCATGGAATTTCTAATGTTTATATCCAAATTGGCAAAGGGCTCATCCAGCAATAAAATTTTGGGTTCCACTGCCAATGCCCTAGCTAGTGCCACCCTTTGTTTTTGTCCTCCTGAGAGTTCAGAAGGATATTTCCTGTCTATTCCATCAAGGCCAACCATTTTAGTGATTTTTTTTACTTTTTCTATTATATATTTTTTATTTTTTTTTCTCATTTTCAACCCAAAACTTATATTCTCTTCTATGTTCAAGTGTGGGAAAAGTAAAAAATCCTGAAATACTATAACTGCCCCCCTTTTTTCTACTGGAATTTTATTCACTAAATTACCATCTAGATATATTTTACCATCATCTGCATCCAAAAGCCCTGCAATTATTTTTAAAATGGTACTTTTGCCACAGCCTGATGGTCCAAGAAGGCATAGTATTTCTCCCTCATTCACAGAAAAGCTTACATTCTTTAAAACATATTTATCATTAAAGGATTTCTTAATATTAACAAGTTCTATGCCAAACATTTTTAATCTCCATTTTCAATAAATTCAATTATATATAAAAATAATCTTCCATCTCATAATAACTTCTAAGAATTTTCTCTATTACAAATAAAACTATTAATGAAGTTATTATAAAAATCAAACTAAAGCTTGCTGCAATGTTTTCATCTCCACCTTCGATAAATGGAAACATCAAAATAGAGTAAGTTACAACTTTTCCTCCTCCTATTAAAAAAGTTAAAAAGTATTGGCTAAAAGATACTATAAATACTAGAAAGGCAGAGGAAGTCACTGCGGGCATAATTGTAGGCAAAGTAACGTAAAAAAACGTTTGAATTTTAGTAGCACCTAGAACCCTTGCCTGTTGTTCTAACTGTTCACCCAATATTTCAAACACATCAGATATAATTCTCACTGCATAGGGAATGCAGGGAATCAGATGAATTATAACAACACCCAGAAAACTATTTGCAATACCAATCTTTAAAAATTCTACATGTATACCCACTCCAACTGATACTGGTGGTATTATTATAGGCGCAAGTACTATTAACTTTACTATATTTTTACCCTTAAAATGGTATATCCCAAGGGCACGTCCTGCTGGTATGCTTATTGTAATGGTAATTAATGTAACTGTCATTGAAAGAATTACACTATAAATTAAAACTTTCAAAGAATTATTACTGCTGAGTACATACTTAATTCCCCTCAAGCTAAATTGTCTTGGAATAAAATAAGGCCACTGCCAATTTCCTGAAAAAGCTGAAATTATAAGTATGATTATGGGAAACAGGCAGATAAAAGCTAAAATATATAATAAAATTTTAGATACAATGTTTTTATTTCCTATCATATTTTCTATCCTGCTTTCCCCAAAATAATGAAAAACATCTTTCATATAAAAATATCAGTATAGAGGTAATAATAATAAGTATAGTATTTATCACCATGGCATAAGGCCTATTGGTTAAATCAGAATTTGAATATTCTATATACGCTTTAACGGGAAGAGCCTTTGGGAAGGTCGGTCCTATTAAATAGGGAACTTCAAAAGACCCAAAGGAAAATGCAAATACTATCAAAAAACATGAAACTACGGAAGGCATTATGAGCGGCAATACTACATAGAAAAAAGCTCTTTTTTTACTGGCACCCAAATTCAACGCGGCTTCAAATAATTTCTTATTCACTCTTGACATAGTTCCATAAACCACCAATGCAATAAAAGGTACTTCTTTCCACACATATGTAGTAATTATCCCTAGTCCCTTTCTATCAAAAATAAATAGAGGAAATTGACTTGTATTTTTTATAATCCCCATATAATAAAAAATTCTTGAGATTACTCCACTTTGAGATAACACATTAAATACTAAAAGCACCACCACTGTATGCGGCACTATTATTGGAATTCTATATATCTTATTTAAAACACCATTTCCCTTATTACTAATAAGTATAAAATAGGCAATACTTATTCCCATGACAACTGATAAAATAGAAGATACCATAGAAGTATACACACTAAAATTAAGGGATTGAATAAAATCAGCTGAGGTAAATACTTCTCTATAATATTTAAATGTTATCTCTCTCAGTCCCACTGCAGGAAAATATCCTAGGCTCTGAAGTATACAATTTACTATTCCAAAACCTAAAATACCTACAATTATAATTAACATGGGACTTAACAGAAAATAGGGTTTCATTTTTTCTTCTATAAGCTGGTTTTTCACCTTTACCCTTCCTCTATTTTTTGTTTGGTATATTTTCCATCCACACTTTTTCTATAATAGGTACTAAATCTGCCGGTACTTCGGGTAACCTGGCTTTAAAAAGCTGTTCCTGAGGAATTGCACCTTCACCAATCTTTACCTTACCCAACCTTTCCTTTTCACTATTATCCAATTTATTATTATCAAATACTGGCAAGTCTCCCCACACATCAGGATTATACTTGGAATATTGTGCATCGAAACTCAACACCATATTGATAACCGCCATAGCCCCTGCCTTATTGGGAGCATTAAAAGGTATTGCTAGAAAATTAGTATTTCCCACAGTCCCTTTTTCAAAAAGAAAGGATTTTGAGGTATTGGGAAACTGACCGTTTTCTATCTGCTGACTTACGGAATTGGGATTGTAAGACATAGTATCCAATACTTGTCCCTCACTGTATAAATTATTTAACATAGATATATTGGAAGGATAAGTTTCGCCTTTATTCCAAAGATAAGGCTTTATTTCTTCTAAATAATCTATAGCCGGTTTTATCTCTTTTTCCACAGTTTCTTTATCCGGTTTCATATTAGAGAATTTTTGATAACCAACTATATCGTATATTATATTTCTTACAAAGGCACTTCCCGTAAAATCCGGTGGTGCAGGATAGGTAAACTTTCCTGGATTCGCCTTTATAAAGTTCATAAGCTCCTCATAGTTTTTAGGAGCATTTGTTACTTTTGCTGTATCATATATCATTACAAATTGTGCCTTTCCATAAGGTGCTTCATATCCATCTATGGGGTATCCAAAATCATACTGGACATCCTTGGAATTTTGATCTATGTACTTTTTATAATTAGGTAATTTTCCCGTAAATGGTCCATACAACAACCTGTTTTTTTTTGCGGTATAAAAATTTTCTCCATTTATCCAAACTACATCTATAGTGCCCTTTCCATCAGCTTGTTTTTCCCCAAGCATTTTATTCAATATATCATCAATATCCATAGGTACTCTTTTTAAAGTTATATTGTATTTTTGTTTCAACTCTTTAGAAAGATAATTATCCAACCATTTGTTGGTTTGTTCACTTCCTCCCCATCCATAAAAATTTACAGTAGTTCCCTTTGCAGATTTCAATATATCGTTCCAGTTTTTATTCTTAAACTCATTTTCTGCCTGATTATTTTTTTGTCCACATCCTGCTAAGAGAAAAATTGGAAATATCAGCAGTAAAAGCACCGAAATAAACCTTTTCATACTATACCTCCCTTAAACTCAAAAATTATATGAATCCAGATATACCATAGCTATTATATCATATAAAATTTATATCATCTATTTGGTTTTATAATAGTAGGATGTACATAAAAAAGATATACTGGTATTATATTTAGTACAGGCAGTAAAATTCAAAATTTTTATCCGATGGTTATCATTGCTAAGGCCATCACTTCATAAAGTGTGGGATAAGCAATAATACACCCCTGGATAAGTTTTTCTAAGGTTTCAGATACGGTGGCATTCCTTATGGTTAAGACTTCCACCTTAACCCAAAAATCACTTGATAAGGAGGGATTACATGCTTAATTACTATGGACTTATAACTGGTATTTTCGTATTAATCTTAACAGGTATTGGCCATATACTTGTAATAAAAGGTGAATATTATTTTGGAGTAAAAATATGGCCTTTATTTTTATTAATAGGTTGTTTGAGCATAGCATTTTCCCTATTAATTAAATCCAACATACTATCTGGTTTTTTAGGCATTTTAGGTTTCACTTTTCTATGGGGTATATTGGAATTATTTAAACAAAAGGAAAGGGTATCTAAAGGTTGGTTTCCTAAAAAAGATAATTAAAAATACAAAGCAAGGTGTCTTAGATGAAGAAATACTTTTTTGTAAAATTAATATCAATATTTATAATAATTGCGGCTGCATTTTTTATCTGTCGAACTTATATATTTCAAAATAAAGCAACAAATATTTATAAATACAGTCAGATTCAAATACCACTAGAGGGTCAAATTATATGGAACGATTCCACTTTAAAAAATATATCTGTAAAAGATAAAAATAATGACACTATTGATGTATATATATTTCCCAGTGCCAACGGTAAAACTTTACTTATAAATCCCCCTTTAGATGGATTTAATGAAAATGATAAAATTTATGTTACTTTATCTTCAAATTTACATTTTAAAAATTATAGGATGAAAGAGGACAAAAAGTTATGCTTCACTATAAAAGCAGGCAATTCATCTACGCTATCGAGAATTGTAAGAAAACCTCAATATGGGGATATAGTGGGAACTACTGATAATTTTATGGGATATAAATATAATCACTATGGAATATATATTGGCAATAATAAAGTGATTCATTATTGCAGCAGTACAGGTACTGCAACAGATGCCCAAATAAAGGAAACAGATATGGATACTTATTTTAAACCAGGAAATTATTTTATTTTAAATGTAAAAAGTAGTGTGGAATTTAATCCTAAAGAGACTGTAAAAAGGGCAGAAACAAGACTTGGGGAAAAAAGCTATAATCTTTTAGAAAATAACTGTGAACATTTTGTTATTTGGGCTAAAACCGGTAATTCAAAATCCTATCAGCTAACCAACTTGTCCCAATCAGAATTAGCCCAGATAAAAATATTTACAGCAATGGGGATAAACTTACAATAGTTTTTAACCTCCTATTTGATACATCATCTTATTGCTTTCGCTTTTATTTTTTGAATCCATATTATGCTGTAATGGTTTACTAAGTATGCCTTGTTTTAAGTTTTCCGTAAGAAGTTCAGCATTATTCAGACAGGATTTTAAATTAATTACTTTGTCTGAATGCAAACAGGGTTTTAGGTTTCCCACTGAAGTAAGTCTTATTCTATTGCAATTTTTACAAAATTTACAACTCATTGGGCTTATAAATCCTATATTACCACGGTAATTATCCACCTTGTATAAAGAAACTGTACTTCCTGAATGAGTTTTCTGAGGAACTAACTCAAAAGTATTTTTTATAATTTTCAAAACATTTTCCGAAGATAAATAACTGGTTTTATAAAGCTTTTCACCCTGTCCAATTGGCATTAATTCAATAAACCTAATTTCTATAGGCAAATCTTTTGTAATTCTTATAAAATCTACAACCTCTTCATCATTAAATCCCTTTATAAGTACGACATTTATCTTAACAGGTGTTAATCCAATACTCAAGCACTTTTCAATAGATTTTAATACAGTATCTATATTACCTCCCCTTGTAATATAATTAAACTTGTCCCTTTTTAAAGTATCCAAACTTATATTTACTCTTTTTAGGCCAACTGATTTTAATTTGTCTGCTAAATCATATAATAATGTACCATTAGTAGTAATGGCTAGATCAGAAACTCCCTGTATCTTGGCAGTCTCTTCTATTAAATAGTCTATATCTTTTACTATAAGTGGTTCTCCTCCGGTATATCTAATTTTATTTATTCCAAGATGAGCTGCTGCTTTAATAATCTTTAATATATCTTCGAACCTTAATAATTCATTATAGGGTCTTTTTATTATTCCCTCTTTAGGCATACAATATCTGCATCTTAAGTTACATCTATCTATAAGTGAAACCCTGAGATAATTTATCTTTCTTCCATACTTATCTTCCATAACTAATCCTCCTATGTCTAAGTAATACATCAATATTCTGAATTATCCATGAATATTAAAGCAATTTTACTTATATAATCACCTCTTTGACTTGCCACATCAAGTTATACTATGATTTCATGATATATCATAAAATTATAGTATGCAAGTCTAATATTAAAAATCGCCTCAAAAGTATTATGAATATTTCTATTGCTTTTAAGACGATTAATGTTAGTTTATAATCCCTTTTTAGCTATATGATATTTTTGTAAGATGATTTTACTACTGAAGCTTATACATACCCTTGCTTTCCATGTACTTATAAATGGACTCACCGTGTTTCTGCTCTTCCTTTTGTATATGATTTAATACATCTCGGGCATTTGTATCCCTGAATTCAAATATTGAAGTATCATATGTACCTGAAATATATTTTTCAGTCATAAGCATATCCTTGCACATATCCTCATCGCTAACTTGAGCCATACCTACCTGCGGTGAAGAGCTACTTGAATTTACATTTAAATTGGAATTACCTTGCTTATTATTTAAATCTGGAACTGTTCCGTTTAAAAGTGAATTAACGCTGTTCAAGTGTTCTTGCTCAATTGAAGCATTGTTTAAAAACAATTGTTTTAGCTGAGAATCTTTAGCTTGATTGGCATAATTTGTGTACTTGTTTATACACATAGCTTCATGGCTTTTTTGATCCTCCAACAGTAATCTTTCTTTGTTTGTTAAATTTATTGACATAAAAACACCTCCAATTTTATTTTGTATAATAAAAGATGATTTTATACCTAAAAAAATACTTCAAATAAAATATAATCTTATTTGAAGCAATAGAAATTCTTCAATCGTATAATATAGTAGAAAGATTTATGTAAGCTCCTAACAAATATAAAATATATAAGTGGAGGGTACACAGATTATATAGCTAAAATTTTCTAGGAGTTTACACAATCTTATTTACCCATAGTCATTATTATACTTAATTCCATATATTTTAATAATATTATCCAAGATGATTATATCATTAAATGGCAATATTTAAAACCTATATTGATAAATTTATAAAAAGCAAATACATAAAAATTCATATTAACTCATTTCTATTAATTTACCCCAAATAAATTTTATGTGTACAATTTACGTTAACACAATTCATAACCATGAATATATTATCATTGTAAAGAGAATATAAGAGGTGAAAATAGTGCATTCAAAATTTGTTCCCTATACGGATTCCGAATATATATCCCCTTCTATGTTTCCAACTAACTCATCAGGTAAAAGTTTAGCAAGAGCTTATGTTCCTATGCAGCCTTATATAGGTTTACTTCCTTTAAATACGGCATTGGAAAAGGGTACTGTATTCCCTAATCTCGTTATGCCTTATCCCGAAGATCAAGATAATATAGGAGGAAATAAACATGAAGGATGGTAAAAAATTATTAGATAAGATTAGACAAGTGGAATTTGCTGCAGTGGATCTAAATATTTTTCTAGACAATTTTCCTGACAATAAGAAAGCTCTTGCCGATTATAATACTTTATCAAAACAGCTTATGTACCTAAAAAAAGAATATGAAGTAAATTTCGGCATGCTCACTAATTTTGGATTTAGTCAAAGCGAATATCCTTGGTCGTGGATAAATGAACCTTGGCCTTGGGAGCCTGACAAATAGGAGGTCACATATATGTGGATTTATGAAAAAAAATTACAACATCCTGTTAATATTAAAAGCAAGGATATACGAATGGCTAAATACCTTGTGGCTCAATACGGAGGACCTGATGGGGAATTAAGCGCTTCTCTCAGATATTTGAATCAGCGCTATACCATGCCTACAGGCAAAACTAAAGGTTTACTTACTGATATTGGCACTGAAGAACTGGCTCATGTGGAAATTATAGGTGCTATGGTATACCAATTATTAAAAGATGCTACTGTATGTGAATTGGAGGAAGCAGGCCTAGGAGGGCACTTTGTTCAGCATGGACGTGCACTTTATTGGCAGGATGCAAATGGATTTCCTTGGACTGCCACCTATATAACCGCTACAGCGGATCCAATAACAGACCTCCATGAGGACATGGCAGCAGAACAAAAAGCCAGAACAACTTATGAGCATCTAATAACTTTAACGGACGATCCTGATATAATAGATGTTCTTAAATTCTTATGGGCAAGAGAAATAGTTCATTTTCAGCGTTTTGGAGAAGCTCTTGTTCAAGTCCAGGATAAGATGGATTCCAAAAAATGTTTTTAATCTTTAAATTTTTAATGATTCAGAGATAGTGGAAAAACTAGCTGGAAGTAGTGCATTTATGGTGTAATAAAAAAAGGTACTATGGTAACTGTTTTTTACAACTAACATAGTGCCTTTTTTAAACGTATTTAAATATCCTTAATATACAGTTTTATATTCTATTTGGTGCGAAAGACGGGACTTGAACCCGTACGATTTTACTCACACGCCCCTCAAACGTGCGCGTCTGCCTGTTCCGCCACTCTCGCATACAATAGTATTATAATAACTTTTTACATAGTTGTCAACTAAAATTTATCATAGATTTACCAGGGATGCATCTAAAGAAGCTTCCCCATACAAATATTCATAAACTTTATAACTAACCTCCACCTTTTTAATATACTTGTCTGTCTCTTTAAAAGGTATATACTGAAGATTTTCTCCATCTGCTGAATGTTGAGAGTCCTTCAGCCATTTCTGCACATTGCCTCTTCCTCCATTATAAGCAGCTAGGACAAGTTTCATGTTACCGTTAAACTCCGTTTTTAAATTGTTCAAATACCAACATCCCATTTTAATATTAAACTCCGGATCATTTAACATATCTTCTCTAAAATCTCTTATATTCATTTTCTCTGCCGCCCATTTTGCAGTATCTGGAGTTATCTGCATAAGACCTATTGCATTTTTATTGGATCTGATATCTGCTTTAAAATTGCTTTCCGTCTTAATCACAGCCATCACAAAATGTGGATCCAAATTATATTCTTTAGAATACTTCACTATATAACCTGAATATTTTAAAGGAAAATAGTATCTTACAATATTCTTTGCATTTAATACTGCCATTATTATTAACATAAATACTACTATTCTACTTATAGATTTCAATCTCATCTATGCCCTAAATATTATTTTAAGGCACTTCACCCCCCTATAATTTCATATTTATCTTATTAAATATCTCCTCCAGCTGCCTTTTGGTTTCTTCCAACGTATCTGAATTGTCCAATATAAAATCTGCATATTTTTTCTTTTCTTCTAAAGACATTTGAGAATTTATTCTATGGATTATCTGAAGCTCCGTCAATTTATCTCTTTTTTTTACCCTGCATATTTGAACGCTCCTGTTTACCCAAACCAGTAAAATTAAATCTAAATGCTTATAAAATCTATTTTCTATAAGAGTAGCTCCATCTACTATACAAATCCTTTCATTATTTTTTTCCAGTTTATCAATACTGTCTAATATTTCTCTCTTAATAAAAGGCATTATAATATTTTCATATTTTATTCTTTCATATTTACATGAAAATATATAATCTCCAAATTCTTTTCTTTTAAGTTTTCCTGAATCATCTATAAATCTTTCCCCAAAAATTGATTTTATCTTATCAATTATAACAGGATATTTCTCAATTACATTTCTGGCTATATCATCTGCATCTATTATTTCCATACCCTTTTCCCGAAGTATATCGGAAACAGTGCTTTTCCCGCTTCCTATCCCTCCAGTAAGTCCTATTTTAATCACAGCCATCCCTCTTTTAACACTTCTTATTTAGCCTCGTACCAATTGCTGCCTATACTTATATCCACCTCAAGAGGAACTTTCAAATCCAATACATTTTCCATTTCCTCTTTCACAATACCCTTTACTTTTTCAAGCTCTTCCTTATATACATTCAAAATCAATTCATCATGTACCTGAAGTATTAATTTACTTTTTAAATTGCCCTGTTCCAATCTCCTGTACACATTAACCATAGCTATTTTTATAATATCCGCCGCACTCCCCTGAATAGGGGTATTCATGGCAAGCCTTTCTCCTAAAGATCTTATTATTTTATTTGAAGACTTTATTTCAGGTATAAATCTTCTTCTGTTCATCAATGTAGTAACATAAAAATCCTTTTTAGCTTCCTTTACTATATTGTCCATATATAATTTTACGTTTGGATATCTTTCAAAATAAGTATCTATATAAAGTTTAGCCTCTTTTCTGGATATCTTCAGGTTTTTGGCCAGGCTGAAATCACCTATACCATATACTATACCAAAATTTACAGCTTTTGCATTGCTTCTTTGAGTAGGTGTAACCTGATCTATTGGTACCTTAAATACCTCTGAAGCAGTTTTAGTATGGATGTCACTGTGATTTATAAATGCACTTATTAAATTTTTATCATCTGCAATATGGGCAAGTACCCTCAACTCTATCTGTGAATAATCCGCTGAAAGTATAACACAATTTTCATTATCCGGCACAAATATTTTTCTTATTTCTTTACCCATTTCATATTTTATAGGTATGTTTTGGAGATTAGGTTCTGTACTTGAAAGTCTTCCAGTGGTAGTCACTGTTTGGTTAAAACTGGAATGAATCTTACTATCCTCTCCTATAACAGTTTTTAAACCTTCAATGTAAGTTGAATACAATTTTGTAAGCTGCCTGTAGTAAACTATATTTTCAATTATAGGATGCTTATCCTTTAATTTTTCCAATACCTCCGCATTAGTGGAATATCCTGTCTTGGTTTTTTTTATCACAGGCAGATCTAATTTTTCAAAAAGTATCTTTCCCAGTTGCTTTGGAGAATTTATATTGAACTCCTCTTCAGCAAGGGAGTATATTTTCTTTTGTATCCTTTCTATTTCCAACTTGAATTTATTCTCCTGCTGCATAAGTTTACTCATGTCAACTTTAAATCCCTCGTATTCCATTGACGCAAGCACATGTATAAGCGGCTGCTCCACTTCATACAAAAGCTTCTCCATATCTCCTTCTTCTATTTTTTGTCTTAGTGAAGAATATATTTTATCAAACATCATGGTTTCTTTAACAAAAAGATTTTTATCTTCTTTGGAAATATTTATTCCAGTATATTGCTTAATAATATCTGCAAGTTCATAATTTGACTTGGATGAATCTATGAGATAAGCTGCTATTTTTATGTCAAATTTTATTTTCAAAAGTTTTATGCCCATTTTATGCAGTATACTACAAGGAGCTTTTATATCATAGCTGACTTTACCCAAATCAGGATTTTCAAATAAGTTTTTCATAAGCTTAACTGTACTGCTGCTGTCTTCACCATACAATTTATTTATATCTATTTCAAAGTTTTCTTCCCCTAAATTTATAAATATTTTATCTATAAAGTTTTTAGAATATACTTTCTCACTTACCACTTTAAAATTCACATATAATAAATTATCCTCTATCTTTGAGTCCGCTAAATGATCTACAAATTTTTGTAATCCAGCTAAAGTATTTATATTATTGACTTCCACCTTAAAGTCATCTATTTCAGGTTTTTCCTGCCCTTCTATTTTTGGTATCTTACTTATTAAAGACTTGAATTCAAGCTTTTCAAACAAACCCTTTAGTCCTTCAGCGTCATATTCACTTTTAGATTCAATTGACTTTAAATCCATCTCTATAGGCACATCTGTAATAATAGTAGCAAGTTTTTTACTAAATGCAGCCTGCTCCATATATTTTTTTAAATTTTCTCTTAACTTTTTACCACTGATATTATCTATATTCTCAAATACATTTTCTATGTTTTTATATTCTTTTATTAACTTAAAGGCAGTTTTCTCACCTATACCCGGAACACCTGGTATATTATCTGAGTTGTCGCCCATAAGTCCCTTAACATCTATAAATTGTGTAGGAGTTACGCCATATTCTTCTATCATTCTATTTTTATCATATATTTCCCTTTGTGTAATTCCTTTTTTAGTTATAACCACCTTTACCCTGTCTGTAGCTAATTGAAGAGCATCTCTATCTCCAGTAATTATATATACCTCTACTCCTTTATCTTCAGCAAAAACAGATAGTGTTCCCATTAAATCATCTGCTTCAAATCCATCTATCTCAAAAATATTTATGGACATCATATTTAATATTTCCTGTATTATAGGAAATTGCTGGGATAATTCAGGAGGCATCTTTTTTCTTCCAGCTTTATATTCACTGTACTTATCATGTCTAAAAGTAGGTGCACTTCTGTCAAAAGTACAGACTATGTAATCGGGCTCAATTTCCTTTTTCATTTTTAACAACATATTTAAAAATCCATAAACTGCATTGGTATGAGTTCCCTCTGAATTAGTTAAATCCGGCAGTGCATAAAATGCCCTATTCATTAAACTGTGGCCATCTAGTATTAATAGTTTTTCATCATTCATTAAATTACCTCCAAAATCATTTCGTTTATAAAGAAGCCTTATCTCATTAACTATTAACTCTTATATAATATCACCCTTATTATAAATTAGAAATAAGGTAATGTAAATTTAATTACTAACTTAGGCAAAGTTTTATATATACTATTTAATTATTACATATTATTATTGATAATATATTCTTCCAAATGTATACTTTTTATTAATTAAGGTTAAACTTATATTGCCTTGATAATGTAATAACTCCCATAAGTTAATGGATTTTGCTAAAAATTCTGAATGTAATTTAAAATAATCCTAGTTCTTCAACTAGGATTATTTTAAATTTAATAGTTTATTCCATTTTTCTAATTTACCCTTATATAATCTAAAAAAATGATTTTTATAGGATTCCCTAAGGACATTATCATCTATAAAATTCTTATTGTTTAAATAGTCTTCAAAGTCGTAGATACACATAAAGGAAGCCTTTGTCCCTGAAATTATATCTGATATATTTTCATCAAAACATAAGAAATCCTTGGAAGAGGTTTTGGAAATCACATAATCAATTTGCATAATAAATCTTACTCCTGTATAACCCTTCTTAATATTTTGTCCTATATATTTTGAAAGCTTTACTTTTGTCTCATTTAATCCCATTTTCTTATAATAATCCATCATTTCAACTGCATTAAAACATTTCATATACTTGCTATATGCACCTAGATACTTTAATAATTCCAAATATATCCTGTCATCAGTACAAATACATATTTTTTCCCTTTTATCAACACTATCTTTAATATATTGATACATATTTACAATTAAATGTTCTAATCCACAATAGTAAAATGAAGAATGAAATCCAAAAACATTACTATTAATCATAATTATTATCCTTTACAAATAAACTTATTGCTTATATATTCTACATAATATATAAATACTCCTTTTAATATTTACTAAAACTTTACCAAAATATTTCATCATTTATTTGCATCTTATGCTATAATATTTTATTAAATATTATATTTTTCATCCTATATTATAGAATTCTATTTATTATGTCATAAAATGTCTAATTAAGTTTCCATTATCTTTTACAATAATACAAGTTTCTGCTTATTTGGAGTCCCCACATTGGATTCTACTATCATATAATATAAAAATTTGAACTCTAACCTATCCTTTAACTCACATTTTTTGATATAATTATATTTAATTGAATCTATAGGGAGGTCTTTGCAATGAATTTTAAATTACCTGATTATCATTTACCTAATTTTTTGAGCGAACCATTTCTTTCTTCCCCTAATGTAGCTACAAAAAAAGTTGAAGTAAAAGGAGTGGCTCCCGATAATTATCATGCTACTTCCATATATCCAGAATATTTTAAAATAAGCCAAAAATGGGTATTAGCATCTGAAAGTCGAATGGACTGCGTAGTAGTATTAGATAAAGACAGCAATTTAAAGATAAAAGAATTTAGAAATTTAGAAGTCGGAGAAGAAGTAATACTTGGGAGAAGTGAGGATTCCAGCGAAGGCATTTTCGTGCATACAAATGGATTTAAAGATAATTTCAGCTCGGAAAATCAAGTGTTTTCATTTAGAGCTGGAAGAAGCAGGGAGAGTTCTTATTCCAAAGATTATGATAATTTATATGACTTGCTGGAATATGAAAAAGAACATGGATATATATTATGGGTATTAGGCCCTGCTGTAGTATTTGATGCTGATTCTAAAAAAGCCATGTCATCTCTTATAGAACATGGATATGCAAATTGTATTTTTGCAGGAAATGCACTTGCAACCCATGATCTTGAGGGTTCTTTTTTTAAGACAGCACTTGGTCAAAATATATATACTCAACACTCTGTAATAAACGGCCACTATAATCATATAGATGTAATAAACAAAGTAAGAAAAGATGGCTCCCTTAATAACTTCATTAAAAAAGAGAATATAAAAGATGGTGTTGTCTACTCCTGCATTAAAAATAAAATTCCTCTTGTACTTGCGGGTTCTATAAGGGATGATGGACCCCTTCCTTCTGTAGTCTCAGATGTATATAACGCTCAGGATACCATGAGATCTTATTGTAAAAAAGCTACTACAGTTATATGTCTGGCAACTCAACTTCATACCATAGCAACGGGAAATATGACTCCAGTATACAAAATAGAGGGTAAAAAAATAAGACCCGTTTACATATACACTGTAGACATATCAGAATTTGTAGTAAATAAATTAAGAGACAGAGGAAGTCTAGAAGTAACTTCTATAATAACAAATGTCCAGGATTTTGTGGTAAATGTAGCCAATAATCTAGTGGATAAAAGCTAAAATTATTTTGCAACTGAGTATTTACACATTTTGAAGCACTATTGAAATTGAATATATTTCAATAGCGCTTTTTAACCATAACTATGAATTGGGGAACAGATATAAAAATATACAGAAGAAGTGACATGCGCTTCCCCCCATGACAAAAAGATGCCATATTGCATGATTATAAGGTATTTTATCCATCATATATAAAATGGCCCCAACAGTATATATAATTCCTCCTGCAACCAAAAGAGCTATACCCACGGGAGATAATAATATCAACAGTTTTTTCATGGCAAAAATTATTATCCATCCCATAAAAATATATAATAAAGTAGATGCAATTTCATATTTTCCCACCCAGAATACTTTCATTATTATTCCCAAAATGGCCAAAGTCCATATTATCCAAAAAATTGTCCATCCTACAGAACTTCTTAAAATAGTCAACGTAAAGGGTGTATATGTTCCTGCAATTAATAAATAAATAGATGCATGATCAAATATTCTAAACACTCTTTTGGCCTTTACATTAGTTATACTATGATATAAAGTGGATCCTAAATACAAAATGAACATGGAAGTTCCATATATAGTATAACTTATCACATACCATTTATCACCTTTTTCAACGGAGAAAACAATTAAAAGCACGAGAGCTGCGATTGACAATAACGCACCTATTCCATGAGTTACAGCATTAGCGATTTCCTCACCCCTTGTGTAAAACTTCAATTGATTATCCATATATTATCACTCCTTTATCAAATATAAATATTGATATTATCGAATGTAGTTTTAAAGACTATATGTTCTATATATTATAATATCACAATGGATATTAGTATTCAATATTTATTATGGCTTTTTATAGTAAATAAAATAATTTTTTAGTATAATAATATATAATATTATTGACATTATTCTTTATAATATCTTGGAGGTATATACAATGTTAAAAAGAACTATAACTGCAGAATTAATCAAAAAGTTCAATGAACTGTTAATTAAGATATTGGATGGCAAAAAAAATAAAAATTACAGGGAGACCTTAGATTTAATTGATACTGCTTTTAAAGATATGTTTAGACTAAGTTTAAAATTTTTCAACTCTCTTTCTGTGGATAGCTTAATGGAAATGGTAAAAATTAATGGAACTATAAATACAGACAAGTGTATAATAATGGCTAAATTATTAGAAGAAGAGGGTGATGTCCTGGAAAGTGAAAATAAATTAAATGATTCGTTTTACATACATCAAAAATCTCTTCATTTATTTTTAAATGCCTATTTAAGTGAAAGGGTTGATTGTGAGCTGGAGGTTCATTTTTCAGATATAGACTCCATCATAGGTAAAATATGCCAGTACAAATTATCCTATGAACTTGAAAATCAAATTATAGCTTATTATACAAAATCCTGCAAATACGATAAAGCTGAAGATATAATATATGAATTATTACAGGAAAGTGCCTATAGTGCCCAATCTATCAAATATTCAATAGAGTTTTACAACAATCTTTTGTTAAAAAGTGACAGTGAATTGTGTGCTGGTAACCTTCCTCGAGAAGAAATAATTGACTCTCTGTCTTCTTTAAAAACCAGTCTACAAAAATTATAATATTGAAAATATGAAAAAAAGTGTATTAATTGTCAAAAAATATATTTTAAAACAGTAAAATCCCACCATGCCGTATCGTGAGTTACTTTGAACCCGCTCCCAGCAGGTGGGCATCTCCTTCTCGCTTCCTGTGCTCAAATTAAATTGAGTTTCATTCCACGAGAAGAGTCAAATTCCCTTTTATAAAATGTTCGGTCAACATCAACTCATTCCACGTACACAGCAGGAATTATTAAACTTTAAACATAAATAAAAATTATATTTCCTCAAATCATCAGTATTATTATACTACATTTTTAAAAATTTATCTTTATTATGCAGATATTTAATTCTTTTTATTTAAATCCTCTATATCAATTCCAAGTTCTTCTAGTTGAGATTCATCTACTACATTTGGAGCTTCTGTCAATGGGCAAAATGCATTTTGATTTTTAGGAAATGCTATAACATCTTTTATATTATCAGTTTTTGCCAAAAACATTACCATCCTGTCAAATCCATAAGCCAAACCTCCATGAGGTGGTGGCCCGAACTTGAATGCTTCAAGAAGATACCCAAATTTTTCCCAGGCATTTTCTTCTGTAATTCCAATTACCTGAAACATTTTTTCCTGCAGCTTGGTATCATGTATTCTTATACTTCCTCCACCTAGCTCCTCTCCATTTAACACTATATCATATGCCTTGGCTCTCACCCTTCCAGGATCACTATCTAGATATTGTATATCTTCATCCATAGGCATAGTAAATGGATGATGTTCCGCCTGATATCTCTTTTCCTCTTCATTATAAGATAGAAGAGGAAATTCTGTTACCCATACAAACCTAAATTCATTATTATCCTTTAAAATACCTGTTTCTTTTGCCATATGAACTCTAAGTGCACCTAAACTTTCAAATACAATTTTATTTTTATCGGCAACTATCAATATAAGATCTCCGGGCACTGCTTCCATGCTGCCCAATATATCCTCAGTATTTTTTTCAGTTAAAAATTTTGATACAGATGACTTAACTTCATCTTCTCTGTATTCCATCCATACAAGTCCCTTAGCCCCATAATCTTTTACAAACTCCACCAGCTTATCAATTTGCTTTCTGCTCATGGAAGCGGAATTCGGAACTCTTATAGCTCTTACAGAACCACCCCTTTCAATGGCAGATTGAAATACCTTGAAATTTGTATCTTTTACAACTTCAGTTATATCATTTATCTCCATGCCAAATCTTAAATCCGGTTTGTCGCTTCCGTACTTTTCCATGGCAATTTTATAAGGCATTCTCTCTATAGGAAGCTTTATATCTAAATTCAATATTTTCTTAAATACTCTCTGAAGCAATTTTTCATTTACATTCATTACATCCTCTTGTTCTACAAAAGAAAGTTCCATATCCACCTGAGTAAATTCAGGCTGCCTATTTGCCCTTAAATCCTCATCTCTAAAGCATTTAACTATCTGAAAGTATTTATCATACCCCGAAACCATTAAAAGCTGTTTAAAGAGCTGAGGTGATTGAGGAAGCGCATAAAATTTCCCCTTATAATTTCTGCTGGGCACAAGATAGTCTCTGGCACCTTCAGGGGTACTCTTTCCAAGTATTGGCGTTTCTATTTCAACAAATCCCTCTTCATCTAGAAAATCTCTTATGACCTTTGCTGCCTTATGCCTTAACATAAGTATTCTTTGCATATCAGGTCTTCTTAGGTCAAGATACCTATATTTCAGTCTTATATTTTCATCCGTATCCAAGTTTTCTTTTATATATATTGGAGGTGTTTTAGACTCTGAAAATATTTTTATACACTCTCCCTTTAATTCTACCATGCCAGTGGGAATTCCCCTATTAGGTGATTCTCTTTTTACAATAACTCCAGTAGCCGCTATACAGTATTCAGATTTAACATTGTCTGACTTCCCGAAAGCTTCCTTATTTATCTTCTCTCCAAATACAATCTGGAGTATTCCTGTTCTATCTCTAAGATCCACAAATATGAGTCCGCCTAAATTTCTTTTTCTCTGAACCCACCCCATTACTGTAATCTTTTCACCTATATTGCTTTCTCTAAGTTCACCGCACATATGAGTTCTCTTAAGTCCATTTAATGATTCTCCCATTATATTCCGTTATATATGCCTTATTGTAATATAAAATAAGTGCATTTACCTGTTCATTGTGCCTGAAGTTAAACTTCCCTGGTCCGGCACTCCAAGGTGTATTTACATTATAAGCTTTTAAATAATGTTATTTTAACGGTTTTTCAACTCCTATTCCTTCATTATTTGACCATTTAAATTTTTAACACAATTTTATAATCTGACTAAATTTAAAATTGCATCTATATTCTGCAAATCAATCTGAAATTGTTCTCCATCCGACATTCTCTTAAATTTAGCAGTATTTGACTGCAACTCATTATCACCTATTATGGCTGTAAATCTGGCATCTATTTTATTTGCATATTTCATTTCAGCTTTTACACTTCTATTCATATGATCACACTCACACCTTAAATTTCTCTCTCTCAATTTATTTACCAGATTAAGAGCTTTTACCTTTGCAGCATTTCCCATAGCACCTATATATAAATCTATATAGGGAAGTCTTGGTATTTCTATTCCATTTTCATCCAAGGTTAAAAGTGTCCTTTCTATTCCCATTCCGAATCCTACAGCAGGCATTTGTGGTCCTCCGACCTCTTCTATTAAATAATCGTACCTTCCCCCACCGCATACAGTTATGTTATTATTGATTATTTCAAATACAGTTTTACTGTAGTAATCTAGTCCCCTAACTATCAACGGATTTATTTTATATTCTATTCCAAGGGCAGTTAAATACTTTTGTAAACTTTCAAAATGATCTCTGCACTCATCACACAGATAGTCTAATATTAAAGGGGCATCCTTTACTATTTCCCTACAGCTTTCTACCTTGCAGTCCAATATCCTCATAGGGTTTTTATGAAATCTGCTTTTACAAGTATCACAGAGCTCATCATATCTTTCAGATAGAAAATTTTTTAAGATCTCATTGTATTTCTTTCTGCACTTAGGACACCCTATGCTGTTTATATTTAATTCCAACCCCTTTACTCCCAGTTCCCTGTATACTCTCATTGCCAAACTTATAACTTCTGCATCAAGTGAAGCTTCTTCAGCACCAAAAGCCTCTATGCCAAACTGATGATGCTCTCTAAGTCTTCCCTTTTGGACACTTTCATATCTTAAAACCGGTGTAAAATAAAATAATTTAGTTGGCTGAGCTTCATTATACAAACTGCTCTCTACAAAAGCTCTTACTGCCGGTGAAGTTCCTTCAGCTTTAAGAGTTAAGCTTCTGCCTGACTTATCCTTAAATGTATACATCTCTTTTTGAACTACATCTGTAGTTTCACCTACTCCTCTTTCAAAAAGTTCCGTATATTCAAATACAGGTGTTCTTATCTCCCTGTATCCATAAGAAGCTGCTATGTTTTTAAATATATCTTCTAAATAATGCCATTTATAAGATTCCGTAGGCAATACATCTTTAGTACCTCTAGGTGCTTGTATAATCATAATACTTTATTTCCTCCCTGCTTGCCTGGCAATAAAACCCTATGGATTTCATAACCAATTTACTTATAATATATTTAATACAATGTATCCAAAAGTTTTATTTTCTTCTGAACCATTTCATCCACTCTATTTATATACTCCCTCACATCCTTTACGTTTGCCTGTCTTTCCAACCTGTTTTCATCTAAAAATATAACTTTGGTAACGGCATCAGCTCCGCAAGCTATTATGGTCTGCTGTTCTTCAATCATTTCTATATTATAGATTCCCGAATTGTCAACTCTGGTATATCCTACATTCTCCATGTTGCCCACCATGTTTTTTTGTCTATACATATAATAGGGTTTCATATCCAATGTTTTAGCTAGTGCAGATGTCCTTTTATACATGGAATTTAATTCTTTATTATCAGCAATAGAATATTTTACATTGTTTAATATATTTTCATAGAGCCTGGATCCCCTCTTCACAGACATACCATGTACTGTTAAGTTATCCGGGGAAAGCCTTTCTATTTCTTCACAAGTCCTATTAATATGTTCTATACCTTCACCAGGAAGTCCTACAATTATGTCCATATTTATATTGTTGAATCCACATTGTCTTGCCATATAAAATTTTTTCCCTATATCTTTTACAGAATGCTTTCTTCCAATAAATTTTAAAGTACTGTCATTCATTGTCTGTGGATTTATACTTATTCTACTTACCTTATATTTTTTCATGATTTCCAATTTATTTAAAGTTATACTGTCAGGTCTGCCACATTCTACATCAAATTCTTTTATTTTATGATCACATATAAAACCATTATATATTTCATCCATTATTTTTTCAAATTTTTCATCAATTATTGAAGTTGGGGTTCCCCCGCCAAAATACACACATTCTATATTTAAATTATGTTGTCTTATATAATGCGAAATTTGTCTCATTTCATAAATCAAGCTCTCGAGATAATCTTCTACAACATTTTTGCACTTTTCAATAGGATTAGAGGCAAAAGAACAATAAATGCATTTAGTAGGACAAAATGGCATTCCTATATATACACTTATATTTTTGCTGCTGGTATTTACTAGACTTCTTTCCCTGCTTGCTATATCAATACAAAGTTCTGATTTATCCTTTCTGCAGCAAAAGTGCCTATAAAAATATTCTGCTATATCTCCCTTGCTCTTACCCTCTTTTATCAATTTCAATGCTATTTTACTTGGTCTTATTCCAACCAGAGTTCCCCAGGGTAAATTTCTGTCTATGTTTTGACTAAAATATAAAAATACTATTTTCCTAACATTCTCATTGTCCGTTAAATCACTTTGAAACTCTGTTTTATGAATACCCTGCTTATCTTCTATCAACATGATATTTTCCAATATCATAATATTAAAATCCCAGTCTTTATCTTCTACAAAAACTATATCCGTAAAATCATAAAACAAGTTTATTATCTGGAATATTTGATATCTGTATATATTAGGATTTAATTTAACTTTTATTTTCATATTCATTTAAAAGCAGCATTAATTGATAATAAAATGCAGCTAAAGTATTTTCAACTCCTTTCTTCAGACAAAAACGGATTATAAATTCTTTCCTTACCAATAAAGCTTTTAAGCCCATGACCTGGTAACACTTCTGTTTCATCCGGAAGAATCATAAGTCTATTTTTTATACTACCTATAATTGCTTCAAAATTTCCTCCAGGGAAGTCAGTTCTTCCAACAGATCCCTGAAAAAGTGTATCCCCAGTAAAAACTAAATTTTCTGTTAAAAAGCTCACTCCTCCAGGAGTATGTCCTGGAGTAAATATTGTTTTTAAATTTATATTTCCAATTTGAAATACCTGATTATCCTTAAAATAAATATCAGGTTCCGCTGTCATAGTACCATACATAAGATCTCTTTTTTTCATCATTTCATAATCCAACTTGTTTATTCCTATGGGAGCATTATATCTATTTTTTATCTGTTCTGCCCCTTCTGTATGATCTGCGTGGCCATGAGTCAACAATATATATTTCACTTTGGACTTAGAATCATCTATTGCATTTATTATGTCCTTTACATCTCCACCTGGATCAATCACAACACACTCTGCTGCATCTTCATCCGATAATATATAGCAATTGGCCGCATATACTCCCACAATTAATTTTCTTAATTTCACAAAATACACCTCCTGTATTCGTAAATCAAATTTAAAATTTTTTCTCACTGTCTATCATAATGGTCACCGGTCCATCATTTTCTATAGTTACCATCATATCTGCCCCAAATTTGCCAGTCTGAACTCTATCTATTGAATTTTTGCATTCCCTTACAAATCTTTCATATATATCATTAGCCTTATCCCCTGACAAGGCCCTTATAAAACTTGGCCTCCTGCCTTTTCTACAATCCCCGTACAAGGTGAATTGTGAAATTATAAGCAGTTCTCCTTTTACATCTAGAAGGGATTTATTTAATTTCCCATTTTCATCCTCAAATATTCTTAAATTTAGTATTTTATCTTTCATATAAGGTATATCTTCATTATTATCTTCTACAGATATACCCAAAAGTACATTCAATCCCCTTCCTATTTCACCTATAATTTCTCCATCTACTTCAACTTTAGAGCTTTTCACCCTTTGAACTACAGCACGCATGGCAAACACCCCTTAACTTAATAATCAATTTTCTGTTCTATAAACCTCAATAATACCTTTTACTTTCCTCAATTTTCTCATCACATCTTTAAGCTCATCAATGCTGGATATTTTTAGTTTTACATTTATAACAGCTATTCCATTTTTAACTGGTTTGGCATTTATAGCATAAAGATAAATTTTACTGTCGCTTATAATTTCCATTGATTCAGCCAAAATCCCCTGCCTGTCTTCAGCTTCTATTTTAATTTCGGTAATATACTCCCCCTTAGGTTTTCCCCAGCTTACCTCTACTACCTTATTATCCTTGTTTTTCAGCAGAAAATCTATATTTTTACAATCTTTTCTATGAATAGAAACCCCTCTGCCCTTGGTTATATAACCTATTATAGAATCTCCTGGTACTGGGTTACAGCATTTTGCAAATCTTACAAGTACATTGGTTTCACCTTTTACAATTACCCCCGGAGACTTTTTATCCTTTTTGTGAGGTTTACTGGTAAATTTATTCAGCTTATCCCGCAGTTCTTTCCAATCATCAATATCCATTCTGGAAGTTTTAATATACATATCCTTCATCTTTAAAACTATGGTAGAAGAATTCAAACCACCAATTCCCACGGAAGCATACAGATCATCTAAAGAATTCATGTTGTATTTTTTAAGTACAAAATCTATAACTTCACCTTTTGCAATTTCACCAAAATTATATCCCTGCTTTTTTGTCTCCTTTTCCAGGAGATCCTTGCCCTTTAATATATTTTCCTCTCTTCTAGCCTTTTTAAACCAAGCCCTTATCTTGCTTTTTGCCTGATTGCTTTTGACTACATTCAGCCAGTCAATACTGGGACCCTTTGGAGTGCTTGATGCAAGTATTTCTACAATTTCTCCTGTTTTCAGATGATAATCCAGAGGTACCATTTTTCCGCTTACTTTTGCTCCGATACAGCTGTTTCCTATATCCGTATGTATTTTATAGGCAAAATCTATGGGAGTTGCTTCATAAGGTAAATTTATAACAGTGCCTTTAGGTGTAAAGACAAATACTTCATCTGAAAACAAGTCTATTTTAAATCTTTCCATAAATTCTTCTGCATCCGAGGTCTCTCTCTGCCATTCCAACATTTCTCTAAGCCAGGTAAGTTTTTTATCTATATCCTCTGCCGTTTCAACCCCTTCTTTATACTTCCAATGGGCCGCTATACCATATTCTGCAGTTTTATGCATTTCAAAAGTTCTTATCTGTATTTCAAAGGGCTTTCCCTGAGGTCCCATAACTGTGGAATGAAGTGACTGATACATATTGGGTTTCGGCATAGCAATATAATCTTTAAATCTTCCCGGTATGGGTTTATATATAGTATGAGCTATTCCAAGAGACGCATAACAATCTTTTACTGTATCCACCAAAATTCTCACAGCTGTTAAATCAAAAATTTGATCTATAGTCTTATTTTTCTGCACCATCTTTCTATATATACTGTAAAAATGTTTTGGCCTGCCTTCAATATCCGCATCTATACCTGCCTTTTTTAAACTCTCTTTTAGCTGTTTTATTATCTGCTCTATATATCTTTCTCTTTCAACTCTTTTTTCTGCAATTTTTCTGACTATGAAATAATATTCATTCTGATTTATATATCTAAAAGCTAAGTCTTCCAATTCCCATTTGATTTTTGACATTCCAAGCCTATGTGCCAGCGGTGCATATATGTCAAAGGTTTCCTTCGCCTTTTCCTTTTGCTTTTCCACAGGTAAATATTTTAATGTTCTCATATTGTGAAGCCTATCTGCCAATTTTATAAGTATGACTCTAATATCATTTGCCATGGCAAGCAGCATTTTTCTGACGTTATCCGCTTGCTGTTCCTCTTTGGTCTTATATTCTATTTTACCCAATTTGGTAACACCCTCCACCAGGTTCGCTACTTCAGGGCTAAACTCTCTACTCACATCCTCATGGCTAAAGTCGGTATCTTCAATCACATCATGTAAAAGTCCTGCCACTATTGTGCTAGTATCCAATCCCATTTCTGCTAATATACAAGCCACTTCTACAGGATGCATTATATAGGGCTCACCAGATTCCCTCTTTTGCCTTTTATGGGCTTCATCAGCAAAATAATAGGCCTTTTTAACCATATTTTTATCTATATTATTGCAATTTTTATCTATTAATTCTATTAATCGTTCTAACATACTGATACTCCCTAAAATCAATGGCTGGTCTATTAAACCAGCCATTATTTTTTATTAACATTATATTATATACCGTTAAAACTTGCAATTTGAAATTTATCAAGTGATTCTTAGATTCAAGTGGAGCTTTGCCATGAGAAATATTTTTCCTACCTGAACCTTATAAGAACTTATTCAGTTGCTTATCATCCCACACTTTACAAAGTTGAAATTCATAGCCATGTTAGCCATTGGATACCCTTTAAATATTGTATTGAGTCAAGGAATTTACATCATACTCCTTCAATTTTTCTCTTCCCTTCAAGTCCGTCAATTCTATTACAAAGTCTATGGTTACAACTTTTCCACCAGCTTCTTCTACTAATTTAACAACAGAGCTAATGGTACCTCCAGTTGCAAGCAAATCGTCAATTATGGCAACTCTCTGCCCTGGCTTTATTGCATCCTTGTGCATCTCCAGTTCATCGCTGCCATACTCCAAATAATATTTAACTTTTAGTGTATCGCAGGGCAATTTCCCCTTTTTTCTCACAGGTACGAAACCAGCATTTATAGCGTAAGCTATTGGGGCCCCAAACAAAAAGCCCCTTGCTTCAGGAACAACTATTATGTCTATATTCTTGTCCTTCAAATATGCCGCCATTTTATCTACAGTATATTTAAAGGCATCTTTATCTTGAAGTAAAGTAGTTATATCTTTAAAACTTATTCCTTTCTTCGGAAATCCCTCTATCACTCTTATGCTGTTCTGTAAATCCAATTATATTCCCCCTCAAAATAACTTTATTAGCTTGCAATCTAATTTTAATCCCAATATAAGTTTTCCTTCATTCTATAATTATATATTAAATATTCATAAATATTCAAGCCATAGTATTTATGAACTACACAATTTCATTTTTTAAATATTTAGCTATCTGTTCTGCCCTATCCATACTTTCGGTTATAAAAAGTTCAACTGTAATCCTTGCATTATCTATATATCTTTTATTTTTAATTGAACACATCATCCCACTTGAAAGATTGCATATATTTTCTCTATTCACATTAGAAATATTATTTACCTTAAGTAAAGCCTTTACTCCATAATTATTCGTATAATTTATATAATACATGCCATGATTTACCATAATTTTATTTTCACCGCTTATATCCACTTGCTTTGAAAGAATCCCAAGGGTTACAAGATCCAAATACTTGCCTATGTATTTCATCTCATAATACATTGATATAGCCTGACACAATTTAAATATTACACCTGCTGCAGTCAAATCCTTAAAAGGATATGTACACTGTTTCTGATTTGGATCCACAATAATTGTTCTTGGTAAAACCTCTCCACTTTTATGATAATCTGTTATTATGACGTCAATCCCTAGATTTTTACATAATTCTATCTCGGAAACAGATTTTATCCCACATCCAGCAGTTATTATAAGCTTGGCGCCTAAAAATTTTATATGATTTTCTATTATATCTGATTTTACATCAAAATCATTAATTTCATCAGATATAAAATATTCTACATCCGCATTTAGATATTTCAGCACAAGCAGTAATAGAGACACTGAAGCTATACCATCTAAATCACAGGTGCCATAGATTACTATCTTTTCTCTTTCATTTACAGCTTCTATTATTCTTTTTAAAGCTTCCCCCATATCTTTTAGAAGAAATGGGTTTTTCATGCCTAAAAAATTAAAATCCTGTATATTTTCCTTTTGCATCTCCATAATAAAATCCTCCAAATTTATCGAAAGCACTTATATTATAAATGATATTGTCTTCTATTACAAACACAGTATGGTTAGATTTTCTACAATAAAAAAATCCAGAGTTGCAATATACTCTAGATTTTTTATTTTATCATATTAAATGTATATTTTAAAGAATTAACTATGTTGTTTTAGGTAATTTTTTTCTATTAGCCAACATATGTTTTTTTATCATAACCCAACATGGACTAGCTATACATATAGAAGAATAACATCCTGTAATTATTCCTATAAGGATAGGTTCTGAAAAAACCCTGACAGAAGGAACTAGAATATACACAGAAGAAAGTGTTATTACAACGGTCAATACAGTATTTATAGATCTTGCCAGGGTCTGAGTAACACTAGCATCTGCAACAATAATAGGATCTACCCTTCGCATGTATTTTTGGTTTTCTCTTATTCTGTCAAAAACAACTATAGTATCATGAATGGAATAACCTATAACTGTAAGTGCTGCTGCTATAAAATTAGAATCTATGGAAACTCTAAGTACTGCATATACAGATAACATTACAAGTACATTATGAATAAGAGATATAATGGCTGCTATACCAAAGCTCAGTTCAAATCTTATACCTATATATATGAACATGGCTATAATAGCTATTACCACAGCTTCTATGGCTTTAACTCTAGTCTCTTTTCCTATAACAGCTCCGATGTTCTCTTGATTTGTCAAACTGCTTTTTTTATACTTTGCTTTTATATCTTTTACAATACCGCTGACAGCATCATTACTAAGGGAAGTTGCTTTTACGGTTATGGATTTATTATCAGTCTTATTAGATTGAAAATCATTGGAGTATTTTTTTATTATACTATCCACGTCTGCTTTATTAAAATCTGTACCTAAATTTATTTCCACTATGGTGCCACCCTTAAAATCCAATCCATATTCCAGTCCTTTTGTGGCAATGGTAAACATTCCAATTACAATTATTATAAGGGATATAGTAAACCATATTTTCCTTTTTTCAATAATCTTATATACGCCATTCATACTATTTTACTACCCCCTTTCTAAAGTCATGCACTCCAAATGTTCCAATAGTTTTTATATGATTAAACCACCCTATATTGGCTACTAACTTCATAAGGGTTCTGGTTACGGTTATAGCCGTAAACATACTTAAAACTACACCTATAATCAAGGTAAGGGCAAATCCTTTTACTGAACCTGTTCCAATATTATAGAGTACAAAACCTGATATAATGGAAGTAATATTTGAATCCAGGATTGAACTCATGGCCCTACGAAAACCTGCATCTATAGACGCTTTAATTGACCTTCCGCTTTTAAGTTCTTCTTTAGTTCTCTCAAATATAAGTATATTGGCGTCTACTGCCATCCCCACCGTTAAAAGAAATGCTGCAATACCCGCCAAAGTGAGAGTCACATTCACGTTGGCAAAAGCTACTAAAACTATGTACACATACAAGGTTAGTGCTATGTCTGCAATAAGTCCCGGCAATCTATAATATAACAGCATAAACAGCATTACAAGTCCTATTCCAATCTTACCAGCTAATATGCTAAGTGGAAGGGCATTGGCTCCAAGAGAAGCTCCTACGGTTTTAACCTGTACCGGTTTTACTGTAACCGGCAGCGCCCCTGATTTTATTAAGTCAGCCTGTCTTTGAGCTTCCTGCAAAGTCTGATTACCACCACTTATACTAGCTCTACCATCAGTTATGTGTGCATCTACCTGAGGATTGGTAAGCATTTCATTATCCAAATAAATTGCAATTTTTTGTCCTAAAAATTTTTGAGTGGCATCTGAAAATTTCTTAGCCCCTTCTGAATTCAATTCCAAACTTATAGTTGGTTTGTTTCCATTTTGTGAATCAATGGAAGCCGTAGCATCCTTCACGTCCTTGCCTGTAAGTATGGTCTTATTGTCCGGCCCTACAAATTTAAGTTCACCGGTTTTTGCCACACCATCTATTACTTCCTTGGCATCAAATTTTCCAGGTATGTCAATTCTTATTCTCTTTTGACCTTCCCTGGCAACTACTGTCTCACTTACTCCAAGTTTATTAACCCTTAAAGATAAAAGCTCCACTGTTCTATCTATGGTCTTTTGATCCACATTATTTCCCTGAACTTCCTCAAGCACAGAAACGCCACCTTGAAGATCAAGTCCCTTATTTATCACTTGACCAAGAGGTTTCAGTTCATATCCTCCTAAAGTTACCCCATATGCTCCCGAATAAGCTAAAAAACCTATTAAAATTATGCATAGGAAGAAAACTATGGTACTTTTAACCTTAGATTTCATCTTTATCCTCCTTAACCTAATAAATACTATTTTTTTACAACAATCCACATTAAAAATTATATTACTTAAAAAAAATACCGTCAATACTATAAATCCAAATAGAATTACATTATATATTAACTTTATGTGAATATATATAATCCATATTACTGCTTTGTCTAAGATATTCCCCATATGGCATGGTGAAAATCCGTTTAAAAACATAAAAAAATGCCTGTCCCTAGCTCTAAATAAACCAGGGAATCGGGCTCTTTATTAAAACTAATCCCTTTATTTAGCTGTATTTCTAGCTTTAAGCGCAATAGCACATTCAATTCTCTTCTTCTGCATTTTACATCCTAGTGCATAAGGCTCTTTCATATCTCCATTAAAATTATAATTATTAGCCTGACATCCTCCACTGCAGTAAAACCTTGCCCAACATTGTCTGCATTTAGGTTTATTGTATATATGGGCATTTTTAAATTCCTGGGAAATATCATTCCTCAAATTATTCCAATCATTCAAATTTCCCATTTTAAACTCCTCATTGCCCACAAATTGATGACAAGGATATATGTCTCCATCCGGAGTTATAGCCACATACTCATGTCCTGCTCCGCAGCCTGATATTCTTTTATATACACAAGGTCCTCCTGTAATATCTATATTAAAATGATAGAATTTAAATTTTTTTCCACCATTACGAAGCATTTCTTCATATAGCTTATCGTATTGTTCATAAATAGTAGGAAGATCCTCTTCCCTTAGAGACAATGGATTGTCTTTAGGAAGTACTACAGGTTCTATAGATATTTCATCAAATCCTTCATCTGCAAGATATTTTATATCTTTAAAAAAGTCTGTATTTTTTCTGGTGAAAGTTCCCCTTGCATAGTACTGCTTAGACTTGTCCCTAATTTTTACCATACTTTTGATTTTAGGTAATATGGAATCAAAAGTACCGCTTCCATCTATTCTCACCCTTACACTGTCGTTTATTTCCTTTCTTCCATCAATGCTCAATACTATATTCCCCATATTTTTATTTAAATAATCCATTATCTCATCATTTAAAAGTGTAGCATTTGTAGTCATTGTAAACCTAATACTTTTATTATGTATTTTTTCCTGAGATTTTGCATAATCCACAATCTCTTTTACAGCATCAAAAGCCATAAGAGGTTCGCCGCCAAACAAATCCACCTCTATATTTTTTCTAGGACCCGATTTTTCTATGACAAAATCAATAGCTTTTTTACCAACAGCAGCAGACATGAGTTTTCTGCTTCCCTTATATTCACCCTCATCTGCAAAGCAGTATTTACACCTTAAATTACAATCATGTGCAATATTTAAACATAGTGCTTTTATAAAAGATGCTGAGTTATCATTTTTTAGTGCAATGTCTTCATACAGATCTTTAGAATATAACATCTCCTTTTTAATTAATTGCTCTATTTCTCCGTATGCCTCTACAATATCCTTTTTTTTATATTTATCTTTAAGAAATTTTAACGTATCTTCTATACCAGGCAATTCTTCATCATCTAAAATATCATACACTAACTCGTCAACCTCATGAAGTGCCCCAGAGTTTACATCTAATGCATACCGATATCCGCCCTGTATAAATTTATGAATATTAGCCAAGTTTTTCCCTCCTACAATAAAAGCAGTAATTTTTTACAACATAAATTTTAGGCAGTAACTGTTTTATTTGTTACTGCCTAAAATTTATGTTAGTTTTCACAAGCCAGATTGGCTACTGTGCAAGAAGTCTTACATGCTGATTGGCATGAATTAGCACATTCTTTACACCCTGGTTTTTTTAGGCTATCTTTTATATTAGTATTATTTATAGTTCTTATATGCTTCATATTAAACTCCTCCATTAATAAAGATATCTTTTTGATTATAACATAAATTACTTATAAAATAAAGTTGCCAGCGGAAAGGCTTATTGCAAGTTAATACCAATCATTCCAGATAAAGCTCCAACCATTAGTGCAAGCACTAACCTCTTAATTCCATCCATACCTATCACTGCAGAATTTCCAGAAATGATAGAAACTATATATAGTATAAATAAATATAAAAGAGTAACTATAATACCTATAAGCCATCCTCTTTCCCCTATTTTTCTCACTGCATAAATAGAAGCATACATTATACTGACTATTGTGGTAACCAGATAAACTATATAACTTACCCCGGAACTAACTTCTATAAAAGTCATTACAACTGCAAAAATCAGAAGCAAAATCACTGTAATTATAAACCCTCTTATAACCCCTTCTATAGCAGGAAGATAATTATTACTTCTTTCCAAATTAAAACACCTCCCATCTAATAGTATCTATGTAGATAAAAGGTGCTTTATACCTAAATTTTAAACTTCTTTTTTTCCTTCAATTTTATCCTTATTAGAATCTTCTGCTTTTTTGTTTTCAGATAAGACATTTAATACTCCTGTCTTGTCAAGTTTTATCTTTACCCTGTCAGGTCCTGTCTGAATTGTTAAAACCCTTTCATTAATATTAACAATTTTGCCTATTATACCACCTTTAGTCATAACCTCATCATTAACTTTAAGATTGTCTAACATGGCATTATATTTCTTTTTTCTCTTACTCTCAGGTAAAAATATAAGTAAATAAAAAAATACTACCACGAGTAATAATGGTGCTATTCTAGCTAATAAATCCAACCTTTTCACCTCCTTATGCAACAATTCTATATAAAATGGAAAAATCCTTCTTTAACTTTTATTATTCCACTTATCAAGCTTTTCCCTTTTATATGATGGAAAATAGTCTCCATCAATGGCATCCCTTATTTCCCCCATTAAATTATTATAAAAATATAAATTATGAAGTACACAAAGTCTCATGGCCAGCATTTCTTTTGCCTTGAACAGATGCCTTATATAGGCCCTGCTGTAATTTTTACAAGTTGGGCAATTACACTCATGCTCAATAGGACTATCGTCTAATTTATACTTTGCATTTAAAAGATTTATCTCACCTTCTGATGTAAATACGTGAGAATGCCTTCCATTTCTTGCAGGCAGGACACAGTCAAAAAAATCCACTCCTCTTTCCACTGCTTCAAGTATATTCGCAGGTGTACCTACCCCCATTAGATATATGGGTTTATTCTGTGGAAGATATGGTATGACCCTTTCCAGAATTCTATACATCTCCTGATGAGTTTCCCCTACTGCCAATCCTCCGATTGCATATCCATCCAGATCCATTTCACTTATTATCTTGGCATGTTCTATTCTTATATCATCATATACCCCACCCTGATTTATTCCAAACAGCATCTGCTTTTTGTTTATGGTATCGGGCATAGAATTTAATCTATCAATCTCCACTTTACATCTTTTAAGCCATCGGGTAGTTCTCTTAACTGAATTTTCAACATAATCCTTTGGAGAAGGGTTTTTTACACATTCATCAAAAGCCATAGCTACAGTAGAACCCAAATTACTTTGAATCCTCATGCTCTCTTCAGGACCCATAAATATCTTACTCCCATCTATATGGGAATTAAAATAAACGCCTTCCTCTTTTATCTTTCTTATATCAGCCAGTGAAAATACTTGAAATCCCCCTGAATCAGTTAAAATAGGCCTATCCCAATTCATGAATTTATGCAATCCGCCAAGTTCTCTAATAACTTCATCTCCTGGTCTTAAACTTAAATGGTATGTATTGGACAATTCTATTTGACAGCCAATTTTTTTTAAATCCACAGTAGAAACAGCACCTTTTATAGCTGCCAGAGTACCTACATTCATAAATACCGGAGTTTGAACCACTCCGTGAGGTGTGATAAACTCACCCCTTCTTATACTTCCACATTTCTTCAGCAATTTATACATCAAAACACCTCATATCTACTTGATGAACATAGCATCTCCAAAACTGAAAAATCTATATCTGTTTTTTACTGCAACTTTATATGCATTTAATATGTTTTCTCTTCCGCAAAGTGCACTTACTAGCATTATAAGTGTAGACTGAGGAAGATGAAAATTTGTTATGAGTTTATCCACTATCTTATATTTATATCCTGGGTATATAAATATATCTGTCCAGCCTGATTGCTCTCTGACTCTTCCGTTTTCATCGGCTATGGTTTCAAGAGTTCTACAGGAAGTGGTCCCCACTGAGATCACACTGTGACCATTTTCCTTTGCCCCATTAATTATATCTGCAGTTTCCTTTGTCATGCGGTAGTATTCCGAATGCATATCATGATCCTCTATATTTTCAACTTTAACTGGCCTAAAAGTCCCTATTCCCACATGCAAAGTCAGGAAGGCAAGTTTAATTCCCTTTTCTTCTATCTCTTTAAGCAATTTCTTTGTGAAATGAAGTCCAGCTGTAGGGGCTGCTGCCGATCCTTCTTCTTTGGAATATACTGTTTGATACATCTCCTTATCCTCTAACTTTTCCTTTATATACGGCGGCAGAGGCATTTGACCAAGTTTGTCTAATACTTCTTCAAATATTCCCTTATATTCAAATTTTACTATTCTATTTCCATCTTCCTTTATTTTAACTATCTCAGCTTTTAGCTCTCCATTTCCAAAATCAAATTTATCTCCAACTCTGGCTCTTCTTCCTGGCTTAACTAATGTTTCCCAGCTGTCATCTTCATTTCTCTTTAACAGTAAAATTTCCATTTTACCGCCGCTTCCCTCTTTATTTCCTATAAGTCTTGCAGGCAAAACTCTTGTATCATTTAACACAAGACAATCACCTGGATTTAAATAATCTATTATATCTTTAAATACCTTATGTTCTATATTCCCTGTGTTTTTATCCAATACCATAAGTCTTGCTTCATCTCTCTGTTTTAACGGATGTTGTGCAATTAATTCCTTTGGCAAATAAAAATCAAAATCTATAACTTTCAATATATTTCACTCCGTTTCCTTTTGTCCAAGTTATATTTAATTATCAAACAAAGATGACTGTCCTGTCTTTTTTTGTGGAATTTTATTTTTTCTGGTCTTATTAAAATGCCTGTATGCACTGTCAGATGCCATTCTTCCCCTGGGCGTCCTGATTATAAAACCTTTTTGGAGTAAATATGGCTCATATACGTCTTCTATAGTATCCAATTCTTCTCCTATAAAATAAGCTAGTGTTTCTATTCCAACAGGTCCTCCATTAAAATTATCAATTATGGCTTTTAATATCTTATTATCTATGCTGTCAAATCCCTCCTCATCAACTTCCAATAATTCCAAAGCCAATTTACTGGTTTTAAGATCTATTATTCCATTGCCCTTGACCTCTGAATAATCCCTTACTCTTTTTAAAAGTCTATTTGCAATTCTTGGAGTTCCCCTGGATCTCTTTCCTATTTCCCAGGCAGCCTCATATTCTATATTTATCTTAAGTATCTCTGCAGATCTAATTATAATTTCACTAAGTTCCTTTTCTCCATAAAACTCCATGGGGCACAACATTCCAAACCTATCTCTTAGTGGAGCCGTTAAAAGTCCTATCCTTGTAGTGGCCCCAATTAGAGTAAATTTAGGTAAATCCAATCTTATAGATTTTGCCGCAGCTCCTTTTCCTATAACTATATCCAGTGCATAATCTTCCATGGCAGGGTATAATATCTCTTCCACACTTCTATTTAGCCTGTGTATTTCATCTATAAAAAGTACATCCATATCATTTAAACTGGTAAGTATTGCAGCTAAATCTCCTGCTCTTTCTATAGCCGGACCAGAAGTAACTTTTAAATTTCCTCCCATTTCCAAGGCAATTATATTGGCTAAAGTAGTTTTACCAAGTCCCGGTGGTCCATAAAGCAGCACATGATCCAGTGCTTCTTTTCTGTTTTTAGCAGCTTTTATAAATATTTCAAGCTTGCTTTTTACCTTGCTTTGTCCTATATATTCACTAAGTCTTTTAGGTCTTAAACTATACTCGTTTTCAGCATCACCCACAATATCCACTGGAGTGACTATTCTATCTTCCACACCCATCACCTAGCCTAATTCATTAAAAATTTCAAAGCTTCCTTTATCATAACTTCAATGGAATTGTTATTATCTATAGCAGCCAATGCACCATTTGCCTCTTTCTCAGAATATCCAAGAGCTTCAAGGGCTTCTGTAACTTCAGAAATAGTTTTACCCGCACTAAATCCCTGGAAATTATTTTTATAATCCATAATTTCATCTGATGATACCTTATCCTTGAGTTCCAGAATAATTCTCTGGGCAGTTTTCTTCCCTATACCAGGAGCTCTCACTAAATTTTTTTCGTCTCCAGATATTATAGCATATTTTAAATTATTAACGCTACTTATGGATAAAAGTGAAAGTGCCGCTTTTGCTCCTATACCATTTATAGTAAGAAGAATATTAAACATATTTATCTCTTCTTTTGTCAAAAATCCGTACAATCCTATAAAATCTTCCCTAACTATTTGCTGTAAATACAATATTATATTCTCACCTATTTTAGGGGTTTTAGCGATAGTACTTCCGGATGTATTTATCTTATAGCCTATACCATTGTTTTCAACTACTATATAATCTCTATTCACGCCTTTATATATTCCCTTTATATATTCATACATCTAAAACTCCCCCATAAGATATTAAAAATCATATATAATATTATAACATATATTACTTTACCATTTTGGATATCTTAGTTCAAGTTATACTGTACTAGAATTACCTACACTTTAAAAAAACCTTAAAGACTATTATTCATAGTCTTCAAGGCGTGCTTCCGCTTCTTCTCTAGTATTGCATTGAAAGTATTTATCCCCTTTAGTTAAAAGTCTGATATCCTCTTGTTTTAATCTGCTTGTCTTTATATGGGTAATATCTCTCTTTTCATTTTCTATAAACATATTTCCCTGTTTATCTGTTTTATATATAGCAATGGCCCCATCCTTTATGCCTAATACATATTTATCAGGAGCATATTTATCCACATCTTTTACTAATATTACCTCTTTTGCACTGAATTTCTGAACCTTATATCCTACACTTTTATAAATTTTTTCAACTTCACTTTTTTTCTTTCCTGTTAATTTTCCTGCTGATTCTTCTTTTTCTATATTAAGCTCTCCACTTTTATCATATTTTATCTTAAATATGATCTTTGCACTATCAGAAACAATCTCATTTACAGAAGAATTTACCTTTACAGTATCATATGAAGTATCATTTTGTCTAATCTGGCTCAGTCTTCTTTCCATATTTATATTTTGAAGTCCCACTACACATATATAACAACTCAATCCAAAGATCAAAATAGTAAAAACAACTAAAACTGCGGTACGAACTTTTCTCTTATCCACAATATCCCTCCTTTTTTTGAATATTATGGACAAATTTTCTAAAATTATACATATTATTTTAATTTTATGCTAGTATAATTTTTACTACAGTATAGTATATTATTTTTAATAACTATATTTCCCTGATTATCTATTCTCCAGACTATGGCTCCCCTATTTATCAATCTGTTTTCAACTCTTTTATCAGGAGTTCCCACTCCATCACTTGTTATAATTGCCACTCTGGGTTTTATTTCATCTAAAAACTCCCCAGTTGTACTGGTATTAAGACCATGATGGGATACTTTAAGTATATCACATTTTTTAAGTTCTCCTGTCTTTAGCATGTCTTCTTCCTCTGTTTTTTCACAATCTCCTGCAAATACATATGTTAAGTCACCTATTTTCCCCTGTAATACAATGGAATTATTGTTTTCTGTAGGTTTATTTTTAAGAACTGGACCAATGGCCTTAAGACTAAGTCCATAAGTTTCAATATGCCAGTTTCTCTTTATATACTTAACATTTATCCCCATCTTAATCAATTTATCACTTATGATATTTTTCATGTAATTTTTATGATCAGGCAAATACACTTTACAAACTTTTCTGGACTGAACTATTTTAATTATACCCTCATAATGATCGTCATGATAATGAGTGAGTATTATGCCATCTATTCTATTTATCTTGTTCAAATCTAAATATTTTATAATCCTTTTGGTATAATAAGCGGCTCCCGTATCTATTAGATAATTTTTATTGTCAGCCTTTATTAAAATGCAGTCACTTTGACCTACGCCTAAAAAATGTACTTCATAATTTCCAAATTTGGCTGAGGTGACACTATCCATATACATTATAATTATAAAAATAATAATAGCTAATATTTTTTTCATATTAATATTCCCCCATAAACTGTGTTGCTGCTATTATTTTTTACAATTTAAATTGTTATATTCTAAAAGGCAAAAAAATATCTGCAAAATTTAAAAATTAAATACTTTTAATAGATAATAAAAAATCACTTTCAACAATAGGTATTTTACATATCTATATTGAAAGTGACTTGTATTTTACATATGAATATTTTATGTATTTCTGAACACAATCGATTAAGCAGCTTATTTAACGTATATTTACTCACTGTCATTAAATAATTGATGCTTTTTAGCCTTCAAATTCTTCAGGAAAATCTGCATTGTGGTAAACATCCTGAACATCGTCATCTTCTTCAAGTTTATCTATTAACTTTTGAACTTTTTCAGCAGTTTCCATATTAACAGATATAGTGTTATCAGGTATCATGGTAATATCCGCTGACAGAAAATCCAATCCTTTTTCCTCCAGTTTTTCCCTAACTGCTCCAAAATCCTCTACAGCAGTAATTATTTCAAACACTTCATCTTGGGAATCAAAATCCTCTGCACCAGCATCCAGTGCCTGCATCATAATTTCGTCCTCATCGATATCTTCTTTTCTCTCTATTATAATTTGTCCTTTGGTTTGAAACATCCATGATACGCATCCATTAGCTCCTAGATTTCCGCCATGCCTTGAGAATGCAGCCCTCACACTACTTGCTGTTCTATTTTTATTATCGGTCAATGCTTTTACTATTATTGCAACTCCATCTGGTCCATATCCTTCATAAACTATTTCTTCATAGTTTATTCCTTCCATTTCCCCTGAACCTTTTTTAATTGCCCTTGTCACTGTATCTTGAGGCATATTGTTAGCTTTGGCTTTTGCTATAACATCCCTCAATTTTGCATTGCTGTCTGGATTTGAGCCTCCGGTTTTAGCTGCGATAGCCAACTCTTTTCCTATTTTAGTAAATATCTTACCTTTTTTTGCATCTGCTTTACCTTTTTTTGCCTGTATATTATGCCATTTTGAATGTCCTGACATATAAATTTCCTCCCAACTTACAGTTTATGATTATTTATATTAATTACGCAAACTGTATTATATCATATAAAAGCGTTTAACTACAAATATAAAAGATCACTATATACCAGAAAATACTATTCTTTAATCAGAGCATTATCAACTTTAAAGTAAAATTCCTCATCTCCAACTATTAACTCACATTTTCCATTAGTTACATCTATAATTTCATTTATCAGCAAATCAACATCTTCCAGAATACAGTTTATTGACAATTGGACCTTATCAGCGTATTCTATATTTTCTATGGGAATAGATTTTTGTTCAAAAAGATACTTCAGTTTTCCCAAAACCTCATAATCTACAGATATGTCTATGGGCGAACCTTTTACTCTCTCCACTATCTTTGCCTCATCAATGGATAGTGCAGCAGATTTTGAATAAGCTTTTGCCAATCCTCCTTTGCCCAAAAGTATTCCTCCAAAATACCTTGTAACCACTATTACTACATCTGTTATCACCTTTTTTTTAATCACTTCTAAAATAGGTATTCCTGCAGTTCCCTGTGGTTCTTTGTCCTCGTTATATCTCTGAATATTCATTTTCTCTCCAATTACATATGCATATACATTGTGTGATGCTTTAGGATTTTGTTCTTTTACTACATTTATAAACTTTTTAGCATCAACCTCAGTGTATACCCTTTTTATACTGCCTATAAATACGGATTTTTTTTCTTCAAACCTAGAACAGGCTTGATCCTTTATTGTAAAGTACCCCAATATTACCCCACCTTTCAAAACATCCCTCATCAAATCATTTCATAATATAATAAATCATATTATCATAAGCTTATTTAATATTTGAATTCCTTTTTTTATATTCTCCTTGCTTATATGTGAAAATCCAATTTTAAAATATTTTTTACCTTCCAAAGGGTTTTTATAATATAATGAACCTGGAGTAATTAAGACTCCCTTATCTCTCGCTTTTCTAAAAAGATTTATAGAATCTATTTTAACATTATCCTTGATTTTCAAATAAAAATGCAGTCCCCCTCCCGGTTTTATAAAGTCAATCTTATCCTTCAAATACTCAGTTATACATTCTTCCGTGTATATATATATATCCTTGTATTTTATATTCAAGGTATTTATGTAATCCTTCCACATACCTTTTCTAATATACAAATCCAGCGCCCTTTGCATAAGACTAGATGTAGCTATGTCTGTATTGATTTTAGAGTTTTGAATATTTTCCTTGAATTTTTTAGGAGGTATTAAATAGCCAATTCTTATACCAGGTAAAAATATCTTTGAAAAACTCTTTATATAAACAACTCTATCATTATGATCCAGACTCTTAAAACTATTATATTTTATATTACTATCATAAATCAATTCTGAAAGATAATCATCTTCTATTATGTAAAAATCGTATATCTCTGCCAGCCTCAATATTCGACTCTTTTTATCATTATTATAGCTTATACCTGATGGATTCTGAAAATAACTCATAGTATAAAAACATTTTATATTATTTTTCTGGAGTATTTTTTCAAGTTTATCCACATTTACCCCATTTTTCTCAACAGGAATTTCAACTATTTCTGATCTTCTGGACCTAAACACGGATAATGCCCCGCTGTAAGTTGGTTTTTCAACTATTACACTATCATTTGTATTTAAAATAGACTTTGAAACTACATCTATTCCCTGTTGTGCTCCAGAAATTATAAGTATATCCTCCTTATTTATATTTCCCTTCCAAAAAATATCACTTATGCTTTTTCTCAATCCCTCATATCCCAAGGGCTCTTGATAAATTAAAGCTCTAGGGCCATCTCTGTCCAATACCTCATTTAAAACATCTTTAAAAAGATTTATTTTAAAAAATTCTCCACTGGAAGTCTCTCCTGTAAAATCTATGTAATCTCCTATTTCACTGCTGAATATTTTCTTTAAAGCTCTGGAATATTCTCTATTAAGATTTCTATTCATATCTTTTCTTTTAGCATAGGTTCCACTTCCCATTTTTTGAACAGCATAGCCTTCACTTTTAAGCCTTTTATAAGCGTTTACTATGGTAATATTATTTACTTTTAAAAATTGTGATAATTCTCTTATAGAAGGCAATTTTTCACCGTCTTCTATTTTATTTTTATCTATTAATTTTTTTATATGCTCTTCTATTATTAAATACTTAATTCTCCCCCCGCTTAAATCCATGAAATACTTATTCAATAGAAAATTCATTTCCTTCCTCTATATTATTTAAAAATAATTTATACACTATTTTATATCACCACAATATCACAAAAATAAAAGATTTAGTACTAAAATTTAAAATTTTTAATACCAAATCTTATTATTACATTATAAAGGAAAAACATTTAGATAAAATATACATTTTCTTTAAATAAAGGGGTGCCATTTTTCATCTTGTAATCCCTGGTTTCCCTTTTAATTAAATTCTTTTTCCACAATTCATTTAAAATTTCCTCCACATTTATATTATAATTATAAAACAATTCGTCATTCCTTATATCTTCCGAACTTAAAAAGCAATCTTTTTCCCTCATGTAATTCAAAAGTATCTTTGCAACATTTCTGATATTTTTATCTACATTTTTCTTTAAATAATCCATGGTGTCTTTTATAGCCTCTTCCACTTTTTTAGCATCATTAAAAAACAAATTATCCACACACAATTTAAAATCATCATTTAAATTCATAGCTATAGTCACGGCATCTTTACTTATCATATGTCCTGATGAATTTATATATAACTTGGAAAATTCCTCTATTGATCGTACTGCCGCAATATATGAAGTATGTATTCCGTCATTCTGAAGATACTTTTTACATATACTCATATTTTTAAATAATTCCCCAAGATAAAACATATTCCATCTTTCCCTGTCCAAATCTGGATAATATCTGCCCACATCATATTTAGATGTTATATCCATATCTTTAGAAAATATTAATCTGGATGAAGATATTATTCTGTGAATAAATCCACCCTTTAAATCTCGTTCAGGTAACTGCAAAAAATTGCCTTTACTCATGAGTTTAACATGAATAGGGACACCTTCTTCTTCGGTGTATAAGTTTTTCATATTATCCATATTATTGTCGCATATCACAAGTAAATCAATGTCAGATTCATCCCACAAGTCCCCTGTAATCATACTTCCAAAAACCATAGCTGCGAGAATAGAATCATTAGCTTTAAGTCTTTCGATAACAACATTAAAAGCTTTTTGATATTGTAAAATAGTTTTTTCCATTTCAATTAGCCCCCTTTAAAATTTTGCTGTATAAAAATTATATTGTATATACATTATACAATTATATACTATTCTTTTCATAAAAATTCAATATTTTAATTTAATTTGGGATAAATATTTACAATAATAAAAGGTATCTACAGATACACACCTTTTTAAGTATTCTATCTATAGGTACCAATTACAATATTAAGCGCTGTTCCCTTAACATTATTAATTATTTTCGATTAATTATTCCTGTTTTTCAAAATCACTCTTTGGAACTCCGCAAAGTGGACATACCCAATCTTCTGGCAAATCCTTAAATGGAGTTCCCGGTTTAACACCAGAATCCGGATCCCCTACTTCAGGATCGTAAACATAACCACAAGCAGTACAAACATATTTATCCATTTTAATTCCTCCTATATAATATAATCTATATTAAATTATGGCACAATCCATTTTTTAAGTCAATACATGCTATCATATAATATGTATTATTATTTAATCATAAACTCCTTGAATCTATTATACATCCTTTCATCCACTAATACGCTTATATACGTTCCCCCTTCTTTATACTCTTCTTCTTCCACTTTACAATTGCTATGCATAAATGCCACTAGAGACTGTTCTGTATATGGAATCAAATATTGAACCTTTTTCATATTCATGGGAAGCAAATTTGATATTTTTTTTAAAAGTTCTTCCAAATTAGTACCGTACTTAGCCGATATACAAACTATATTCAAATTTGTATATTGGGATATTATATTATTTATTTTTTCCTCACTTATTTTATCTATTTTATTCAATACCATAATAATGGGCTTCTCTCCTATTGAAAGTTCCCCCAACACTTTATTTACTGCTTCTATTTGTTCTTCTACATAGTTAGAGGATACATCCACTACATGTAATATTAAATCAGAATAATTGATCTCCTCTAAAGTGGATTTAAAAGACTCTATTAAATCATGAGGAAGCTTATTTATAAAACCTACAGTATCAGTAATAGCGGCTATTCTTCCATCTCTCAATTCTACAGCCCTGGTAGTCGTATCCAGAGTAGCAAATAACATATCTGCTTCAAATACTTTTTCTTTATGAATATTTTCATCTGGAACAGCTATTTCACATAGTTTATTCCTCAAAGTAGACTTTCCTGAGTTAGTATATCCAACTAGAGAAACTTTGCACATTTCATTTCTCCTCTCTCTTTGTGTACTTCTAACCTGTTTTATCTTTTTTAGTTCTCTATTAATTTCATATATTTTTTCTCTAATATGTCTTCTATCGGTTTCCAATTTCTTTTCTCCAGGTCCTTTAGTACCTATACCTGCCCCTGTCCTAGAAAGAATTATACCTAGTCCAGATAGTCTGGCCAATCTATACTTAAGCTGTGCAAGTTCTACTTGCATTTTAGCTTGCTTGCTCTTTGCCCTGGTAGCAAATATATCAAGTATTAGAACAGTCCTGTCTATTACCTTTACGCCTAAATTATCTTCTAAATTTTTTATTTGGGATCCAGATAGTTCATCATCAAAAATAACTATGTTTGCATCTTCTATTTGGCATATCAATCTTACTTCATCCACTTTTCCCTTTCCAATATAAAAAGCAGCATCTACAGTATCTCTTTTTTGAAATACCTTTCTCAAAGATTTTACACTACAGGCTTTGGCCAACTCTTCCAGCTCATTTAAACTCTCTTCATTATCTGTCCCCACAAGTATTGCCCTTTCACCTTTTTCTTCTAATATATTTTTTAGCCTTAAGGTTTCTTCTATTTCATGTATCTTTCTCAATATATCATATTCAATTGCTTCATCTACAGTTAGCTCATTTGAAATTTCTGATATAATCGCCCCATCTCGAATCTTGCAAAATCCCACACTTATTTTAATATCATCCGGCTTAATTCCTATGGCAGCTATACAATCCAGTCTTAATTTTATCAATGCTGAAATATCTACTGTGGAAAGTTGAGCTGTACCATTTGGATGAGTATGTACTACTCTAATACCTGAAAGCCTATTCTTTAAAAAACTAACTCCCTCCATATTTACAGTACTGCTGTCTCCAATTGTCACATTTACAACTTTTCCTTTTCTATCAATAGCTGTGCTTATTTCTCTATTTAGATAAATAGAGAAGCTGCAAATTATCTCCATGATTTCCCTACTGCACACACTGTCCTTAGGCACCCTCATATCATAAATTTTTTCCAATTTATCTAATATGGAATTTTTTATTCCCTCAGTATTACCATATATCAAAATATCATCTCCAATTTTTTAATTCACACAATAAATTCAATTACAGATATACCTTTATCCTAAGGCTGCCATTGCTAACACTCCCATCCTATTCGAAGCGGGAGCATAAGCACTGTTACGCCCCTGGATTGGCTCTTTTAAGGTTCGGTGCGAAAATCCACCAAATCTAAGAATAACCTTATTACTTTTGTATAATTTTATACTAGATAAAAAACATTGTAAATACCAAAAACTTCAATTTTGCCTACTTAAGTAAAATAATTTTATTACTCTTTAACATGATCATTGAAAATTGACAAAAATATTGCTAATATTAATAATATAATTTTGTGTTTATTGAAACTAATGTTTTAATATATATTACTGGAGGTTTGTAATGGAAAATAAGTCAAAGAATATACTGATAACTAAAGATCAGATTGCAGGTAAAATAAATGAACTTGGAAAATTGTTGAGCCAGGAATACAAGGGTAAAAATTTATATGTATTGTCCCTTTTAAGGGGAAGTTTTATATTTACATCGGATTTAGTAAGAGAAATAGATCTTCCTTTAAAAATAGGTTTTATGACGACGTCAAGTTATGGGGCTTCTGAAACATCATCCGGAAAAGTAAAGATTCTAAATGGTATATTAGATGATATTCACGGATATGATGTATTAATTGTAGACGATATAATAGACACAGGAATAACTATGAATTTTGTCATAGATTATATAAAATCCCTGGGTGCTTCCAGTATAAAATGCTGTGTATTATTGGATAAGCCAGAAAGACGAAAAGTTACTTTAAAACCAGATTTTTATTGTTTTAAAATTCCTGATGTATTTGTTGTCGGTTATGGTCTTAATTATGGTGACTATTATAGAAATATACCTTACATATTTAACTGGAACTAATTACATTCATACCTTGTTTTAGGAGAAAAAATATAGGTCATCACCAACAATTTTTTCTCCTAACAATCTTTTACAACTAGTTTGGAATTTTAAATCCTGCTTTATCAAGTCCTAGATTTATAGCTGTTTCCGGAACTTTACCCAATATAATGGTTTCTGATATAGGCACCTCATTTTTTACTTTTATATCTTCAATCCCCAGTGGAATTATAATTCTCATATTTGTATTCACTTGAACATATATTTTATGTCTGGATTGATTTATCCCCACGCTTTCGAAACTAGATAAGTATTTAGTTTCTATATATCCTACAGGCTGCATTTTAACAGTAATGTTAGGACCAAAAAACGCCAGCAAATTGTTTTTCATTATATACCCCAATGGAAGTTTTAATCCAACCTTTCCTATATTTTTTAGCCTTTGTTGACATTTAATAGCTACATCACAAGCTATTTTATTCATCTTTAATGTATTTGCTCTTATCATGACTATGTTTCCCTGTTTATCTTTCTCTATATCTATAATATCCTTGTAATCAAATTGTTTTGAATACTCTTCTATGATTACCGAATTTATAGTTTCAGTAATTATGGCTCTGGTTTGTACATCAGCAGCTGTGACAATTGCTGGACTTATTTTGGCATTTACAAAATAAATACAAAATCCTAAAATTATTAAAATGAATCCTATTATAAATATACCCTTCACTTTATTGTCAATTACCTTAAATATTCTTATACCTATCACACCCTTATTATCATATACCATAATATATGATAACAATTAATCCTTTATTTATCTAAAAATTTTATATATTTCATTAACACTTTAATTTATGTTATAATAATTTAAATGTAAAGGTTAAAACAAGGAGGACAATTATGGTCAAAAGACATAAAAAGACCCAAATCAAGACTTTTAAAAAGGTGGCTATCATTTTATCTGGCTTGTTAATAATAGCACTGTTAGTGTCAATAGGTATGTCCCTGGCAATTATAAAAAATTCTCCCAAACTGGATGTAACTCAGATATTAAATTTAAGCGAGCCTTCTGTTCTATATGATGATAAGGACAATTTAATGGATGCAGTGGTTACTCCTCAACAGAGAACGGTAATCCCATTTAGCAGTATGCCCCAAAATTTAAAAAATGCCTTTGTCAGCATAGAAGATCAACGATTTTACAATCACAGGGGAATAGATTTAAAAAGACTTATTGGAGTAATATTCATAGATATTAAAAGCAAATTTACAAAGAGTTCAGATATTCAGGGTGCATCTACAATAACACAACAACTGGTGAGAAGTATATTTTTATCATCTGAAGTATCTTACAAAAGAAAATTACAGGAAATATATCTTTCTCTGAAACTCGAAAAAAAATTAAGCAAGGACCAAATACTAGAAGCATACATGAATACAATTTTTTTAGGTGGCAGAGCTTTAGGTGTTGAAGCTGCTTCTAATCAGTATTTTGGCAAATCTGCAAAAGATTTAAATTTAATTGAATGTGCCTTTATTGCCGGTATGCCTCAAAGTCCATCTGTATATTATCCATATTCTCCAGCCTCCCAAAAGAATCCATCCATATATTTGAACAGAACTGCTACTGTAATAAAAAAAATGTATGAAAATGGATATATATCTCATTCTCAATATACCTCCGCTATAAATGACATTTCGACAGGTAAATTGGATATTAAACCACAACCTACTGTAAATAATGGCTATAATAACGAATGGTTTACGGTACCTGTAATTAATTCAGTAAAAAAGGATTTAAAATCTAAATATAAGTATAGTGACGAACAAATAGAAAACTTACTTATGTATGGTGGTTTAAAAATACATACTACAATGAATAAAGACCTACAAGAAAAAACTGAAAACACCTTGGACAATGACAGTATTTTTCAAGCTTCATCCTTAGACAAGAATGGAATAGTACAGCCTCAAGCTTCTGCTGTAGTTATGGACTACCATTCTGGAGAGGTTAAGGCTCTAGTTGGGGGAAGAGGTAGTCAACCTGCCAGATCTTTTAACAGAGCTGCATCCCAAAATTATTTAAGACCTGCAGGCTCTAGTATAAAGCCATTAACTGTATACAGTCCTGCCATAGATTCAAAAAAATTTACGGCGGCCAGTATATTTGAAGATTCTCCATTATCAGATGATATTGCAAATAAATATGCTACTAGTGGAGAACCCTATCAGCCTAAGGATGACGAGTCAATCGGCGGTAATATGACTTTAAGAACTGCACTAACCCATTCCATAAATTTAATAGCAGTCAAATTAGAAGATAAATTGGGATTAAAAACCGGAGCTGATTATGCAGAAAAATTTGGAATAACTTTAGATGAAGATGACAGAAACAGTATATCCGCCTTATCACTTGGACAACTTCATCATGGCGTAAATACCCTCATAATGTCTTCGGCCTATGGTGTATTTGGAAATTCCGGTATATATACTTATCCTAAACTTTACACCAAGGTAGAAGATAGAAATGGGAAAGTTCTATTGGACAATAGCACCAAGACAAAAAAAGTTCTTTCTCCTCAAAGCAGCTATATACTATATGACATGTTGAAAGGGCCTGTCAGTGCAGAAGGTACAGGTCCCAATGCCAATTTTGGAGATATGCCTGTAAGAGGTAAAACAGGTACTTCCAGTAACAACAGGGATCTATGGTTTTGTGGGCTGACTCCCTACTATTCTGCTGCTGTATGGATTGGGAACGACGATAATTCCGTAATACAAGGGGTTTCTAGTGGTTCCATAAACAGTAATTCAGCTGCTAAACTTTGGGCGGACATAATGTCTCCTTTTCATGAAGGTTTACCTGCAAAGGATATTGAAATGCCTTCTGAAATAGTAACTCAGGCAATTTGTTCTGAATCTGGCAAACTACCTATTTCAGCCTGTTATACAGATCCTACGGGCAGTAAAGTTTATAATGAATTCTTTATATCTGGTACTGTTCCCACGGATTATTGTGACATACATCATTCCTGGAATATATTTGACTATTTTTCAGGTACTAAAAACAAAACAAATAATAAAAATAACAATGAAGATCTTAAACATAACAATAACAATAGTACAAAAGGAAATGACAATAATTTAAACAGAGGTGATATTACATTACCTGATAGCACTCCAAAGGATGGCACAAATAGCGGTGAAAACACCACAACAGATTCTAACAATATACCTTCTAAGACATCTGATTTAAATAATTAGAAATCATTTATCCAGGGACGCAGCAGTGCTTATCATCCTAGCTTTACAAAGCCGGCGGCCCTGAGATAAAAAAAGGCCTGCTGAAATTTAAATAATATAATAAATTTCAGCAGGTCCTTTTTAATAATTATCCACCTAAAATTTTTCTCATTGTTTTTAACACTTTTTTTTCTATTCTAGAAACCTGTACTTGATTTATGCCTAACATCTTTGCCACTTGAACTTGGGTCTTATCCTTAAAATATCTGAGCATTATAATTTGTCGTGACTTTACATCCAGATTTTTAAGTGCTTCCTTAAGTGCAATTCTATCTACCATTTCTACATCTTCATTGGGATTCTCACTTATTTTATCTATTAAAAGAACTGGTGAACCATCATCCTGATGTATAGTATCATAGAGGTATTGCAAGCTGGTAGCAGACTCTGTAGCAAAGATCAGATCTTCAACCTCAACGCCAGAATATTCTGCTAACTCTTCTACAGTAGGCTCCCTATTTAACTTTTTTGTCAATGTTTCCCTATCATAGTGAAGTTTCTTAGCTGTGTTTTTTACACTTCTACTAACCTTTATCATTCCGTCGTCTCTTAAAAAGCGCTTTATTTCACCTAATATCATGGGTACTGCATATGTAGAAAATTTCACATTATAACTTGGATCAAAATTATTTACTGCTTTCATAAGACCCATACAACCTATTTGAAATATATCCTCATACTCATATCCTCTATTTAAAAATTTTTTACTTATAGCTGATACCAATGGTAAATTCAATTCTACTAATTTATTTAAGGCGTTCTTATCCCCTTGCTTGGCATATTTAATCAATTCCAAGTTATCTTCATAACTATACTTTAATTTTTTTACTGCTTCTTCACTCATACTATTCACCTAACTTAATGAATTAAAAACTTTTTTCATTATTAATCTTGTCCCTTTATTTTTTTTAGATTCTACTCTAAGTGAATCCATAAAAGTCTCCATTACAGTAAATCCCATTCCTGATCTTTCAAGATCAGGCCTTGATGTATAAAGAGGTTGTCTGGCCAGATCTATGTCTTCTATACCTATTCCTTGATCTTCTATAACTAAAGTAAGTTCTCTATTTTCAATAAAAGCTTCAATTTCAACTGTACCCTCTTTATTTTCGTAGCCATGAATAATAGAATTTGTAACAGCCTCTGAAACTGCAGTTTTTACATCCGTTAATTCCTCTATTGTAGGATCCAACTGAGATACAAAAGCTGCTACCGCTACTCTCGCAAAACTTTCATTTTGTGATTTGCTAACAAACTCTATTTTCATACTGTTATCGTACATAATATTTATCCCCCCATTAAATATTCGCAATTGCTTCCTCAACGCTGTCATAAAGCTTTATAATCTTAAACAAGCCTGAAAGCTCAAATACTCTTTTTACCAAGTCAGTTGCTCCTGCAATACACATAGCACCATTTTTCAAATTTAACTTTTTATATCTTCCAATTACCACCCCTATTCCAGAACTGTCCATAAAACTCACCCCTGAAAAATCCATTATGAGTTTATCTAATCCATCTCTGTCCAATCTATCATCAATTTTATTTCTCACCTCTTCTGCACTGTGGTGATCTAGCTCTCCTTTTATGCCGACTATAAGTTTATCAACTCTAACTTTAAATTCCAAATTCATAAATTATCCAAAGCTCTACTAAGATCATACTGCAAAACCGCTCATATAATTTTAGCGTTAAAATATTATTTTAACTTTAATTTACCATATAACATATGAAGGCCTTAATGTTATATGACTAAAGTTCAATACATAAACTTTAGCATATGCAAAATATCGCATAGTCCGAGCCAGACATTCTTACCCCCCCTCTGTTATTTTTTATGTAATATTTCTGTAATCTATGGAATAAAACATTCACCTTAATTATTATTCTATACGTGTCATAATTTTCCTTTTTTTTTCGTTAGTCATTTTATTATTTATTTTTACCATGTATTATGTTTTTAAACATATATCTAAGTTATTTTTAAAAATACCCCAGTTTCAGATTTTCTTGGCAAAAAATTTAAGTCATAATAAAAAAGGCACATTCAATGAGTTTATTGCCCTATTGGATGTGCCTCTTAATTGCAACTGAAACTTTAAAATAAATATATTTATTTAGTTAAATCTTCTACAAACTTTGGAAGTACAAAACAAGCTTTGTGCAATTCTTTTGTATAATATTTTGTATTTATATCTACAGTAGAAGATAAATCCACCTTCTGCGGATCATATTTTTTGGAACCCAATGTAAAACTCCAAAATCCACTTGGATAAGTTGGTATTCCGGCCATAAATAGTTTTGTCACAGGGAAAACAGATTTTGCATCCCTATAAACACCTCTTACCACTTCAGGTAAATAAAAAGGAGTTTCAGTTTGAGCTACGAATATGCCGTTTTCTGTCAGGCATTCATATATTTCTTTATAAAAACTTCCACCAAACAAACCTTCTGCAGCACCAAAAGGATCTGTAGAATCTACTATTACAACATCAAAACTGTTTTTATGCTCATGGACATACTTTATTCCATCTCCAATGAAGATTTCACATTTTGGATTTTCTAGAGCACAGCTTATTTCAGGAAGATATTTTTTACATTCATCTATAACCTCTCTGTCAATTTCACAGAGAACAACTTCTTTCACTGTAGGATGTTTTAAAATCTCTCTTACTGCACCACCGTCTCCTCCTCCAACCACAAGTACCCTTTTAGGATCCGGGTGGGTAAATAAAGGTATATGGGTTATCATTTCATGATAAACATATTCATCTTTAATAGTAGTTTGTACTATTCCATCTAAAACAAGCATTTTTCCAAAACTGTATGTATCTACTATGGCTAAATCCTGATGCTCAGTTTTTTTTGTAATCAAAGTTTGTTTTATTTTATATGTCATAACAGCATCCTCAATTTGCCCTTCTTTTAACCATAAATCCATAAATATACCCCCTTGGTTGTTTTAAAACTTAATCTTCTTAAATTTTTTTGTTACAGTAAATATCATTATAGCAATAATTTTATATTATGACAACAATACTCTACAAAATGACTATTTTCCAGAACAATGATCCTTTTTCACAACTTTAATTTCTTCTTCTGTCAGCTCAAAAAATCTATACAAATACTTTTCCACATCATCTTCACCAGAAAAATCGATATAAGAAATCTTCAATTTCATTAAATTATTAGGATAGTACTCATACAAATTTTCACCCAATTTTTTGCCAAAGGTTTTAAAGTAAAATTCGTATAAGGAGCTATTTAAAATTTTAACTAAATCATCATATGTAAAACCGACATTTTTCTTTAATACCAAGGAATATACATCTGCACTAAAATAACTTCCCTCATCTATGGCGAACCTATTGTCTTTAGATTTATAGGGAAATACAATTTTTTTACCTTCAAATATTTGCGGCCTTCTTCCCCACTGAAGTTCATACCATTTTCTAATTCCTTTCCTGCACTCCCTCCTATTTAAAAGCTTTTTTCTGTATGTTTTTATATAATTTATGGAGTTGGGGCAGTCCTCTTCATTTTCTATAAAATTAGAATATATAATAAATTTTTCCCTATTTATTATCTTATCTCTATGTATATAACTGCTTTTTATCCATGGCCTGATTAACTCGGGTTCAATATTCTTTTCTTTTAGAATATGCTTATCTATTATAAAGGCCCTATCGCAGCCTGTTATTATTCCCTGATGACTTTCACATATATCCTTTAAAGTACATTTACTTTTTCCTTCTATTTTATCAATTATCCCCCTTTCCAATTTGTCGATAAATACCCACCCACCATTGTCAATAAAACTCTGATGTATAAAAAAGCTTTTATGCTCCTTATTTTTCTTCAAAAATAAGGAATTGTAAAATCTACTTTTCTCTAGTCTACTGCTTTTTTCAGGTTTTATAATCTCTATACTATTATCTAAAATATTTTCCTTTGATAAAAATATTATAATCGGATCAATCCCAACATTCTTAAAAGGCCTTATACCATAAAAATCTACGATTTTATATATAGAAGTATTTTGAATTAAAAATTTTCTAAGTTCTTCACCACTACAGGCTTCACAAAAATATCTAGATGTAATAAACCCAAGCTTTCCGCCTTTTCTCAAACATTCTAATGATTTTTTAAAAAAGCAATAGGAGATATCTCCTTTATCTCTGTATATGCTGCCATACATTTTTTTTAAAATTTTACAATAATCCCTATCAACATTTTTATGACCTATATAAGGAGGATTTCCTATAAATATATCAAATCTTTCATCTATATTTTCCATTAAAAAATCTTTTATTATAAAGTTATTTGAGCTAAGTTGTCCACTAATAACAAATAAATCTATTCGTAAAACTTTTGTCGCCATTTCATCTATATCAAAACCAAATAAGTTGTTGCACATTATATGTGCATTTATATCCCTGATTTCTAAATTAATATTATTGTGTTTATTTATAGATTCTATATTATTTATGAATATATTTCTCAAGTAGGAAAAACATGCACATATCAAATTTCCACATCCACAGGATGGATCTACAATCTTAATAAATGGATTTTTAATTACATCCAAAGGGCTAATTAAATTTTCAATCATATATACTGCTATTTCATAAGGTGTGTATACTATCCCTTTTCTTTTATTTGTATCTCTCAGTTCATAATAATTTTGTGAGAAACAACTTTTTTCTGACATATTAAATTTCTTTTTATAGCTTTCTATAAATTTGAATTTAAGTTCATTATCTATATCTTTATTGATATATTCATAAATTTTTTCAATGCCTTCAATAAAATTATCCACATCACTATCTCCAATTTTTATTATACCTAATATTAAAGAAACATTGATACACCAATGTTTCTTTAGTATTATTTACTACTAATTCCTATAAAACTTAAGTATAAATTATTAAATTAAGTATATCATAAATTATATCTTACAAGGTAGGTGATAATATAGCTATGATTAAAAAACTTATATCAATTTTCTTAATGTGCATAATCTCCTTGTGTTCTTATAATGCAGGAGTCTGTTATAAACAAGAAAAACTTTTAATATACAATAAGCCTTTAGCTGCACATATAGAACCAAATTCTAAAGAGGATAATGCCACTAAAAAAACTGGAAAATTGCAGGATTTAGATATCTCTAAATTAGATAGTAGTGAAAAAAATTGGTTTTTTAAACCCAATAATAAAGGTACTCCTTCAGAAGAACCTGAAGATGTCCTTAAACTTATAAATAAATACTCTGCATATTATCTGGGAGACACTTCTAAAAAAGTACTCTATTTGACCTTTGATGAGGGATATGAAAATGGATATACATCTAAAATATTGGACATATTGAAATCAAATAATGTAAAGGCTGCTTTTTTCGTCACAACTCCCTATATAAAGGGTAATCCGGATTTAATAAATAGAATGGTAAATGAAGGCCATCTAGTATGCAACCATTCAACCAAACACCCTTCAATGGCGGATACTGCAAAAGATCCTATAAAATTTGAGAAAGAATTTTCAATAACTGAGGAAGCTTATAAAGAAGTTACCGGCAAAGAAATGCCCCACTTTTTCAGACCACCTATGGGAAAATACAGTGAGTTATCTTTATTTTATACTAATAAATTAGGATATAAAACCATATTTTGGAGCTTCGCCTACAATGACTGGAATATCAAAAAACAGCCTTCTCCTGCAGAATCTCAGAAAATGATAAGCCGCAGAGCCCACAATGGGGCAATTGTATTACTTCATGCAGTTTCCAAAACAAATTCTGAAATATTAGATTCTGTAATAAAAGATTGGAAAAATCAAGGTTATACCCTGGAAAGTCTAGATAAATTGCCATAAATGTATATGTCTTTCTAATATAATTTTTCTTTATATTGGATCATAAATTAGGTATAATTGATTTATACATTATATTTTTAGTTATACCTAATTTATTAAATTATATAAAATAAATATTTTTGGGGAGATATTATATATGAGAATTACACAAGAATCAGATTATGGTCTTAGAGTTATACTTTATTTGTCAAAATTAGGCTATGGCAAAAAAATTGAAGCTAAATCCATAGCTAAAGATGAAAAGATACCGCTTAGATTTCTTCTTAAACTTTTAGGGAAGTTGACCCAATCAGGTATAATTAAATCCTATAGGGGGGTTAATGGTGGCTATGCATTAAATCATATGCCTGAAGAAATAAATTTAAGAAGTATAATTGAAGCTATAGATGGTCCCATTTATTTAAACAGATGCCTGTACGACCCCGGGCATTGTACTGCAAATAGAAATGGTCACTGTGATATACATAACTCGCTTTTAAAAGTACAAAACAGACTAATTAAAGAGCTGGAAGACATTAACTTCAGAGATATATTGGAAAATAAGATTTAGTAACTTACATGATTTAAAGCTGATTAAAATTTTAATCAGCTTTAAATCATGTTTTAATAAAAGTCATGACTTTTAATAAAACATGATTTAAAGCTGATTAAAATTTTAATCAGCTTTAAATCATGTTTTATTAAAAGTCATGACTTTTAATAAGAATTTAGGTATGGACACCAGCCTTTTTATCCTGGAAGGTTCTGCAATAACCCTATAAAGCCATTCAAGCCCCAGACCTATCATCCACTTTGGTGCCCTTCTTACCTTGCCTGCAAATACATCAAAGCTTCCTCCTACGCCCATGAATATACTGCAGGGCAGCTTATTCATATTCTGTGATATAAAAATATCCTGCTTTGGAGCCCCCATAGCTACAAATATTGCATAGGGATTGCTGAACTTTATGTCAGAAATTATACTGTCACAATTATTTAAATCAAAGTAACCATTGTGACTTCCGGATATTTTTAAAAGAGGATATCTTTTTTTTAAATTTCCTTTACACATATCCAAAACATCCTGTTTAGCTCCAAGTAAATATATTGACTTGCCTTCTTCTGTACATTTTTTTATTATCTCTTCCATAACCTCAATGCCGGCTATTTTTTCTTTTACAGGCATACCTACAATTTTAGAAGCTAAAAGAGTTCCTACTCCATCTGGAATTATTACAGTATTGCTGTCTGTAAAACTTTTTAACAACAAATCACTGTCAAGCCCGTTGTACAATACTTCAGGATTACCTGATACTATATTTATCTTTGAAAATTTATCTATATATTTCATGAATTCTATTTTACTTCCATTAAATATATTGTACTCCAACAACTTAGTAAACATTTAAAATGCACCTTCACTTTTAAACACAGAAAAAATTGTTTTAAATAAAATTTTGATATCCATAAAAAGAGAAAATTGTTTTATATAAGTTAAATCATAGTGAATAGTTTTACCAAGCTCTATTTCTCCTCTTCCACTTACCTGGGCAAGACCTGTTATACCTGGAGTAACCAGCAGTCTCTGGCTATACGCTTTAGGGTATAATTTAACCACTTCCGGTATTTCCGGTCTCGGTCCCACTAAACTCATGTTTCCTATCAATACATTAAAAAGCTGGGGTATTTCATCCAAACTTGTTTTTCTCAAAAAAGCTCCCGACTTGGTAACCCTGTTATCACTTCTACTTTGAAATACAAAATTTTCTAAATTATGGGGATCAATGTCCAGTGTATGCTTTTTTTCTGCATTCACCACCATTGTTCTAAATTTATATATTGTAAAGTTTTTTCCATCCTTGCCTACCCTGACTTGCTTAAAAATAGCAGGACCCTCGGAGTCTAATTTAATCCATATAGCAAGTATAATAAATACAACACTCAATAATATTATCCCTAGTGCAGAAAGTATAAAATCAAAAACTCTTTTGAAAAAAAATTGCACTGCCTTATTTCTTATATCTTCTCCAACATCTATTTCTATTTCATCTGCTTGCATGATTTCGCAAGTTCACCTACTCTCTTATATTTTTAATTATTATATCATATATGTTTTTTACTATAAAACCTTTTTTACTTTAGTTAAAACAATAGAACTAAAAACAGTGATTAAAAAGGCACTCATTTCAAAACTCAAATTATCTGCATGAATGTATTTATTCAGGTAGTACTGGGTATAAAGATATAATATTCCTGCTTGAACCAAGTATATATCATAAGATATATCCGATATATATCTTATGATCTTCATAATAAATCCACCTTTAAACTTAAAACTAAATACAAAAAGTATAAATGCTGTAGAATAGAAAAGTATAACAGGCCTCTGAAAAGTAGTCACATAGTCTACATTTCCTCTAAATTGATTGCCCGATATGAAACCGTATATAGCCATAAAAACTGTGATCAAAAAAAATACAGATACCAGAACCCTGTGATTATTTAATCTCTCAGAAATATTATCAATATTTTTACCTATATAACCTCCAAGCGAAAAATAAAAAAGCCAGTACAACAGGTTTTTTTTATCCCAAAACCATTCCTCTGGAGAAACAATTTTAAAATAATATGTATACATCAGGAAAAAAATTGTAACTGTAAAACTAAGCAAAACCCACCATCTTTTATTCATGAATTTATATACAAATGGAAATATGATATAAAATTCAATTATCAATGGTACATAATAAAAATGATAAAATATATTTCCATAAATTATGTTATTGATATCCTCATGTATATTAAAATCTTTGGTTATTATCAATATGTAAAGTGCACACCAAAGTATGTACTGAGGCACTACCCTTAAAAATCTTTTCACTATGTATTCCGAATAACTTCCACCTTTTTTATAATTTACGGTAAGTCCCATTCCTGAAATAACTATAAAAGCTGGAACACAAAACCTGGAAAGCTGATTTAGTATAAATGATGCATTATAAGTGGCAGAATAAGGCGTGCATCTGTAAAGTACAGTTGCCGAAACATGCAATGCTATAACTGCAAGTATTGAAAAGGCCCTTATTACATCCATACCCAAAATACGTTTTTTAATAATATCTGCCACCTTCTTTACTCAAAATAAATACTATACTGCAATTTTATTTTTAACTATTCTTATTAGATATTCATACTCTTCAATCTTTGCAAAATACAGGCATATGAGATAAACTGTACCTCCCAGTATAAATGAAACTAGAATAGAAATCATACTGCCTTTCATAAAAGAAGCAGTGTTACTCATGCAGATATAGTTTACAGCATATATACATACTCCCATAGCTGCTGAAGAAAGAGCAATTTTTAAGAAACTGAAAAAAAGCTTTCCTATGTTCATTCCATTCAATTTTTTATTCAAACCTATCATCATAAGTATTGTAGTTATAATTGCAGAAATTGTAGTAGCTAACGCCAGCCCTGAAACTTTCATGTACTTTATCAAGACAAAATTTATAATTATGTTTATAATTATTCCCACAAAACTATTCACCATAGGTGTCTTTGCATCTTTAATGGAATAAAAAGCTTTATTCAATATATCCCTTATTCCATAGGCAATCATTGCAGGACAGTAAAATAAAAGTGCACTGGAGGTCAAATTTGAAGCTTCCAGACTAAAAGCCCCACGCCTAAAAATTACATTTATAAGCGGATGTCTTAAAACTCCTATGGCAACTGCTGCAGGTATCATAATTATCATTATTATGTTTATAGAATTTACAAGAGCTTTCTTGTACTTTAAAATATCCTTTTTAACTGCCAGCTCTGAAAGGGTTGGATATACAATCATGGCAATGCCTATGGCAAATACTTCATAGGCCAGGGTATTTACCTTATTTGAATAATCCAGAACTGTAACTGCACCAAAGTATATATTGTTTGCAAAAGACCTATTTATAAATAAATTCAACTGAACTACTGAAGTACTTATGACTATAGGTATCATTAATTTAAACATGGAAAGTGCATCACTATCTTTTAAATTCATTACAAATTTATACCTGTATCCAAGTTTCCTGTATCTTGGGAGGTTTATGGCAAACTGAACAAAAAAACCTATTACAGTAGCTACTGCAAATCCCTTTATTCCATATTTGGCAGTCAAAAATACCAAATAAATTATATAAACCAGATTGGATACCAATGCCATGGCGGCAGGTTCATAAAACTTTTTATGAGATTGCAGCACTCCTGTAACTACGCTTTGCAATGTGACAAATACAAGTGATAACAACATTATTCTAATTATTTCAACCGATTGATTAAATATGTATATATTGGATGTAAATCCATGTCCAAATAAATATATTATCTGTTTTGAAAATATAATAAGTACAACTGTAATTATTATTGTAAAAAAGGTAGACACGGTTATTATGTTATTTACAAATTTATTTCTTTTTTCACTGCTGCTCTTTTCAATATGTTCTGAATTAAGCGGTATAAAAGTTGTAGTCAATCCATAACTTATAGTAGTTAAAAGATATACAAGCCCTAGTGAAAAATTATATATATCAGTTATATAAGTTGCTCCAAATTTTTCCGCTATAAGAGCATCCCTTACAAGTGCTAGAACTTTACCTCCTACTATGAGAAGCATTACTATAATGGAACTCTTTATTACTCTTTTTCCCGCCATTTTCTTCACTCCAACTATTTTTGGGAGAGTATTTTAGTATATATCTCATTGTACTGCCTGCAAAAATTATCTATTGAAAACTTTTCCATACAAACATGATATAATTTTTCTCCCATTTTTGATATGTACTCTCTTTTATCATAAGCCAACTTCATTTTATCCTCTATATCCTCTATAGAATTTGGATTCACTAAAAATATAGAATCCTTATCCATAATTTCCCTTATATCACCTGTATCTGGAGCTATAAAAGGTTTCTTTACTGATGCACTTTCAAGTAGGGTTATAGGAGGTGCTCCCCCTTCACTAAAAGATGTCAATATTCCCACATCTCCTGCATTTATAAAATCCACAGCATTCTTTTTATATCCGGCAAGTATTACATGATCCTGTAATTTTAAATCTATTATGATATTTCTCAATTTAAGCTCCTCTGACCCGTCTCCAACTATAAGTAGCTTTACATTTTTAACCTTATCCTTAATAATACCAAAGGCTTCTACAAGTGACATCTGATTTTTTATGGGATGCATCCTTGCCACATTTACATATAGAAAATCATCTTGGGAAATGCCATATTTTTCTCTTATACACTCCCTGTTTTCTCTTACGTTAATTCCATTAAAATCAATTCCATTGTTCACTCTAAATTTTTTCCCTGTAAAATTTTCATGACTTAATATATTTTCTATATAACTGGACACACATATATATTTGTTAAAACTCCTCAATCCCCTTTGGCTTAGAGGTGTAAAAAGCAGATATTTAATTTTATTATTTAAGAAATCCTTTCTAAAATCACTGTGTACTGTAGCTATTGTAGGAATTTCTATTTTATTTTTTATAAAATAATGCATAAAAAAAGCTTTGGGTCCGTGAAAATTCACAATATCAATCTGATTTTTCTTTATATACTCCAATATATGTCTGTCGTAAGTTGCACTTCTCTTGAATTTTACTGTATCTATCTTCAGCTCCCTACTCTTATCATAGAGGCCGCCTCCACCTATAGTACCTATAATACAGTCAAACATGTGTTTTGAATAAAGACTTAGATTTAACACATGGTTTCCGCCGCCTCCTGTATCATTTCCCGATATAATCTGCAATACTTTAATACCTGTCACCTCCTACTTTTAAAAAATATTCAAAAATATACTTTCATGCTTTTCTCTATACATCATGCCCTGGGATACAGCCAGAATAAGCCAGAAATATGTAGTGGTCTTAGGTACAAAAAATAAATTGTCAAATAAGTTCATCACATAGAAAGCTATCATGGAAGCAAAAAAACCTGTGTAAAAATATTTATAAAATTTATTTTTTGTATTATCAATAAAAGATTTAACCTTTACCAGAGAAGATATAATAATACCAGCAAAAGATATTCCTCCTATAATTCCAAGTTCACTCTCTACCTTCAAATAGGAATTATGACTGGGCCATCTACTGTATCCATAAAATTTATATTGGGGATATATCTGAACATATCTGTCATAAAGGCTCACATAATTTCCATTTCCCACACCAAATACAGGATGATCCTTTATCATTTTCTGTGCAATTCTCCATAAATATATTCTGGACTGATTTTGGACAGGATCATCTATAGCCATAATCCTCTCTCTCAATTCTGGCACCAACATGGATATGGCTCCTGCAGCCAAAAGGGGTATGATAAATTTGGCACTGTACAAAATCACAAGGACAATGAGTCCAACTGCAGCTCCAATAATGGCATTTCTGGAACCTGTAAAAGCCAAATCCAAAAACATAACACATGTCAAAAGTAAATAGAAACATTTTTTTATCTTTTTACTTTCGTATATGATCAGCATAATCATTGGAAAAATAGCGATTATCAAAAAAGCCGCCAGATTATTTGGATTATCCATATTAGCTGCTATTTTAAATTTTGCATATCCATAATTTTTAAATTCATTACTTAGCCCAAAACCTGTAAAGTGCTGATATAATCCATAGATACCTACTATAAAAGCAGAACATATATAGGAATATAATATTCCATTTAAAAGTTCCTTTTTATTCCATTCATATTTTACCATAAAAAACAATATGATATATGATATGAACCTTAGACTCTCACTGATTGCAAGTGTTTTTTCTGAAGCGTAACTCACTGAAACAAGCATCATAATGGCAAATATACTCATAAATACAGTTAAATAATTTTTAAAAAAATCTTTTATTCCCTCTATAAATCTACAACGTGTTTTTTCTGAAATAATAATTTTCAACATATAAACCAGCATGATAAATGCCAGTATACAATCTGTAAATCCAATGCTTCCTATTTTAACTGTATCAGATAAACTGGGAAGCCCTATTATATAAACACATAGAAACAAATATAAAATTCTATCTAAAAACAAATTCTCACCTCCACGCTAATTATAGGGTGCTACATATCAAGTACTTTCAATATTTTGCCTGAGGCATTTCCATCTCCAAATATATTTTTCTGTTTACTTAAAGGTGTAAAATTCAATATGCCATCCAGTATTTTTTCTGTGTCAGTTCCCACTATCTTGTTCCAGCCATTTTCTACAGTTTCAACCCACTCTGTTTCCTCTCTCATGGTTATACAAGGTTTTTTCATAAAGAAAGCTTCTTTTTGAACTCCACCACTGTCCGTAACTATTTTCTGGGAATTCATTTCAAGATTTATCATTTCCAGATATCCCACAGGCTCTATAACTTTTATATTTTCATTAAACTCCAGTCCATAGTCCATCATATACTTTTTAGTTCTGGGATGAAGTGGAAGTACAATGGTTTTACCACATTTATTCAGTGCATTTACTATATTCTTTAATCTGTCTATATGATTTGTATTTTCAGCCCTGTGTATAGTAGTGAGTATATATTCTTTACCTTTAATACTAAGCTTTTCCATGATTTCATTTTTACTTTCTGCCAATTTTTTAAAATTTAAAATGGCATCAAACATAACATCTCCCACATTATAAACGCCTTTTTTTATTCCTTCTTCTTTTAAATTTTTTTCTGCTGATTCTGTGGGTACAAATAAAAGGTTTGAAATATGATCTGTAAGAACTCTATTTTGTTCCTCAGGCATTTCCATGTTGAAACTTCTAAGTCCTGCTTCTACGTGTGCAACTGGGATTAAGAGTTTACTGGCACACAGAGCTCCTGCCAAAGTTGAATTGGTATCACCATATACAAGTACAAAATCAGGTTTTTCCACCTCATATATCTCCTCAAGCTTTATAAGCATAGTTCCCGTCTGCCTTCCGTGTCTGCCGGAACCCACCCCTAAATTATAATCTGGTTTAGGTATATTCAATTCTTCAAAAAATATTTTAGACATATTTTCATCATAATGCTGTCCTGTATGCACCAATATTTCCTTATGATGTTTTCTTATTACATTTGAAACGGCAGCAGCTTTAATAAATTGGGGCCTTGCCCCAACAACTGTTAATATCTTCATGGATATCCTCCTATAAAATTTACTATTGATTCTTAAGAAGCTGATCTTCTGGGACTTTTCTAAATTTTTTAGCTGGATTTCCTGCAACTATGGTCTCTTTTTCCACATCTTTTGTAACTACACTTCCTGCTGCTGCAAAACCATCTTCATTTATAATCTTTCCCGGTAGAATAGTTGCCTGGGCACCTATCCTGCCGCCTTTTTTAACAGTAACACCTTTAAAATGATTATATCTTTCTTTAGATCTAGCTGCAAAATTATCATTTGAAGTTACAACTCCAGGTGCAATAAATACATTGTCCTCGATTTCTGAGTAAGCTGTAATATATACATTTGTTTCAATTTTGCAATTTGAACCAACCTTGGAGAAGTTTTCTATTGCAGCTCCCCTCCCTATTATGGTTTTACTTCCTATAGCCACATTTTCCCTCACCGTTGCCAAATCAGCAACAAGTACATTTTCTCCTACAGTGCACCCACAATAAATTATAACTCCTGCACCTATCAAGCATCCATTTTTTATTAAAGTAGGTTCAAACTTTTTATCATCTTTAAATATACTGTTTACTGATCTCATAGGCTCTTTGCCTATTACGGTATTGTCATCTATTCTAACATTATCCTCTATTTTACAACCACTATGGATGACTACATTATGGCCTATCATACAATTGTCACCTAATACAACATCATCTTCTATAACTACAAATTTTCCAATAGCTACGTTATTGCCAACCTTTGCAGTATCAGATATATACTTGTTACACATATCAACTCTCCTCGTCTACTCACACATATTTAAGAATTGAGAATGAAACTTTTCCATTCTCAATTCGTACTGCTAATTATTTATTTTCTTGATCCCAGTCATATCCATGGTGGAAAAATCCCCCATAGGAAATTTAACAGGCATGCCTGTAAGTCTTGATTTATATGCCGCCAATATTATAGACATTCCTTTTTTACCTTCTCTTCCATCTATGAGAGGTTTTGTATTGCTATTTACGGCATCTATCATATTCTTAAAAAGAGGTATATGTCCAAAACCATATACAGTGTCAGGATCACCTTCCTGGGATTTTAATATTTCATCATCTATATCTCTGTGATCCTCGAACTTCCAGGTTTCTATTTTATTTACCGCAAGTCCTCCTATGCAGACAGTACCCTTCTCTCCAAATATATTTAAAGTTTCTTCTAGATTTTTAGGATAAACACAGGCACTTCCCTCAACTATACCTATGGAACCATTTTTGAACCTTATTATAACTGCTCCAAAATCCTCAGCCTCTATATCTCTTATAAAAGTATCGCACTGTGCATAAACACTGTCAATTTCTCCACCCATCATCCACTGAAGCAAATCTATATCATGTATACATTGATTCATCAGGGTACCACCATCAAGCTTCCAGGTTCCACGCCAAGGAGCCTGCTCATAGTATCCCATATTTCTGCTCCATAGAATTCTGGCTGTACCATTTATCAGTTTTCCAAACCTGTTTTCTTCAATGGCAGATCTAAGCTGTCTCACTGGTTTGTTAAATCTATTTTGATGACATATGCATAATTTTACGTTGTTTTTTTCGGAAGACTCTATCATGGCATCAGCATCTTTTATTGAAAGTGCCATAGGTTTTTCGCATACGACATGCTTTTTATTATTCATGCAGTAAATGGCTATTTCAGGATGATATCCACTTTCAGTAGCTATAGTGACTATATCTATATCCTGTTCCTTGAGCATTTTTTTATAATCAGTGTAAACTGCTATCTCACCAGTTTTCCCTGCTTTATCTATATACTCGCTTTTTCTTTTTTCGGCTTTCTCACTAATCACATCACATACTGCTGTTAAAATTGCTTCCTCTTTATTGGCTGCCAGAGCTTCAATATGCTTATAGGAAATTCTGCCGCATCCTATAATGGCAAACTTTAATTTTTTCATAAAAACACCTCTTATAAATAATTAATCTGAATTACAATTTATGAATTTTATCTCTATTGTTTTTTACTCCTTTAGTGGCATTTCTTGTATCATAAACTATCTTAGCTCTGTCAACTATGGTTTCATAATCATAACAGCTATGATCCGTAGTTATAATTACTATATCAGAATCATCAATTTCATTTTTCCAATTCACCGTATGGTACACTTTTCCACCATGCTTAAATTCAGGAATAAAAGGATCATCCACAACCACTTTTGCTCCATTTTTCTCCAGATGTTCTATAACCTTGAGAGCTGGTGACTCCCTTAAATCATCTATATCCTTCTTATAAGCTACTCCAAGAAGAAGTACCTTTGCTCCGTTCATTGCCTTCTTATGCCCATTTAAAAGCTTCATGGCATTATCAACTACAAATTCAGGCATGAAATCATTTATTTCTCCAGAGGTCTCTATTAATTTTGTATGATAATCATATTCTTTTGCCTTCCATGAAAGATAAAATGGATCAAGGGGTATACAATGCCCTCCCAGTCCTGGTCCAGGATAAAATGCCATAAAACCATAAGGCTTGGTTTTTGCCGCGTCTATTACTTCCCATATATCTATGCCCATCCTTTTGCAAAGTACGGCCATTTCATTGGCAAGACCTATATTTATGTTTCTAAATGTATTTTCAAGTATCTTCTCCATTTCTGCCGCTGCAGGACAAGATACCGTGTATATTTCGCTTTCAAGTATATTTCTGTAAAGAGTCGCTGCAACATCCGTACATTCAGGAGTGCACCCTCCTACTACCTTTGGAGTATTTTTTGTCTTATAATACTTATTGCCGGGATCTACTCTTTCCGGTGAAAATGCAAGAAAAAAATCCTCCCCGCATTTCAATCCGCTTTTTTCAAGTATTGGCTTTAGCACTTCCTCCGTAGTACCCGGGTAAGTTGTACTTTCAAGCACTACAAGCATTCCCCTATGAAGATATTTTGCAACACTTTTAGTGGAATCCACCACATAGGATATATCAGGTTGCTTATATAAATCCAGAGGAGTTGGAACGCATATGGAAACAGCATCTACATCTTTAACAAAGCTAAAGTCCATAGTAGCTTTCAGTTTGCCTTCTTTTACCAACTTTTCTAAATCTGAATCCACTATATCTCCTATATAATTGATTCCTTTATTTACTGATTCAACTTTTTTATCTTGAACATCAAATCCTATAACCTTATATCCTGCTTTAGCCTTTTCTACAGCAAGCGGAAGTCCCACATAACCTAATCCTACTACTCCCAGCCTAGCTTTTCTATTTTCAAGTTTTTCTATTAATTCGTCTTTCAACTGCGACATATTTTTACCTCCTAGATTAACTTACTCAACGTTTTTCATTATAATACATCATTTTTCCTTTGTCACCCCGATGTTTTTTACTGTTTTTCTTTTGCAATAAAATCCAGTATATCCTTTTCTATTTTTTGTCCGCATTCCTTTGGAGTTATTTTACCTGAAGTTAAATCCATCATTATTTTGTTTGTATTTTGGAGAGCCTGTATTTCAGTCACATTAGGCAATATCTCTCCATACTCCGATTGCCTGACGAAAGTTTTTGCTTTTTCATCATTTTTAACTTCTTTTATATTATAATCCACCTTAAAAGGAGGAATTCTTCCTGTTATCTTAAAAAGAGGCTCACTGGAATTATCTGTAAGATATTTTATCAAACTCCAATCTTCACTTTGATACTCGGATTTAGGACTTACATAAGCTACCTGAGCTGTTACAAAAGACATCATCTGCTTTCCATTATATTTTGGAAAAGGGACTACGGAATAATTAAGCCCTGATTCATCAAGTTCCTGTAAATCCCAGGAACCACTTATATAAAAACTTGTCTTTCCATTTTTAAAATTATTTCTTGCCGTTATGCTGTCTATGTTTTCCGGCATCAACTTATATTTCTGAACCATATCTTGAATCATGGAATATCCTTTAATTGCAGATTCATTATTAAGCCCTATGTCCTTTACATTGTATTTACCATCTTCCTTTTTGAAAATATAGGCTCCATTGGCATCTAATATGGGAAAACTCAAATAAAAATTGTTTATATCATATTGAAATCCCTGTTTTTGTCCCATAGAAATCAATTCCTGCCAGGTTTTAGGCAAATTTTTCACTTTATTTTTATTATAATACAATCCATAGGTTTCTATAGATAATGGTATGCCGTACATTTTATTTCCAAAAGAAACAGTTTCCAGAGCTGAAGGTATATATTTATTTTTATCTATTAAATTATCCGGCACTTTAGCCAAAAGATTTTCACTATGTAGTTTTTCCATTCTATCATGGGATACTCCAAATTCTATATCCGGTTCCATGTTTCTATAAGATGCCTCGATGTATGCCCTATTGTCGCCTTTATCTGAATGAATTATCACCTTATACCCTGAAGTTTTTGACCACTTATCTGCAAGAACTCTCAGTTGAGTTATTTCAGGATCTGTAAAATGGGACCAGATTATTATTTCCTTATTGTGTCTTCCTGCAATATCTGTACATCCTGTTGAAAAAATCATAAATACTAAAAGTGCAGTTATGAGTTTACAAAATTTCTTCATTAGAACTTTATTCTCCTTTTCACCACATTAATCTATAAAACCATCTATCTCTTAAATTTGCTTTTAATTAAGTTTATTATATTTGTAATTTCACTTACTTTTAACAATAACAGCATTACAATATAAACTCCTATACCGACAATTATGGAAATCAATATTATTATTAACTGTCCTTTAAATCCTATGAGAAACCTACCCAGATAGCTATTTATTAAAAATATAAAAAATCCCATAGTTGACGCCGCAGCCATTATTTTGCTTCCTACCACGAACATATTAAATCCATTTACACTGCCCACCTTTTTTCTAAGGTCTTTGACCAAAAGAACACAGCTTACAAAAGCAGAAATGGTAGTTGCAAGTGTCAAACCGCCTATACCCATTTTTTTTACAAGTACAATGCTCATTACTATATTTACTCCTACACCTATAGCTCCATTTATCATAGGTGTGGTTGTATCCTGCAGCGCATAAAAGGATCTGTTAAATACATCTCTTATACCCCAAAACACCAATCCAGACACTAGGAAAAAAAGAGCTTCTGCTGTCATATCAACTGCTGACTTATTAAATGCGCCATGCATAAAAAGTGCGCTTATTATAGGAACCCTAAGTACCAAAAGGCCTACAACAGCTGGAATCACTATAATATTTATATTGTTTACAGCTGAGCTTATATGAGCTTTAAAATTATCAAAATTTTTGACGCTTCCATCCCTGGATAGTGACGGAAAAATAACTGTCACTATGGCAGAGGCAAAGGTAAAATACACAAGCATATTCAACTTATTTGCATAATCAAGTGCCACTATGCTTCCAATTGCAAGACTTCCCGCCATTCTTTTTTGAACAACCTCATTAACTTGGTTCACACCTGTTCCAATGATAACCGGCGCAATTAAAGACAACATCTTTTTTATTTTAGGGTCTCTGAAGTCTATTTTAAAGCTGTATTTATATTTGTTTTTTATAAGCCAAGGAATTTGTATTATTATCTGCAGTCCGTTTCCAATCATAGTAGCTGCTGCAAGCCCTATTATCCCATAATGTGTTCCTGTCAATATGTACAATATTATAGGTACATTCATTATTATTCCAACTAGTGCTGGCGCTGTAAAATCATCCAAAGTTTGAAGAATTGCTGTATATCCGCTATTTAAGCTCAAAAAAAGTATATTTATCATGCTTATTTTTGTCAAAAATACAGTTAAATTATATCGTTCTCCTGTAAAATTCGCAATAACATTTACTATATCTTTAGTAAATATCCATCCCAGTACACATAAAAATAAGGATATGATCATTAAAATATTCATTATATAGTTGGCAAATTTAAACATTTCTTCTTTTCCATTTTTACTATAGCACTCACTGAGTATTGGAATAAAAGTCGTAGTAATGGCAAGACCAAACAAATTAAACATCAAATTAGGTATTGTAAGGGACATGGTATATGAATCCGAACTTACAGACGCCCCAAATACGCTGACAATAAGAGCATCTCTTACGAAGCCCATAACCCTACTTATCATTGAAATAGCCATCACTACACCAGCAGCTTTTACAAGTTTATTGCTTTTCATGTTTTCCTCCAAAATAATTAACTGCGCTTACTTTAAGTATTTTATCACTAATTAATTTTATATACAATGAAATAAAATCGATGAACTTTTACTTGAAAATAGCAATTCATTTATGTCCTAAAAATATTTTTCCAAGCATGGGCCTTTTATTAAATATCCATTTGGACATGAATATTGGCATAAACCCTATAAAAAGCATTATTACAATTACCATATTGTAGTTCAGTTTAAAAATCTGATAGAATACAACTCTGGCTCCTGTTTGAAAAAACCAGGACAATAAATATATATCATAGCTGTATTTTCCTATTTTTCTAAATAACTCCCCAGTTGAAGAATTGACTATGAGCTGTGATACGAGTAAAAATATGCTACTGCCTACAAGAGCTGTAAGCAAATTATAATAAGGATATACCTCTCTTTTTACAACAAATATATTGATAACTACAAGAAATACCGAAAACAATAAAACTATAACATATTTACCCTTAATATTTTTCCACCTGTCATATGTAATTTTTAAATAAATTCCAACGAAAAAATAAAATAGATAATGTATTATCCCATATACATAAAATAATCCTATTTGTTTTGTAAATAGTAAGTTTAAAACCAAGGCTATTGCCAATGTAAAAGTTACCGGCAGTTTATTAAAAACAGGAGCCACTGCAAATATAAAAAACAGTGTATAGATAAACCAAAAATACTGTATTGGAATATCAAGCGGGTACAATAATATATTTGTTATGAGACCATTTAATTTCACAGGTCTTGCAGCAAAATTGTTCATATACAATTTTATGGGAACTGCTACCAATGATACTGTCAAATACGGAACCATCAGTCTCTTCAATTTTTTATATATATAATACCTATAATTTTTTAAGCTTTTTATTTCATATATTTTGTAGGCAAAGAAACCCGATATAATGAAAAAAAACGGCATGTGAAATGAATATATAAGTTTATATATGTATGCATAAAAAGCACTGTTATTAAACTGTGAATCAGGAAAAGAGTGTCCAAGAACTACTAAAAATATACCTATTCCCCTGGCTATATCCATATCCTTATAATATTTTTTTATCATCTTATACCTCCGCAAATAAAAAATGTTATAATTTTTTAGGCATCAAGTAGGCTAAAACAAGTCCGATTCCAAGCCCATTTGTAAGCAGTGTAGTGAGTATAGGTCCATTAAACAATGACATTATTCCTCCAAATAGAATTGTACCCACTAAAAATATATTTTTATTTTCTACAGATTTAATAACTATCATTATAAAATAGAGCAATATGGAAAATAAAATTACCCCGGCAATACCAAAGTTCATATAGGCATCCCCATACCAGGTTACATTTAGTCTCATGTCAGGTCTTCCATAATACACCGTTGCCATATAGAAATTCGGATCCATGTTGTATATATTTTTGAAAAAATGACCCAGTACACTTTGCGATAAAAGCATTTTAGGATACATCCAAAAGAAGTCATAGTATTCCAGTGCTATAAGTGAAGGCCATAAGAATATCCTTATTATTACAAGAAGATATATGGACAATTTTTTTAAGTAAAGAGCAACAAGTCCAAGTACTACGGCAAGTGCCATTATTTTTTCTACAAAACTTCTCTTTATACCATATTTCAATATCATTCCAAAAAACGGTGCCAAAATCAATACTGCAAATTGACTTTTATACGCAGCATAACCATATAAAATAATCTGTAATATAAATGGTATAAATACAAGTTTATATTTTTTCTTATATATTAAAAATGCAAGTATAAAAGGATTTATTATATTTCCAAGCCATTGAACAAAATAATCTACAAATCTCCCAGCTTCATTTCTGTAATTAAGTCTTACTGCATATACATCTTTAAAAGATTCAAATATATTAGTGGGAAATCCCAATTTATATATTAAATAAGAATAACCAATTACCATAAATGCTATTACAAATATCCAGAAAGTCTTAGGGCTAATTGTAATTTGTGGTATTTTAAAATCCATTTTATTTACTATTATAACTCCAATTATAGCAATTGCAGTTATGGTATATATAAGTATTTCAGAATTCTTGCTTTCTCCAAGACCACTCATTGTATAAACCACTAAAAGTGGAGTAATGCTTAAGACTAAAAATAAAAGCCAATATAAACTGGTAAGTCCCTTAATTCTATTGGGAAGTAAAAATATAATTGTATAAGCCACAGCTACAGCTAGTGGAAGCATAATAAGTCCTCTTTTTAAAATTCCCGAATTTATTATAAAATTAAAGGATTTATAATACTTAATGGAGCATATGTAGCCTATGGTCAACCCTGCTATTATAAATAAGTACAGTGCAACAGACAACATCTTTCCGCCTTTACTTTGCCTGTCGTAAATTTCATCTATCATCCAGAGACCTCCTATTCATTGTTTATTTATATTTCTATTTCAAATTTCTGTTAAAAAGCAATTCAAAAAATCCACATATAGTTCCTATTCCATAAACTATATGGAGCAAAAAGAAAAGTATAAACATGCATGGCATATATTTTATCCCATTTTTTATTCCTATCTTCATACATTCTGCTATATCCACTGCAAAATAACTTCCCAATGCTAAAATTTCTATAATTTTACTCACAAAAAACAATCTATAAGTTATTCCAAATACAACTATAGTGAGAAAAAATATGAGAGGAACAAGGTGCCTGATTCTAACTATTTCCCTGTTGTTAACAAGTGATCCCCCTATTGCCTTACCATTTTCAAAATTTTGAGAAATTACTTTCTTTATACTGCTCCTGGGTTTATAATAGGATATTATATTTTTGCTTTGGTATATCTTATAACCCGCTTTTAATATTCTACTATTTAAATCATTATCTTCACTTCTATATAAACTTTCATTGTATGAACCAATTTTATCAAATATCCATCTCCAAAATGCTCCGTTCCATACAGTGTCCACAAATCCTTCATAATCTTTTTGTCTGAACTTGGCAACACCTATGCCAAATTTGCTTTCATGCAAAAACACTATGCAATTTTCTATATAGGACTCTGAAGTCAATAGATATGTAGGTCCCCCCACATTTACAACTTTTTGTGGCTTGAGTTTGTTTAAGGTACTTACACACTGGCTTACATAATTTCTGTCATAAAGTGCATGGGCATCTACTCTTACAACTATATCACCCTTTGCCATTTTTATCCCCTTATTGAGTGCTGCAGATTGAATTCTTTTTTCATTATCCAAAATTCTTATTTTCTTATTCTTAAATTTTTTTATTATACTTCTAGTAGAATCCGTAGACATACCATCAAGTATCAATATTTCAATAATATTTTCATAAGTTTGAGACATTATAGACTCAACACATTTCTCAATATGTTTTTCTTCATTGTATACAGGGATTATTATTGAAACAGAATTCTTATTACACATACAAATCTCCTTTTAGACATATATAATTAACTTGAATATATTTTACTTAATTTAGGCTCATTGGTCTCCCAAAAATAATTGCTTTTTAATTTTGTCATATTGCCAATTATTCTTTTCTTTTCCTCCGGATTGTTTACAAGTTTTCCTATAATATCCTCCAATTGTTTTTCTAAATTATACCCATCTATTCCATATCCAAAATCATTTTTATTCACTTCAAAACCAAATTCAGTTGCCACATTTGCAATAATTGGAGTTTCAGTTATTATGCTTTCAAAAAACTTATTGGGCATGGATATAGCTGCCGTACTTCCAGGATAAAAAGCATAGGTTATATCAATATTCCTGTATAGTTTTTCAAGTTCATTTATATGGTATACCCCTTGTATATGTACATTTGAAAACTTTTTTGAATATTCAGCAAGTTCTTCAGAGCATATTCCTCTACCACAGATTATAATTTGCACTGATTTGCTATATTTTTGTGAAGCATCTATAAGTGCCTTCATTTCCTCATAATATCTTACTGATCCTATAAAGCCAATTCTAAGTTTATCACTGGGTGTTTTTTCTATGCTGCCAAATAAATTTTTATATGGTGCATTGTTCACTATATAGATACTCTTACTTATTTTACTGTAAACTTGCTTCATCTTGGGAGTAACAACTATATGAACATCTACTCTTTTTAACATGTGCTTTTCCATTAAAATAATTGCATTGTAAATAAATCTATTTACAAAACCTGTTCTATTATAAAAATACATATAAAAAAGATCATGCTCATCATATACGAGTTTTAATTTAAGCTTTTTATTTATACCTGTTCCTATAAAAAGTCCGTCAAAATCATGACAGTGAAGTGCCTGAAAATCCTTATTCTTTAAATAATCATAAACTTCCCTTTTAAATTTTAAAAATTTAAAAACCTGTTTATAGCCAGAACCATACTGTGCTTCTCCAAAAAATCTTACTATTTTTATGCCATCTAAATTTTCTTCAGGCTTATCTATATATGTTCCATCTCTATCCCAACATAAAATAGTAATTTTATGTCCAATTTTTGTAAGGGACTTCGCCTCTTTATAAACCCTGGGATCAGGATCAAATCCATTTGTAAGCAACATAGCAATGTTCAAAATTTCTCACCTCATAATTTCATCATATATATCAATAGTTTTCTGTGCATTTCTAAGCCATGTAAATTCACTGAGTACAGTGTTCTCCCCATTCAATCCGACTTTTCTTGCCTCACTTTTATGACTTAATATATAATCAATAATATTTGCCAAATCATCTACATCATGTGGCTTAGCCAAAAAACCATTTTTTCTGTCCTTTATGACATCTTCTATACCCTGTCCTTTAATTCCAATAACAGGTATGCCACTGTTCATTGCTTCTATATATACTATGCCAAATCCCTCCTGCCAGCTTGGGAGTGAAAAAACATCACATTTTGAAGACATGTATTTTATTACTTCAGAATGTGGCAATTTTCCTAAAAAAATTACGTTTTTATTTAAATTCAATGTTTCTACTAATTTTTTTAAATTTTTGCTTTCCTCTCCATCACCAATTATGTAATATTTAATAGTAGGATATTTTTTTACAAGTTTGGATAGGGCTTTTATGTTGAGATCTATACCTTTTGTCTTAATTAAAGCCGAAACACTGATCATTACATATTCTCCCTGAAGTTCAATCTGCTCATCTATTATATATTCCTCTGGATTAATTCCATTATTTATAACTACGGTCTTATCTAAAAGATATCCTTGCGTTATTACATTTCTCAATTTATTGCTGACAGTTATTATTTTATTCGCACCTTTTAAAACCTTAAACACATTTTTTCTGCACCTGTTGTTCTTTTTTATAGTGTACTGAAAATCCTGACCATGAATGGTTACCACAAAAGGCACCTTATATTTTTTGTCAAGAAGCATACTTGAAAACCCAACAGGTATTGCCGTATGCGCATGTATGACATTAAATTTAAAATTTTTATACAGTTTACTTACGGTTTTTTTTATACCAAGATACATAAAAAATCCTGAATACTGCAAAAAAATTCCCCTGGGAAATTCAATATACCTGGGATAAAAAACTTCTACACCATCAAGCACCGTTGTGGATGGAATATCAATATACGATTTATATTTTTTTATTATACCTAAAAAAGCTGGGACATAAGGCACTGGGCATACTACCTTTACCTTACATCCTTCACTTATAAGCTTCTGCACCTGTTTATGAACGAAAATACCTAAAACACTGTTAAAAGGTGAAGGATACATATGGGAAATAACTAGCACATTCTTCATGGTCTTATTCATCCTTTTGATATTTTTTTCTTTTATAAGTTGGTACTTTTTTTTCTATAACTCCAATTATCTGTTCCTTATCACTATTTACTACTTTTTTAAACTCATCTATGGATTCTTCTACAAAATTTATGTCTATTTTATTTGGCTTTTCAACAAATATCTTATCATGTTCTGTGGAAGTTAAAGCTACTTCGTTCATAAGCAGTTCTTCATACAATTTTTCTCCCGGTCTAAGTCCCGTATATTTTATTTTTATATCCACATCTGGTTCATATCCAGATAGTGTTATAAGATCTTTAGCTAAATCCACTATTTTTACAGGCTTACCCATGTCTAATACAAAAATTTCTCCACCATGAGCTATAGCACCTGCCTGAATGACAAGCTGTGCAGCTTCAGGTATTGTCATAAAAAATCTATTTATTTCAGGATGGGTTACAGTTACAGGTCCTCCATGAGCTATCTGCTTTTTAAATAGTGGAATTACGGAACCATTGCTTCCCAAAACATTTCCAAATCTTACAGCTACGTATTCAGTTTTACTGGCTTCATCAAAAGCCTGAACCATAATTTCACAAAATCTTTTAGAAGCCCCCATGACATTGGTTGGATTAACCGCCTTATCAGTACTTATCTGAACAAATTTCTCTACTTTAAATTTGTCACAGCATTTAAGTACATTATAAGTTCCAATTATATTATTTTTAACTGCCTCTGCAGGATTGCTTTCCATAAGTGGTACATGTTTATGGGCAGCCGCATGAAAAACCACCTGGGGTTTATATCTATCAAATATATCTGAAAGTCTCTCCACATCCCTTATAGAACCTATAATTATTTTTTTATTTAATTCAGGATATTTATAGTTCAATTCCATTTGGACATCGTAAACATTATTTTCATATATATCGAGTATTAAAAGCTGTTTTGGTTCAAATCTAGCTATCTGCCTACAGAGTTCGGAACCAATGGATCCTCCGCCGCCTGTTACAAGTATAATCTTGTCTTTTATGTATTTGCTTATATTTTCATTATTTAACTTTACCTCTTCCCTACCAAGTAAATCTTCAATATTTACATCTCTAATCTTTGAAATGTTCACATTTCCATCTATCATTTCATATATTCCCGGTAAAGTTTTAAGTTTGCATTTTGTACTCTTACATATATTTATAATTTTCCTTTTAGTTTTAATATCTGCAGAAGGCATTGCTATTATTATTTCCTCTATATTTGCTTCCATGCATATCTTTTGAATCTGATCTCTTCCACCTAAGACCCTTATTCCATTTATCATTTTTCTCTTTTTTGATTTGTCATCATCTATAAGCCCGATTATATTATAATTAAAATTTTTATGTTTTTTTATTTCTTTTATAAGCATGGCTGAAGCATCTCCTGCTCCAACTATAAGCAATCTTTTGCTTTTTCTTTTTTTATATTCTCCTGTGTTCCTGTCTTCCGATACTCTATATATAAACCTTATTCCACCCAATGCAAGTACTGATAATATCCAGAAGATTATATGCACTGTATATGGAAATCTATAATACCTGTTTTCAAGAAATTTATAATTTATAAGATAACTGTAAATTATAAATATAAGATTGGCCAGTGACACAGAATACACAATGGAAACAAGTTCCTCCACGGACGCATACTTCCATATACTGTTGTATAAATTGAATATTTTATTTAATAACAAAGTTATAACTACCACAGGAATAACGGAAAGTTTTAAAAATATCATATATTCCGATGGTATGTTAAAATCGAACTTAAGTAATAGAGCAAAATAAAGTGAGATTATTAGGAAAAATATATCGTATATTATAAGTTTTTTATCTTTCTGCATTTCAACACTTCCTAAGATCATTGTAAGAGTTTCCTATAAAAACTCTCTTTATCTATTTTACATCATAAACGAAATTATTCAACACATTTTTTAATTCCGCAGCTTTTGTATAATTATGTTATAGGTGTAAGCATCTACTTTTTAGTTAATTCATCATGTACATTTTTAAACAGTTCCTGTTCTTTTAAATTTAAAAGATATTTCATAAAAGGTATTTTTAGTTCTTCTCTCTTTAGTGCATATTCTACTGTAGCCTGAAGAAATCCAAGCTTGTCACCTACATCATATCTTCTTCCTTCAAAATTGTACGCATACATAGCTTCATTTTTAGCAAGTGTTCTTAAAGCATCTGTAAGTTGAATTTCCCCTCCTTTTCCTGGAACAGTATTATCCAATATTTCAAATATATAAGGAGTTATTATATATCTGCCGAGTATACCTATATTAGAAGGAGCTTCTTCTACCTTGGGTTTTTCTATTAAATCCTTAACTTTATATACTCTGTTTTCTATATACATGCCTTTCACTATACCGTACTTATAAACTTCACTTTTAGCTACTTCCTGAACTCCTATAATTGAAGTTTTATACTCATTATAACAATCTATAAGTTGTTTTAGGCAGGGAACCTGGCTATCCACCACGTCATCACCCAGCATTACCGCAAAAGGCTGATTCCCCACAAAAGTTCTGGCACAGCTTATTGCATGCCCCAACCCCTTAGGCTCTTTTTGTCTTATATAGTAGATATCTGCCATATTTGATATATCCCTTACCATTTTCAAAAGTTCATCTTTTCCCTTGCATTCCAGTTCTTTTTCCAATTCTACCGATTTATCAAAGTGATCCTCTATTGCTCTTTTATTTCTTCCTGTTATTATAAGTATCTCTTCTATACCCGACGCTACTGCTTCCTCTATAATGTATTGTATAGTAGGTTTATCCACTATAGGGAGCATTTCCTTGGGCTGAGCCTTTGTGGCAGGTAAAAATCGTGTTCCCAGTCCTGCTGCCGGTATTATGGCTTTTTTTACATTCACTGTAAAATCTCCTTTCCCATCAAGTGATTTTTCTAGCTCTTAGATATACCTTTAATTATATTGTCCAATTGAACTACCACTTCATCTTTGGGATTTAATTTTTTTGCAATTTCCAGATGGATTTTTGCATCCTTTAAATCTCCAGAATTTAAATAGCACATTATGAGATTTGTACATATTTCTACAGATTTAGTAGCTTCAAAAGCTTTTCTCAGATAAGCTATAGAAGTTTCATATTCTCCGATAGAAGCATAATTTATTCCCATTTCATTTACAATTTCTACTATACTGCTATCTATATTCAGAGCTTCATTTAGATAATAAATCGCTTTTTCATAGTTTTCCAGCATTCTATAGGCAACGGCAATATAATAATATAGCAGAGCATTATCACCTAATGTATCCATAAGTGGTATTAAAAGTTTTAAAGCTTTTGTTGGATCTGCAGGTTCATTCTCCAAAAGCTCTTTTCCCCTGTCATAATTCACAATGGATATTAACCACTGCTTCAGATCCGTTACTTCTAAAGTCTCTTCTCCACCTTTTTTTATATAGTTGTTTATACAAAATAATGCTCCTTCATAATCTCCATTTTCCTTTTTTATAATGGCTTCATAAAAATAGGGAAGTGCATAATTTTCTTTAAGCTCGGCTTTTTCCAAAATTTCTAATTCCTCTTCTTCATACATATTATTTTTTTTTCTAATTTCATCTACCATAATTATGAGTTTGTCATATATCTCCCTGGTATCTTCTAAAATAGATAATCCCTTTAAAATTACATAAGCATCCTCATAGTTTTTATTTTTAATATTTTTTGCAATTATGCCTTTTATGAATTTACTATTGTTTTCATCACTTTTCAATATATTCTTATAATATTTGCCAAACTTAAACTTTACATCTGCTCCCAATACATAGAACATTCCTTCAATAAAATAACCTACCGGTATTTCATCCATATTTCTTTTTGATTTAATATTATTTACTATATATTTAGAGCTCACTGGCAAATATATATTTTCTGAAATCTTGACTCCAAATATTTTTTCAACATTTTTTTTATCAACTTCTAAAAATAGAAGTTCAGACAACTTCTCTGCAAAATACGATTTTATATCCATAAACCTTATCACCTACATCACTTATCAGCAATTTGCATTTCTAATTATATCCATAACATTTTTTTTAAAAGATTCCATTTTATCCTGAGAGTCTTTTAAACTACTGCCTATTACAGAAAGATATATTTTTATTTTAGGTTCTGTTCCTGACGGTCTTACTACAAACCCGGACTTATCCTCCATAATAAATTTAAGTACATTTGATTTAGGCAATTTTATGATCTTCTCCCTTATGTTCACCAGATCTTTTTCAACGCCTAATTTATAATCCAATTTTTTAATTATTTTCACATTCCCCAGCGTCCTTTTCATAGAATGTCTCAAGCAATGTAGTATTGTCTCAATTTCCTCATGTCCCTTTTTCCCTTCAAGTTCTATAGAAATTAATTTTTCTCTATAAAAACCGTATTTTTTATAAAGATCCATTAGTGCTTCATAAAGGCTCTTGCCTTTCATCTTATAATACAAAGTCATTTCACATACTAAAGTAGAAGCAATTACTGCATCTTTATCTCTCACAAAATCTCCAGACAGATATCCATAGCTTTCTTCAAAGCCAAATATAAATTTTTTATCTCCTTTTTCTTCAAATTCCTTTATCTTTTCTCCTATATATTTAAACCCGGTAAGTACATCTGTCACACCTATTTTATAATCCTCAGCTACCTCAGCTGCCATTTCCGTAGTAACTATTGTCTTAACTATTTCACCATTTTCAGGCAACCTATTAAACTCTTTCAAAGACATTAGAATATAATGCGTCAAGAGCACTCCAACCTGATTTCCCGTAAGTACTTTGTATTCGCCCTGAACATCCTTTACCACTACACCCAGTCTATCGCAATCCGGATCCGTTCCGAATATTATATCTGGTTTTATATTTTTTGCCATGTTTAAGGCAAGATGAAACACTTTTGGATCCTCTGGATTTGGATATGCTGCAGTGGGAAAATTTCCATCTGGTTTTTCCTGTTCCTTAACCACAAACACATTCTCATATCCAAGCTCCTTTAAAGTTCTTCTCACTGGAATATTTCCAGTTCCATGAAGAGGAGTGTATATTACCTTTAGCTCCTTTGCATGGTAATGCACAAATTCTTTCCTTATCACCAGGTTTTTTACCTTTTCTATATAAGATGTATCTATTTTTTCTTCTATTATGTGAAGAAGTTTTTTATTCTCCGCTTCTTCCACGCTCATATGTTTTATCTCCGAAAAATCTTGAATGCTTTCTATATTGGAAAGTATTTCATTTGCAGAAATATCTGTTATCTGACCGCCATCTTCCCCATATACTTTATATCCATTATATTGTTTGGGATTATGTGATGCTGTTATGACAATTCCTGCCTTACACTCCAGTTTTCTTACTGCATATGAAAGCATTGGGGTAGGATGAAGTGTTTTAAAAAGATTGACTGTAATTCCATTGGCGCATAGATTACATGCAGCTGTCTGTGCAAATTCCTTAGACATTATTCTGCAATCATAGGCTATTGCCACAGAGATACCTTTTTTATACTTTTTTACAAGATATTTAGACAATCCCTCTGTAGCCTTCCCAACAGTGTGTATGTTCATTCTATTTGTTCCTAAACCTATTACACCTCTAAGGCCCCCTGTACCAAATTCCAGATCTTTATAAAATCTATCTTCTATTTCTTTTTCATCAGTTATATCTTTTAACTCTAATTTTTCGCTCTCATCTATATAAGGTGAGTTCAGCCAGTATTCATATTTTTCTCTATACATACTATTTCCCCCTATATGCAATATTTAACAAGTACTATTATACTATAAAACATAATTAAAAACACTTATGCCATCATATTTTTACTACAGTTTCATTTTATACATTTATATGAAATATTATTTTAAATTTGTCCATAATTTATTCTACAAAATTTACACCCATAATGTTGAATTTATAAACCAATTAACATATAATTATATTAGTTTTTATTAATAATGCAGCCCAGCCCTTTAATTTCAAGAATTAAAGGGATATTTTTATGAAGGAAGGTGCTTTATCAAGTTGTATAGATTAGATCAAAACGAAACACCATTATTTGACGCATTAATGGAATATGTGAATAGGGAAACCATACCTTTTCATGTCCCTGGGCATAAAAAGGGTGTTGGAGTAGATGATGAATTTAAAAAATTCATGGGCGAAAACCCTTTTAAAATTGATGTTACCGTATTTAAACTGGTGGATAGCCTTCATCATCCCAACGGCCCTATAAAAAAAGCCCAGCAATTAGCTGCTGATGCCTATGGTTCAGATTCTGCCTTTTTTTCAATTCACGGCACATCTGGGGCTATACAAGCAATGATTATGTCTGCAGTAGCTTCTGGAGATAAACTGATAATTCCCAGAAATGTTCACAAATCTGTTACTGCCGGAATTATATTAAGCGGCTCCATACCTGTTTATATGCAGCCTGCTTTAGACAAAACCGTTGGAATTGCACATGGTGTCACTCCTGAAACCGTAGAAAAAACTCTACGGGAGAATCCTGATGCAAAAGCAGTTTTAATTATAAACCCCACTTATTACGGAGTGGCTACAGATATAAAGAAAATAGCAGATATTGTACATAGTTATGATATTCCATTAATTGTAGACGAGGCTCATGGACCACATCTTGGTTTTAATGACAACCTGCCAATGTCATCTATACAAGCTGGTGCAGATATATGTGCCCAGAGCACACATAAAATAATCGGCGCTTTAACTCAATGTTCCTTACTTCACGTTAACTCAAAATACATTGATGTAAATAGAGTGCAGCAAGTGCTGTCGCTACTTCAAACAACCTCACCTTCATATATTTTAATGGCTTCGCTGGATTGTGCCAGAAGACAAATAGCTCTTCATGGAAAAGAACTTTTGGACAAAGCCATTGAACTTGCAAATTATGCCCGATATGAGATAAATAATATTCCAGGTTTCTATTGCTTCGGTGAAGAAATAGTGGGAAATGAAGGTGTTGTTTCACTGGATCCAACTAAAATAACTATAACCTGCAGGGATTTGGGAATCACCGGCTATGATTTGGATATGATTTTATCAAACAAATACCACATTCAGATGGAGCTGTCAGATATATATAATGTTCTAGCTGTAGGTTCTTTTGGTGATACCAAGAAAAATATGAATTCTTTAATAAACGCTTTAAAGGAAATAAGCAGTGAATATTACGGCATGGGAAACAAAAAATCAGATTTTCTCGATATACCTGATATACCAAGACAGTTAAAAATCCCTCGAATAGCTTTTAATTCTCCCAAAATTCCAATAGCTTTAAAAAACAGTGTGGGCATGATAAGCGGTGAATTTTTAATGGCATATCCTCCAGGAATACCTATACTTTGTCCAGGGGAAGAAATAACAAGAGAAATTGTAAACTACGTACAGGAATTAAAAGATACCGGTCTATACGTTCAAGGTACAGAAGATCCTGAAGTTGAATACATTAAAGTTGTAAAATGAACGATTTAGGTATATAAAGTACTTTAATCAGTCCATTATATACCTATCTATTATATTATCAGTTTTTATTCAATATTTTTTATATAATTATGAGACAATGGAACCAAGGGCTATAGAATAAAGTTTTGATTTGGCACTGTCTGATCTGGATACCAATACTACTGGGCATTTAGCACCAACTATAATTCCTGCACTCTCTGCACCAGCAAAATATGTCATGGATTTTCCAAGTAAATTACCTGATTCTATATTGGGAACCAGTAGTATGTCCGTATCACCTGCTACTTCACTTGTTATTTGTTTATGTTCTGCAGAAATCTTAGATACAGCAATATCAAGTGATAGGGGGCCGTCAACTATACACCCATTTATCTGACCTCTTCTATTCATTTGTGTCAGCACCGCTGCATCTAAAGTTGCCTGCATGGTTGGGTTTACAACTTCCACTGCACATAGAGATGCTATTTTAGGCAGATTTATCCCCATTTTATGCGTTACAAAAACTGCATTTTTTATTATACCTGCTTTTTCCTCTAAATTAGGATATGGCAGCATTCCTCCATCTGTCAAAAACAATAATTTATGGTATGATGGGACATCATAAATCATCACATGGGATAAAAGTTCCTTTCCTCTAAGCCCTGCTTCCTTATTTAAAACAGCCCTGAGAAGATCTGCTGTTTTTATCATGCCCTTCATTATAAATTGAGCTTTCCCTTCAGACACAAGTTTTACAGCTGCCGCTGCCGCCTTAGATGGATCCTTTTCATCTACTATTTTTATATTATCTTTATACAATCTTTCCTTTTTCAATATATCAACTATACTTTCTTTATCCCCTACTAGAATTGCATCTACAATTCCAAGTTTCACAGCTTCTGTAACAGCTTTTAATACTTCAACATCCTGAGCCACAGCTACAGATAGTACTTTTTTACCCTTTTTCTTAGCTACATCCATAAGTTCCACTAATCTTTTTACCATTTATATACTCCCCTCTATACTTTAAAAGATGGCAAAAAGTAAGTTCCTTTTACCATAATAAAATTTACTTATTGCCATCTTTATCATATATTATATATAATTAATGTATAATTTTTTATTACCTATTATATAATATTCTATCATCTATATGTTTAACAGATTTACATCCCGTTAAAACCATAGCTGATTTCAAATCGTTTTTTAAATTTTCCACATATAATTTTACGCCTTCTTGCTGTCCTCCAAAGGATGCAGTTACAAAAGGCCTCCCTATAAGTACAGCATCTGCACCAAGAGCCAACATTTTAAGTATATCTACTCCACTTCTGATTCCACCATCTGCTAATATTGTAACTTTACCCTTGACTGCTTTAGCTATACCAGGAAGAACCTCTGCTACCCCGGGGGTATGATCCAGTACTCTACCCCCATGGTTTGAAACCACTATGGCATTTACCCCTGCCTCAGCAGCAAGCTCTGCTTCATCCGGTGTCATTATACCTTTTAATATAAATGGAAGTTCAGTGCTTTCTACAATTTCCTTTATTTCTTTTATAGTCTTAGGTCCCACAGGTTTTCCATGAAGTGACAGGGTTATCAGCCCTGCTGCATCTATGTCCATACCTACGGCAAAAACTCCTGCCTCTTCTGCAAGTTTTATTTTATTTATAACATTTTTATTCTCCCAAGGCTTTATCACAGCTATGCCATTACCTTTATATTGTTTCAACTTTTCCAGATTAGTAATTAAAAAAGAATCTACTGCAGTATCTCCCACTATAGGGTATATTCCTCCATCTAAACATCCACCTATAACCCAGGATATATATTCCTCTTCAGTAAATTTTCCACCCATATTAAGGGTAGTTCCAGATACTGGAGCTGCAAAAACAGGTATATCCATCTTCCTTCCAAATAGTTCTATGGAAGTGTCCGGATCCTTAGCATCATGTATAACCCTCATGTTTAATTTATATTTATTAAGTGCATTGAAATTTTCTTTAAAAGAATCTCCTGTTCCCTTGCCTCCCATACCTGGAACTTCACCTGCACAGGCATTTCCATTGCAAGCAGGACATACCCTGCAGCTTCCATTTAGATTTTCACGTGCATTTTTTAATACATCCTTATAATTCATAATAATAACACCGTTAAATAATAACCTATATCTATGTAGGATCTTCATTATTTAGCGGACTTTTCACCCCTCTCCTCTAAATATAATAATTATATCATATAAAATAAAATCTAATTACTTCGATTTATATTATTTTAACTCCACTAATGTAACCCCGGTACCTCCTTCGCCATACTCTCCCAATCTATAATTTTTCACATGGGAATGATGTTTCAGCATATCTGTTATAGAATTTCTAAGTACACCAGTCCCCTTGCCATGTATTATGGTTACTTCCTTGAGTCCACCCAGATAAGCATCATCTAAATATTTATCTGTAGTATAAATTGCTTCTAAGGAGTCCATTCCCCTTAAATCCACAGAAGTGGAAACATCCCTCAAATTTAATTTAGCTTCTCTTTTTACTTTCTTTTTTTTATCTTTTAAACCACCTTTACAAGCTCTTAAATCTTTTAAATTCACGCTTATTTTCATAATCCCGGCTTGAACCTGTAATTCTCCCTTATTATCTGGCTTGGATAAAACCAATACCTTTTGATTTAGAGAGGGAATAAACACTTCCTGACCTTCTTTTACAGATTCAATTTTTTCACCATCTTCAGTTTTTGTGCTGTATAATTCTTCCTCGGTTTTTTCCAATTTATCTTTAAGTTTCTTCCTGTTTTCTTCTAACCTGTGTCTTGCCGAAGAAGTATATCCCATTTTCTCTAATTCCCTCATATCCTTTAAAATTTTATCTGCTTCTTCTTTAGACTGCCTTAATATTTCCTTTGCTTCTCTCCTGGCTTCAATAATGGATTTATCCTTTATATTCTGCAGCTTGTTTGCCTTTTCCTCATATTTATATTTGATTTTAGCTGCCTCATTTTTCAAAACCTCTGCTTCTCTGGCATAATTTTCAGCTTTTGATCTTTTTTCCTGAAGACTTTGAATTAAATCTTCAAACCTTAAAGCTTCACTAGCTATATTTTTTCTTGCATCTTCTATTATAAATTCAGGCAATCCAAGCCTTTTCGATATTTCAAAAGCATTTGATTTTCCTGGTACTCCTATCATAAGTCTATAAGTCGGCTTTAATGTTTCTACATCAAATTCCACTGAAGCATTTTCTACACCCTGACTTTTCAGTGCATATACTTTTAATTCACTATAATGAGTTGTAGCAACTATAGTACATCCCCTGCTTTTCAAATTTTCAAGTATGGACACTGCCAATGCTGCACCCTCTGTGGGATCCGTACCCGCTCCTAATTCATCAAATAACACCAGAGATTTTTTATCCGATTCTTTAATAATATTTACTATATTTGACATGTGTGAAGAAAAGGTAGATAAATTCTGCTCAATACTCTGTTCATCCCCAATATCAGCAAATATTTCAGTAAAGAAACCCACCATTGAATTTTCCCTGGCAGGTATCATAAGACCACACAATGCCATAATATGCAAAATTCCTATAGTTTTAAGTGCTACTGTTTTTCCTCCTGTATTTGGACCGGTTATAACCAGGCAAGTAAAATCCCTGCCTATGTGTACATCCATAGGTACTACCGCCTTTTTATTTATAAGAGGGTGTCTCCCCTCTATTATATCAACTAATCCCTCCTCATTTACCTTTGGAATAGTTGCATTTAATTCACTGCCGAATTTGGCTTTTGCAAATATAAAATCCAATTCCCATATTATATCTGCATTGATTTTAACTGCATTTATATTTTCATATATTTCACCGGATAATTCAGCTAATATCCTATCTATTTCTGCTTTTTCCTTTAATCTTAGTTCTTTTATTTCATTATTTAAATTTACAAGTCCCATAGGTTCTATATAAAGTGTAGCGCCACTGGAACTTTGATCGTGCACAAGTCCAGGCACCGAGGATTTATTTTCTGCTTTTACGGGCAGTACATATCTATCTCCTCTCATGGTATATAAATTATCCTGTAAATATGGAGAATAGGCCCTTATAAATGAATTTACCTTATCCCTCACAGAGGCATTTTTATCTTGTAAGCTTTTTCTAATATTATATAATACGGAGCTTGCTTTATCAGATATTTTTTCTTCACTTTCTATCGACATAAAAACTCTGTTTTCCAAATCTTTTAAAACTATAATGCCTGCACATATATCTTCTATAATTTTAAAATGCTCTTCATCTTCTTTGGTACTTATATATTTTTGGAATCTTCTAGCAGCTCTCAAAACAGCGCCTATTTTCAAAATTTGTCCAGGCATTAGGACAAAACCTTTTTCAGCCATTTCTATACCCTGTCTTACATCATATACCCCTTCAAAGGGGGGATTCCCTCTAAATATAAGAAGCTTTAGCGCTTCACTGGTTTCCTGTAGATGTTTCTTTACTTCATATATGTTATTGTACGGAGTTAAAGCTTCTATTAAATCTTTACCCGCACTGGTATTTGCATATTTTTTTAATTTTTCTTTTATTTTATTAAATTCTAGTATTTTTAATGATTTTTCATTCATTTAAATTTATCTATCCTTTCAATGAAAAATAAGCTTATTATTTGTTAATATAATTTATTCTACACCATTTTTATAATGTCCTCGTGTAAATCCACTAAAATCACCTTCAAATTCTTCTTTTTCAAAATATCTTAATATTTTTTTAGTCTGATTATAGTCCTCATCTATAAAATCCATTCTGAAGCTGTTTATACCCATATTCCTTAATTCCCTTATATTGGGTATCAAATTGATAGGCACAGTATTATATACATAACTTCTGCAAAACTTATCCGTTTTTAATTTAAATTCTTTTTTCTTTCTGTCTAAAAGTGAAAATTCTCCCTTTTTACAGGCTTCATTACAGCCTTTAGAACTGCATTTATTTCCGACGGCACTTCCTATAACACAGTGTTCACTTATCATAAGTTCTATTTTACCATATACCAGTACCTGTGCTTTAGCCCTGGCTTTTCCAATAAGATCCTTTATTTCATGTTTGTTTAATTCCACACTTAGGCAATCCCCATTTGTAATTTTACTATAAAAATTTAAAGCAGAGCTATTTGTTATATTTAACTTATAATCTCCTAAAATTCTTGTTTTATCTTTTAATTTACTTATTACACCTAAATTTGCAGTAACTATACCCTCAATTTTACTTAGGTTTTTATTTATAAACTCTTCTATATAATTAAATTCCTCTTTTACTATATTGGGTATTTTAATATATATTTTTTTAAATTTAAAGTTTTCTAAATTCTCAATTTTACTCTGCTGAAATGGATTTATACATATACACTGAAAATTTGATTCCAATGCTGCCTTTAATTGTTCATCGCTGCTTACAAATACCATTTTTTCAGGTAAACTCTCCTCATCAAATTCATTTTTTATAATAAATGGATTATAAACTTCCCTATGGCAATTATTATTTCCACTATTTTTATTCAATATATATTTTTTGATTTTTTTCAAAAGCTCTCTTCTAACTTCATTTAGTGCAGATACAGGTAAAAAACCACTTTCAAAATATTTAAACTCTATACTGCTGAATTCAAATATTTCTTCTCCTGTTTTATTTAAATTTTCATATATTCTTTCTTTATTCAGAGGCTGCTTTAATGCTTTTACAACTTCTTTTCCCTCTGCTTTAAAATCCACACCATCATAACAGGTGTGTAATGTAATAGGTTTTCCCTGCTGAAATCGTACCGTCAATGGCAATTTAACCTTTTTTAAATGGTGATTTTTATAAATTTCCTGCAATTTTCTAATTTGTGTTAAATCAGATGTCTTGTATATTACATTTTCACCTCTATATTTAAAAGGTATGATTTTTACATTTTCTCCTGCACAGGCCCTTACTACTTCTCTTTTCCCCTTGAATATCTTAGAAACAGCAAAGCCTTCATTTCCAATTCGCACTCCATCCCCTACAGATATGCTCCCAATTAAAGAAATAGTTTTATCATCTTTAATACGGCCTATTCTTATTCCAGTATTTTTAGGGAAAGAATAAGACATCATATCCTTTCCAGTGTTTCCATATAAATAAGCTTTTGAAAAACCTCCTCTATTAAATAATTGCAAAAGGTTTTTTTTACTATTATTTAAATATAATATATCATTTAATTTTTCAGGGTTCTCATAAAAATTATCCATCATATTTCTATATTCTCTTACCACTCCTGCCACGTATTCAGGTCTTTTCATTCTTCCTTCAATTTTTAAAGATGATGCACCACTCTTCATTATTTTTCCTATATCCTCAATAGTACACATATCTTTAGGACTCAAGAGATACCCACTTTTTTTATTCTCACCTTTTTTATCTATTATTTCATAGGGAAGTCTGCAGGGCTGAGCGCACCTTCCCCTATTTCCACTTCTACCTCCAATGATACTACTCATAAGACATTGTCCGGAATAACAAATGCAAAGGGCACCATGTATAAATATTTCCGTTTCTATTCCCATATCTTTAGATATATGTTCTATTTCCTTCAATGAAAGTTCCCTTGAAAGTACTATTCTTTTAAATCCTGCCTTGCTTAAAAACAGGGCAGCTTCACCGTTATGTATGGTCATTTGAGTGGAAGCATGCAATTCAAAGTTTGGAAGCCTATCTTTTAAAATGGAAGAAAACCCGATATCCTGCACTATAAGGGCATCTACTCCTATATTATATAAAAACTCAGCATATTTACAAGCTTCATTTAACTCCTTTTCTTTCATTATAGTATTTATAGTCACATACACTTTAACATTATATAAATGGCAATACTCTACTGCACTTTCCATGTTATTGTCATCAAAATTGTGTGCATAAGCCCTGGCAGAAAATTTATTTCCTCCTAGGTAAACAGCATCTGCTCCTGCTCCAATTGCAGCATATATGCTTTCTAAGCTTCCTGCTGGAGCTAGTAATTCTATTTTTTTCATGAATTTATCACCTTCACATCAATTATATAATAAATTAGCATAGTTGAAAATTATATTGTAATTTTATCTTTTTTAAAACCATATATTATAATTGAAACAATTATAATATTATATGAATAAGTAGAAATTCAGGAGGTAAAACTATGGCTTTTTATATAAGTTATCCAACTGATGATATATATATATCAGAATTTTTTTCAACTCAAAATTTTGTATCATCCCCATTTTTATATACAGGAGAATATACAGAACATAATAAATGTCCAGATGCTTATAGAAGTCTATTAAAATTTAATACTACAGATATAATACCATCTAAAAGTTTCATAGAAAAAGTAACTTTGCATCTCTATGTAAATAGGAAAGATAAAACCGATTATAAACATTCATCTCAATGTTTAACTGTTTATAGTAATCTAATAAACTTCAGTGAAAATACGGCAACTTGGAATAATGCCCCTAATATTTCTATAACTCCATATAGTAAAACAATTTTAAATAAAGATATTGGCAACTATATACAGTTGGATATCACCTGTCTGTTTCTCAAATGGCATGATAAGATTATCGCAAATAATGGCATAACCTTAGTGGGAACAGAAAATATTATTGATACCATAATTGGATATGGCAGCAGCAGATCTTCCAATTCACCTTATCTCTCAATTAAATATACTTATAATACAGAATGCCAACAATACACCCAAATATAACTGTTGGCAATATTACATAAATATAAGAAATTATTATTTAACGTATGTAACAAAAAACCTAGAAAATCTATATATTATAATTGAAACATTTTTAATTATTTATACAAGAGAATAATACTCGAAAAGTGAGGAGGAAAATTTATGGCTTTTTACACGGCCTATCCAACTGATGACGTATATATATCTCAATTTCTTCCAAATCAAAACTTCGCTTCATCACCTGTTTTGTATATGGGAGAATTTTCTCAATATAATGGATGCCCAGATGATTATAGAAGCCTGCTAAAATTTGATATTGCTAGTTCAATACCTTCTGGAGGTACAGTAACGAATGCAATTTTGTATCTTTATGTAAATCGAAAAGATCAATCTGATTGTCAGCACCCATACCAACAAGTAACTGTTTATAACAATTTAAGTGATTTTAATGAAGGTACAGCTACTTGGAGTAATACACCCAATATCTCTATGACCCCTTATAGTGAAACAATATTAGATGAAGATGTTGGAAGTTATATTCAAATAGATGTCACAAATTTAGTTATTGATTGGTATAATAATACAGTTCAAAATAACGGAATAACTCTAGTTAAATCGGAAAACAGTATTAATACTATAATAGGTTGCGACAGCAGCAGAGGTAATTGTCCACCTTATTTGTTAATAGGATATAATGATGACTGCAATGATCCTTGTTATGATCCTTGTAATCCATGCCCACCTATATGCCCTACCGGTGCTACCGGTCCTCAGGGCATTCAAGGTGTTACTGGCCCTACTGGTCCTCAAGGTATTCAGGGTATTACCGGTCCTACTGGTCCTCAGGGAATTCAGGGTATTGCTGGTCCTACTGGCGCTACCGGTCCTCGAGGCATCCAAGGCGTTGCTGGCCCTACCGGTGCTACCGGTGCTCAAGGTATTCAAGGCATCCAGGGTAATACTGGTGCCACTGGTTTAACCGGTCCTACTGGTCCTCAAGGTATTCAGGGCGTTCAAGGTGTTGCTGGCCCTACTGGTCCTCAAGGAACTCAGGGTGTTGCTGGCCCTACTGGTGCTCAAGGCATTCAGGGCATTCAAGGTATTACTGGTCCTACTGGTGCTACCGGTCCTCAAGGTGTCCAAGGCGTTCAAGGTAACACTGGTGCCACTGGTTTAATCGGTCCTACTGGTCCTCAGGGTATTCAGGGTGTTCAAGGTAACACTGGTGCCACTGGCTTAACCGGTCCTACTGGTCCTCAAGGCATTCAGGGTGTTCAAGGTGTTGCCGGTCCTACTGGCGCTACCGGAGCTACTGGTCCTCAAGGTATCCAAGGTGTTGCTGGCGCTACTGGTCCTCAAGGTGTTCAAGGCATTCAAGGTAACACTGGTGCCACTGGTTTAACCGGTGCTACCGGTCCTCAAGGTATTCAGGGCGTTCAAGGTGTTGCTGGCCCTACTGGTTTAACCGGCGCTACTGGTCCTCAAGGCATTCAGGGTGTTCAAGGTGTTGCCGGTCCTACTGGCGCTACCGGAGCTACTGGTCCTCAAGGTATCCAAGGTGTTGCTGGCGCTACTGGTCCTCAAGGTGTTCAAGGCATTCAAGGTAACACTGGTGCCACTGGTTTAACCGGTGCTACCGGTCCTCAAGGTATTCAGGGCGTTCAAGGTGTTGCTGGCCCTACTGGTTTAACCGGCGCTACTGGTCCTCAAGGCATTCAGGGTGTTCAAGGTGTTGCCGGTCCTACTGGCGCTACCGGTCCTACTGGCTCCCAGGGTATTCAAGGCGTTCAAGGTACCACTGGTGTCACTGGTTTAACCGGTCCTACTGGTCCTCAAGGCAGTCAGGGTGTCACTGGCGCGACTGGTTTAACCGGTGCTACCGGTCCTCAAGGTATTCAGGGCGTTCAAGGTGTTGCTGGCCCTACTGGTTTAACCGGCGCTACTGGTCCTCAAGGCATTCAGGGTGTTCAAGGTGTTGCCGGTCCTACTGGCGCTACCGGTCCTACTGGCTCCCAGGGTATTCAAGGCGTTCAAGGTAACACTGGTGTCACTGGTTTAACCGGTCCTACTGGTCCTCAAGGCATTCAGGGTGTCACTGGCGCTACTGGTTTAACCGGTGCTACCGGTCCTCAAGGTATTCAGGGGATTCAAGGTATTACTGGTGCTACTGGTCCTCAAGGTATTCAGGGCGTTCAAGGTGTTGCTGGTCCTACTGGCGCTCAAGGTATCCAGGGCGTTCAAGGTAACACTGGTGCCACTGGTTTAACCGGTCCTACTGGTCCTCAAGGTATTCAGGGTGTTCAAGGTGTTGCTGGTCCTACTGGCGCTACCGGTCCTCGAGGCATCCAAGGCGTTGCCGGCCCTACCGGTGCTACCGGTGCTCAAGGTATTCAAGGCATCCAGGGTAATACTGGTGCCACTGGTTTAACCGGTGCTACTGGTCCTCAAGGTATTCAGGGCGTTCAAGGTGTTGCTGGCCCTACTGGTCCTCAAGGAATTCAGGGTATTACCGGTCCTACTGGTCCTCAGGGAATTCAGGGTATTGCTGGTCCTACCGGCGCTACCGGTGCTCAAGGCATTCAGGGCATTCAAGGTGTCACTGGTCCTACTGGACCTACCGGACCTACCGGAGCTACTGGTCCTCAAGGTATCCAAGGTGTTGCTGGCGCTACTGGTCCTCAAGGTGTTCAAGGCATCCAGGGTGTTGCTGGCCCTGCTGGAGCTACCGGTCCTACCGGTCCTACTGGAGCAACTGGCGGAGGCGGTGCTATAATTCCATTTGCATCAGGTCTTCCTACTTCATTAACTACCGTTTTAGACGGTTTATTAGGTAACGTAAGCCTAGTTGGTTTTGGGAATTCAGCTACTGGTGTCAATGTTTCTGGAGATGGTACTATTGATTTAACGGGTGCCGCTGGAACTCTGCTTAACTTGGCACTTTCGGTTCCTCGTACGGGTACAATTACTTCAATAGCCGCATATTTCAGCACTACAGCATCATTGGCTCTTATAGGCTCGACTGTAAGTATTACCGCACAATTATATCAATCAACTACACCTAATAATACTTTTACTCCAATTTCAGGTGCTGCTGTAACATTATCTCCAGCACTAACAAATATAATTTCAATTGGTTCTGTCAGCAGTGGCTCTGTTTCAAGTCTGTCAATACCGGTAACTACAGGAACTCGTTTATTAATGGTATTTTCAGCAAATGTCACATCTGGTATTGATTTAGCTACAACCATCGCAGGTTATGCAAGTGCTGGCGTTAATATTGATTAATTTAATTTTCTGCTAAAATGGTCATTTCTCTATAGAAACTACTTTTATAGAGAAATGGCTTTTTAAAATTTACCTGGAATTTCATTCAAATAGCATATTATTTAAATTTTTATAATTAAAAGCACATATATTATGAAAAACATATTATAAATAAGAGTATACGCCATATCTTACTTATAATATCAAGTTATTATTGGGTTTAGATGAAATCTGCTCATAAGAAATACTTTTCCTATCTGGACCTTAGAAGAACTTATCCAGGGACACAGCATTTGCCTATCCCCCTTTACGAAGTGGAGGCGTTAGCAATAGTGGCCTTCGGATAGACTTTTATTACAGAATGAGTTTAATTTTAGTTAAAATTAATACAAGTGGAAATGAGTGGAGATGATAGATGATATATTGAAGCATTCTATAAAAATAAGCCTGTGTATGATAATAAAAGATGAAGAGGATACAATAGAACGCTGTCTATCTTCGGTTAAAGATATAGTTGATGAAATCATAATAGTAGATACAGGATCTTCGGATAATACAAAGGATATATGCACAAGATTCACTGATAAAATATATGATTTTAAATGGATAAACGATTTTTCATCAGCAAGAAATTTTTCCTTCAGTAAAGCTACCAAAGAACATATACTATGGCTTGATGCAGATGATATCTTACTTCCTAAAGATATGGAAAAATTTAAAATTATAAAGGGGTCTTTTGATACTTCTTTAGATTCTGTAACCATGAAATACAATATAGGATTCGATGAATACGGCAATATAACTTTAAGCTACAGACGGAACAGGTTAGTGAAAGCCTCAAGAAATTTTAAATGGATAGGTTTCATCCATGAATATCTAGAAGTATATGGTAATGCGCTTGATTCTGACATAAATATAACACACAAAAAAGTGCACTATAAACCTAATCGCAATATTCAAATTTATGAAGATAAATTAAAAGAAGGGATGCACTTTTCTTTAAGAGATATTCTTTATTATGGCAATGAACTTTACGATCACAAAAGATATGTTGAGGCTATTAAATATTATTCTAAATTTTTAGCTTCGGATGAAGGATGGTTAGAAGATAAGATCAGAGTCTGCAATAATATGTGCGATTATTATCTATCAATAAATAAACCTGAAAAAGCTAGAAAATATATATTCAAAAGCTTTGAATATGATAACCCAAGAGCTGAAGGATGCTGTCAAATTGGCTTTTCATTTCTAAATGAAAATAAATTGTATCAGGCCATATTTTGGTATGAAACGGCTTTAAGATTGGAAAAGCCTAAAAATAGTCTTGGATTTTTTAATGATGCCTACTGGACCTGGATCCCCCACCTTCAATTATGTGTCTGTTATGATAAACTTGGAAATCATAAATTAGCATGCTCTCATAATGAAATAGCCAGAAAATTCAGGCCTGCTGATAAGCACATACTTTTTAACAAAAAGTATTTTGAGAATATAGGTATATAATTTATTCCTCTATATTCTCACCTTTTTGCCCAATATAATATTATATTTATAGAATTTCATATAATCTCTTGCAGCACTTATTAAAGTTTTAACTTTTAATAATATTACAATATGTTATTTAATGATAATTTTTCGATTATATTGGATACTCTTTTGTCCCAGCTGTTATTTAATGCAAAGTTTCTCCTTGAAATGACAAGGCTTTCATTATCTTCATCAATTGATTTTATTATATTCTCTATAAAATCCTCATTTTTCCTTGATATATAACAATTGCTTTCCATTTTAACAACTTCTTCTATAGCAGTGCTTACTACTGGCTTTCCCAAAGACAAATATTCATATAGTTTTATAGGATTGCAGCCATTTGTCATCTCATTTACCTTAAATGGTATAATACAGCAGTTAAAATTGCTAATGTAATAAGGAAGTTCTTCATATTTCTTTTCACCTAAAAAATAAATATTATTATTATTATTAAAATTTATATTTATATCTCCATATTTAGCTCCTACAAATACAAAGTCATAATTACTATTTAATATATATTTAACTAAGTTCCAATCTATCCATGTAGCCACAGCTCCCACATATCCCACAACTTTTCTATTCCTGGGAATATCCACTGGAATTTCATTTTTATCCAGAGAAAAATTATCCACATCAAGCCCATTTTTAACTAAATAGATATTATCATGCCTTGGAAAAAATTTTTTATAAAGTTTATCTGCTGTTACAAATACCATATCCGCTGCACTTAACATATCATCTACATATATATTCCAGGCCTTAAATTCATGTGAATAATCATCTACTATATCGTATATTACATAATCATGGTATATACTATTTATTCTAACTACTTGTTCTGGAGAAGAGCACCATAATATTACAGGCTTACTTAATTTTTTAACATTAATTTTATATTTTGCCCCGACCTCATATAGATTTTTATTTATCTTTATAAAATACTCCTCATTTATATTATCCATATAATATACAATATGTCCCCTTTCACTTAATTTTCGCATTATCTGTTGGGGCCTTTGATACATTTTATTATATGGAACTGTAGGCATTTGAATAAAAGTAGCCAATTGCATCCTCCTGTTTTTATATTACTTTACAAGACTTTTATAACTTTCAAATAATACATTTATACATTTTCTCCAGTTATAATTTTTAATCACATACTTTTTTAATTTTTCATCCTTTTTCATTTCAAAAGAACGGATTATAGCATCTTTTATACTATGTTCATTATAAGGGTCGCAATAGATGCACATATTTTTAAAATATTCTCTTGTACTTCCTTCTATGGTTGAAACTATATTACAACCACTGGCAGCTGCTTCCAAAGAAGATAAGCCCGGTGTCTCCACAAAGCTTGGTAATATATGCATCCTTGCACACATATTCGCATTATATATATTGTAGTCATTCATAAATCCCAGATATCTTACATTATTATAGGACATACATTTATTAAAATAATTCATATCATTTATACTTCCTATAAGTACTAATTGCAACCCCAGTTGACTGCATATTTTACTTAAAGCAAGTTGATTTTTTCTACCGCATATTCTGCCTACACAAAGTACATAATCATTTAATCCATATGCTTTCTTAAAATTATAAGGAACTCTATGTTCTATTTCCATGCCATTATAAATTATATTATAAGGAGCATTTATATGAAAATCCTTCTGTATCTGAATGTTTTCCAATTTACTATTAGGATATATTGATTTGCATCCCATTAATATCTCTTTCCTATACATATCCAATTTATCCCACAGAATTAAATTTTTAGTATCATTTACATGATTATAATATTTTGTCAAATTCCAATATATAGGTGATAACACTATAGTCTTATTATAATATTTAGCTCTTTTGTAATATTTATAAGTTTCTTCAACTCTGGTTAAATTAAACAGATGTATAATATCATAACGTGAATAATCATATATGGACCCTGTATTTATATCTACTTTCACCTTTTTCTCTCTTAAATACTTAGCTGTTTTCATAAGTTGCATTGAGTCTCCTGCAAAATTACTAAAGCAGTCTCTTCTTATGCAAAATAAAGCTTTCATATTAATCCTCCAGACAATATTACAATAAAGTTTTTTTCACTCATCTTATTATATGCAGATATTTAAATTTAGTTATTAAAAAGAAATCCGAACTAATGTCATTATCAGTTCGGATTCTACCTTGCCTCCTTATTTAAAAGAGGGTTTTTCTGTTTTTTTTCCTTTGCTAAATTTATTTGATTTTCTATTAACTTATGCTGGAGATCTATTATCTTATATTTTCCAGATTGGACCTGGAATTTCAACTCCTTATTTTCTTCTGTAATTTTTGTATTTTCCTTTATATATTTTTGAGTGGTTTCCTTTATAATTTCTATTTCAGCCTGAAGTTTTTCAATATGTTTGTCCTTTTCTTTTAATTGTTTACTATTTTCAGTTCTTTTTAACTTTTCTTTAAATTCTTCATTAAGCTCTTCTGTATATTTAAGTTGTTTTTTAAGAGAATTAATCTGATCTTCATAAACCTTTTCAATCTTTTTTAACTCTCTTACCTGCTTTAACAACTCATCATTATGTTCTTGTGTTTTTAACATATCATCTGCCACATTAAGTGCAGATAAAATAGCTGCTGAGGAAGTGCTTAATTTACTATTGTTTCCCAATATATTTTTTACTTTCTTATCTACATAGCTGGCTACTTTATGCAAATATTCTTCTTGTTCATCACCTTTTAAATTGTATTCAATTCCATTTATAAATACTGTTACTACATTCATTCAAACACCCTCTCAGATCAATGCTGTTTTTCCAATCTCCTATAAGAACATTCTATCACAAATCTTATATATGTTAAATATTATATTTAAGTTTAAATTTTTATAAAGGGTAATGGAATTAAGTTAGACAGTTATTGATTTACCATCTAACTTAATTTAAGCCATAATTATTTATCTAAGTTGTGCCCCGAATTTATGCTCTAATGCCTTTAATATTTTATCATGAATCTTATTTACTTCATCATCTGTAAGGGTCCTATTTTCAAGCCTGTAGGATATAGAATAAGCTACACTCTTTTTCCCCTGAGCCACTTGCTTTCCCCTATAGACATCAAAGAATTTTACACTCTCTACTATATTTCCACCCTGCTTTTTTATAACATTTTCTATTTCTTTTACCAGAACATCTTCATCCACCAATATTGCCAAGTCTCTTGTAACTGCAGGAAATTTAGGAAGTGGTTTATACTTTTTATCCCAATTGGCATATTCATAAAGCACATCTAAACTCAATTCTGCCACATAACACTTCTCATCAATTCCATAATTGTCTAGTACATTAGGATGAATCTCTCCTAATATTCCCGCCATATTCTTTCTTATATATAAGGATGCTGTCTTTCCCGGATGGAAACTTGGATTATTGCTTTCCCTTTCAAAATAAAATTTTTCTATTCCCAGCACCTCTAATATATTTTCTACTATACCCTTTAAATTAAAATAATTCACTCCACCGTAAATACCAATAGTGACAATATTCTTTTCATGAGGTAATTTATTTGCATTTTTATTTGGCATATATACTTTACCTATTTCAAATAATCTGACCAGTTCATTTTTTCTGGAGTAATTTCTACCTAAAGATTCCATCATAGAAGGAATTGTAGTAGTTCTCATTATACTGTAATCCTCTCCCAGAGGATTCTTTATAGCTACAGCATTTCTGAGGGCACTATCCTCTGGCAAAAGTATTTTGTCAAACACCTTCCTGCTAATAAAGGAATAACTTATAGATTGATTTAAACCGCTTGAAGTAAGTGCTCTTAGAATTTCATCATCTAATTTTTGTTTAGTATTTTTCCCTCCCCTGGTACTTACACTTTTTATTATAGTGGAAGGCACGTTACTGTATCCATATATTCTAGCTACTTCCTCGGCTATATCTTCCTTTATCTTTATATCTGCAGTTCTAAAAGTAGGTATATTTATCTTTAAAACTTCTCCTTCAATTTCTGTATTTAATTCCAGTCTATTTAAGCATTGGGCCATTTCATTTTTAGATATTTCCGTACCTAAAAAATTATTTATCCAATTGTAATTTACCTGCAAGCTAAACGGTTCAACTTTTTTGTTGTATATATCAATTGTACCCTGCATAACTTTTCCTGCCCTTAGTTTCTCCACCAAATGACAAGCCCTATCCATAGCCATTTCAGCCAAATTGGGGTCCAGATCTTTTTCAAATCTGGCTGAGGCTTCTGTTCTAAGCCCCAATCTTTGGGAAGAAATTCTTATATTAACCCCGTCAAAATTAGCACACTCAAATACTATGGATGAAGTATCCTCCTTAACTTCAGAATTAAGTCCTCCCATTATTCCTGCAATGCCTATAGCTCTGTTTCCATCTCTTATGGTAAGCACATTTTCATTTAATATTCTTTTTTCATTATCCAATGTGACAAATTCTTCTCCATTTTTTGATCTTTCAACTATTATGTTACCGGATTCTATATGTCTTGTATCATAGGCATGCATAGGCTGCCCTGTTTCAAGCATTACAAAATTAGTTATATCCACCAAATTATTTATAGGTCTTACCCCTGCCTCCAAAAGCCTTTCCTGCATCCATCCGGGAGACTGTTCTATTTTTACATTTTCTATTCCTCTTGCCATATATCTTCTGCAAAGCTCATCCTTTACCTCAACCTTCAGCTCATCATTTATATTCTTATGTGAAGAGGTCACATATCCTAACTCAGGCATATTATACTTTTCATCTAAAGTTGCTGCGGTCTCTCTTGCCATTCCTATGATACTTAGACAATCAGGCCTATTAGAAGTTATTTCAAAATCCAATATGCTGCTGGTCATATTTAATACTTCTTTTATATCTTTTCCAACTGGAGTGTCTGCCGGTAAAATCATAAGCCCATATACCGGCTTATCACCGGCTATTCCCAATTCTTCTTCAGAACAAAACATTCCGTTTGACATAATTCCTCTTAATTTTCCCCTTTTTATCTTTACTCCTCCATGGATTATTGAATCATGGAGTGCAACTGGGATTATATCATTTTCTTTCATATTAGTTGCAGCTGTTATAATTTGAAGTAATTCGTCTTTTCCTATATCCACCTGACATACAACCAATTTATCCGCATTTGGATGTGCTTCTATTTTTACTATTTTACCTGTAACTACATTTTGAATTTCATCTCCAGTTGTAATAACTTCTTCAACCTTTGAACCGCTTAAAGTCAATTTGTCTCCTAAATCCTTCCCTATAATATCTATCTTAACATAATCTTTTAACCAATTTACTGGTACTTTCATAAAAAAATCTCCTTTCTCAATCTAACTAAAGTCACTAATTAAATCCCAACCATTTTACCTAAACTAAAATTGGTCCAGGAATCTCATATCACTTTCATACATATTTCTTATATCATCTATGCCATATTTTAGCATGACCATTCTGTCTACACCCATTCCAAAGGCAAATCCGCTGTAGACTTCAGGATCTATGCCGCAATTTCTAAGTACCTGTGGATGAACCATACCACATCCCAAAAGTTCTATCCATCCCTCTCCTTTACATACCCTGCATCCCTTTCCATTGCATACAAAACAGGTAGCATCCATTTCTGCTGATGGTTCCGTAAAAGGAAAATGATGTGGCCTGAATTTTGTTTTCATGCCTTCTCCAAACATTTTTTTAGCAAACAGTTCAAGAGTACCCTTTAAATTTGCAAAAGTTATACCTTTATCCACTACAAGGCCTTCCATTTGATAAAATATAGGTGAATGAGTAGCATCTACTGAATCTGAACGATAGACTTTTCCCGGAGATATCATTTTTATTGGAGGTTTTTGCTTCTTCATAGTTCTTATCTGTATTGGCGATGTCTGGGTTCTAAGCACTATATTATCGTTTATATAGAATGTATCCTGTTCTCCTCTTGCCGGATGATTTTTAGGTATGTTTAATGCTTCAAAATTATAGTAATCCTCTTCAATTTCGGGTCCTTCTTCTATAGTAAACCCCATTGAAATAAATATTTCTTTCATATTCTCTAAAATCTGTTCCAATGGATGGCGTCTTCCAATATTTTGTTTTATGCCAGGCATAGTTATATCAATTGTCTCACTCTTAAGTTTTTCTTCTGTTTTAAAATCTTTTATTTTTCTGGATGCTTCTTCTATGGCATTTTCTAAAACGGATCTAATTTCATTGGCAAGCCTTCCAACCATGGGCCTCTCTTCTTTAGAAAGTGTTTTCATTGCCCTAAGTATTTTAGTTAATTCACCTTTCTTGCCTAAATACTTAATCCTTATATCCTCTATACTCAGATTGCTTTCTCTATCCTGTAATTCCTTAAGTGCATTTTCTTTAATTTTCTCTAATTTTTCCTTAATCATACTCATACTAAATTCTCTCCCTTCTCAGTAAAATTCAATTTCTTAAATTAAAATATTATATAAAAAAAGCCCCTCCCATTTAAGGGACGAACTTCTATTCCGCGTTACCACCCAAATTAATATTATAAAATAATATTCTCTTTGAAAATTTATCGGCATTACCGCTAGATGCTACTCATATTTCACAGATAGTACTCCAGAGTGAACTTCAATATACAATATTTTTAAAAAAGCTTTCAGCCCTGACTTTTTTTCTCTAAAAAAACTCATATATCTACTTTCTCTTTCACAGTATAACATTATAAAATTTTTTATTATCTATATCTTTAAATATTACATATACTTTTATCTATTGTCAATATCAAAATTTTGAATTTTGTCTCACTGCTTCAAACATCATTATAGATACTGCTACAGCTGCATTTAAGGATTCAGCTTTACCAGGCATTGGTATTCTTACTTTTATATCTGCAATTTTCCCTATATCCTCGCTTAATCCATTTGCTTCATTTCCCACAGCAAATATAATTTTTTGTTTTAAATTTATATTATAAAAATTAGTATCTGTATCCAAGGAACTGGCTATGAGCTTAAACCCATCTTCTCTCAGGACTTTCGTTTTTTCAAGATCTGTGTCTTGAATTATCGGTATATAAAAAACAGAACCCATAGTGGATCTCAATGTTTTTTCATTATATATGTCTACTGTTCCTTTTGTTATTATAACGCCTAAAGCTCCAGCTGCATGAGAGCTTCGTATTATAGTGCCCATATTTCCTGGATCCTGTATTCTATCTGCCAGCACATAAAATCCCTCTGTATTTTTAAGGCTTAACTGTGTATTCTCTACCACAGCAACTACCCCCTGAGGACTTTCAGTACTGCTGATACTCTTTAGCACCTCATCAGTAACAATATATACGGAAGATTTGTACCCAATCTTTTCTTCCATCAAAGTCTTTTCCCACTTATCATAAAAACTATCACTTAAGAAAATAGCAGTCACTCTAAAGCTGGAATTCAAAGCTTCCTTTACGAATCTAAAGCCTTCTATTAAAAACTTTTTATTTTCAATTCTATATTTTTTTTCCATTAGCTTTCTAGCTTGTTTTACCTGCAGATTACCCCTGCTCTTAATTATATCCATTGGACTCATCCTCATAATTTATCTTAGAATTCAATAAAAGAGCCCAGTAAACTATACTGCACTCTTTTATCCGATAGCTATCATTGCTAACACTCCCATCTTTTCAAGGCGGGAGATCATAAGCAATGCTATGCCCCTGGATAAGTTCTTCCAAGGTTCTGTGTGAAAAGTATTTCTTGTGAGAAAACTCCGCTAAACCTAAGAATCACTTGATGTAGTCTGAATTATGCGCTTATCTGAATTATGCGCTTAATTGTTTTTTAGCTATGTCAACTAATTCAGTAAATGCTTTTGGATCGTTTATTGCTATTTCTGAAAGCATTTTTCTGTTTACATCAATACCAGCTGTCTTTATTCCATTTATAAACTTGGAATAGGAAAGTCCATTTATTCTAGTTGCAGCATTTATCCTTGCTATCCAAAGTTTTCTAAAATCTCTCTTTTTTAATTTTCTTCCTATATATGCATTTCTTAAAGCTCTTATAACTGTTTCATTAGCAGATCTGAATAACCTGCTTTTGCCGCCATAATAGCCCTTTGCAAGCTTTAATATTTTCTTATGATGTTTACGAGCATTCATAGCTCTTTTTACTCTTGCCATTTTAAAACCTCCTTTTAAAATCTTTTAATTATACATAAGGTATTAATTTCTTCATTGTTTTCTCTTGAGTTTCTGATACATATCCTGTTTTTCTAAGATTTCTCTTAGTCTTTGTACTTTTCTTCGTCAATATGTGGCTTCTAAAGGCTTTTGCCCTCTTTAACTTGCCTGTTCCTGTAACTTTGAATCTCTTTGCTACACTTCTTTTTGTTTTCATTTTTGGCATAACAACTTCCTCCTCTCAATTATGCTTTTTTTATTGATAATGTCATTGTCATATTTCTGCCTTCAAGTTTTGGCTGTTTTTCTATTATACTAATATCTTCAAGTTTAGAATAAAAATTATTTAAAGTCTTTCTACCTATAAAGGAATAGCCTGCTTCCCTACCTCTAAATCTTATAGTAACTTTAACTTTATCCCCTGTAAGCAAAAATTTTCTTGCATTTTTAGCCTTAATGGAAATATCATGTTCTTCTATAGTTGGACTAAGTCTAACTTCTTTTATATCAATGACTTTCTGCTTTTTTTTAGCTTCTTTCTCCTTTTTGGATTGCTCATAAATAAACTTTCCATAATTCATTACCTTGCACACTGGTGGATTTGCATTAGGAGATATCATAACCAAATCAAGTTCTTTTTCTTCTGCAAGCTTTAAAGCTTCTTCTAAAGGTACAATTCCAATCTTATCTCCATTATTTGAAATAACCCTTACTTCCTTTTCAACTATCTCACTATTTAAAAGAAAACCTTTATTAATAACATTCACCTCCTAGGTGGATTTAACAAAAAATATGAAAAGGGACAGCATCTGCCGTCCCTTGAATACATCAAAATAAAGAATTTACAATATAAAATTCTTAAAACCTTACTGGCTCTGCCGTAAGGTGAGAAACGGCTGGTTTCTTCTTAACGAATTATATTATACTATTTTTGTCATTGTAAGTCAATATATAAATTTAACTTTTTATATATCACTTACTTTATTGGAAATTTCATCTTTAAGCTTTGCTATAAAATCATCCAATGACATTGATCCTAAATCTCCATTTTTTCTGCTTCTTACAGATATATTCTTTTGACCCATTTCTTTATCACCTAAAATAATCATATAAGGTACTTTTTGCATCTGAGCTTCTCTTATCTTATAGCCTATTTTTTCATTTCTCACATCAGCTTCCACCCTTATATCCTGGTCTTTTAATTTTTGGATTACCTCTTTTGCATATTCTTTTTGATCATCAGTAATATCCATGACCTCTACCTGAACTGGTGCAAGCCAAGCTGGAAATGCCCCTGCATAATGTTCTATAAGAATTCCTATGAATCTCTCTATGGAACCAAATACAACTCTGTGTATCATAACTGGCCTGTGTTTTTCTCCATCTGCCCCTATATAGCTGAGATCAAATTTCTCCGGCATCTGGAAATCCAGCTGTACTGTCCCACATTGCCAAGTTCTTCCTATGCAGTCTCTTAAATGGAAATCTATCTTAGGTCCGTAAAAAGCTCCATCACCTTCATTAACTTTGTAATCAAGTCCTGCCACTTTTAATGCATTTCTCAATCCATCAGTTGCAGCCTCCCAATCTTCATCACTTCCCATGGAATTTTCAGGTCTTGTAGAAAGCTCTACAAAATACTTAAATCCAAATATCTTATAAAAATCATCTATAAGTTTTATAACCTGTATTATTTCATTTGTAATATCCTCTTTAGTAATGAATATATGGGCATCATCCTGAGTAAAACATCTTACTCTCATAAGTCCATGGAGAGCTCCTGATTTTTCATGCCTATGGACAATTCCCATTTCACCATATCTTTTAGGTAAATCTCTATAAGAACGTATGCTGTTCTTATAAATAAGTATAGCTCCTGGACAATTCATAGGCTTTATAGCATAATTTTCTCCATCTATCTTAGTAAAGTACATATTTTCCTTATAATGATCCCAGTGTCCTGACTGATGCCATAACTCTTCATTTAACAAAACTGGAGTCATTACTTCATCATAATCAGCTCTTCTGTGCATTTGTCTCCAAAAATTTTGAAGCTCATTTCTAATTATCATTCCCTTTGGATGGAAAAATGGGAATCCAGGTCCTTCTTCATGCATACTGAATAAATCCAATTCCTTCCCCAATTTTCTATGATCCCTTTTCTTGGCTTCTTCCATAAGTTTAATATAATCTTCAAGATCACTCTTCTTTTCAAATGCAGTTCCATATATTCTTTGAAGCATTTTATTCTTTTCGTCTCCACGCCAATAGGCACCTGCTATGGAAAGAAGTTTTATTGCCTTTACCTTCCCTGTAGAAGGTAAATGAGGTCCTGCACATAGATCTACAAAATCCCCTTGTCTGTAAAAGGATATAATTTCATTCTCTGGTAAATCCTTTATCAATTCCACCTTGTACGGTTCTTTTCTTTCTTCCATAAATTTTATTGCTTCTGCTCTTGGAAGCTCAAATCTTTCCAATTTAATATTCTCTTTGACTATTTTGTTCATTTCATTTTCGATCTTAACTAATAATTCCGGTGTAAATGAAAAATCTGCATCTACATCATAATAAAATCCTGAATCTATAGCAGGTCCTATAGCAAGCTTAACCTCCGGATACAATTTTTTTATTGCCTGAGCAAGTATATGAGAAGCTGTATGTCTCAATATCTTTTTTCCATCTTCATCTTCAAAAGTAAGAACTTCAAGTTTGCAATCTTCATTTACAGGATGATTTAATTCCACTATTTCACCATTTATTTTAGCTCCCAGTGCTTTCTTCCCCAGGGAAGTACTTAATTTCTTTGCAATATCACTTACCTTTAATCCTTTCTCTGAATCCAATTCTTTACCATTTTTAAGGCTTATTTTTATCATAATTGTTCCTCCTTATAAATCTATTTTAATTTAAAATTTATAAAAAAAATTCTTCCCAAATATAAGGGACGAATTTACCGTGGTTCCACCCAAATTTAACAGTGCAATATATAAGGCCATCTGTTATCTTTGAATCTTTAACGCAGATTAAACGGAAATACCTACTAAAATTCAGTATACAATTCAAAGGTGGTTTTCAATAAAATTATTTAAAGGATATTTCAGCTTAAAATCCTTCTCTCTTAAAATAATTTTTTATTTACTCTTCCTTTTCATGACTTTTTTCTTAATATTTAATAAAACATAGACACTTTACTTTTAATTGATATAAAAATAAATAATAAAAAAACTCCCCCCAAAATATGGGACGAGTATTACCGCGGTTCCACCCAAGTTAATAGTAAAAAATTTAATTACTATTCACTCTACCTTTAACGTGGGTTAACGGAAATACTTACTAAAATTTCAGTATACAACTCAAAGGTGGTTTTTCAATAAATTTTATTTAAAGGATATTTCAGCTTAAAATCCTTCTCTCTTAAAATAATTAATTTATTTACTTTTCCCTTTCATAGCCTTTATTTCTGTTTAAATTCATTATATTATTCTAAAATCAGTATGTCAATATGGGAATTAAAAATTTTTATAAATTATACTCTATTCAAATTGCTTTTTACGGATTTGCATATGCTGCAGCTGTTACAGAATTCAACTCTATCGGTAAAAACTTTTTCAATAGTATCCATTAATTCTGAATTTCTGCAATTTTCAGCACAATGAATTACTATCTTGTCCGGTGAATTGGTTATCAATGCACTTATTAAAACATCATCCAAATCTGAATTTATATTTTTATTGCATTTTAATGCTTTTAAGTCCTTAAAAAAGCTTTCTGTTATATCTCCTTCTTTATCTTTTATTATATATTTACCATCATTATCTATTATTATACTTAAATAGTCTATTTTACTTTCTTGAATTTCCACAAAATATTTTAAAAGCTTTATAAATTCATTGTATTCCTTATCCACCATATATTTCTCAACCACTTTATCAATTATACTTTCCAAATCATCTAAAAGTTCCCTGATTCTAAAAGTTATAAATCCCTCTATATTTATCTCATTATTTTCATTTATACAATTTGATATTTTATCCAGTATATCATTTCTCTTATTTATGCAAAAAATAGAATTTTCATCTATAATTGTCATTTTACCCTTCAATACTTTTAAGCTTTCCAGTCTAATTTCCTCTAATTCTTCATATTTTAGGAAAAAATATTCATCAGACAAAAAAGCCAGAATATCTTTTTCATAAAACTCATCTATTACTATATCATATATAATATTTGCAATATACATATTATATATATTCATAAGTTTGTTGTTTATTTCTCTATCACAAAATAGTTTAAGGAAGTGAGTATCAGACTCTATACTTTCATATATACCAATGAGCACGCCTTTATGCCTAAAATATTCTTTTAATTCTTGAATACCATGTATTACACTTTTCTTTTCCTTATTGTAAACTATAGTTGTTAATAGCATTATTCACACTCCCTTCAAAAATAGTATGTGTCTAAAAAAAATCTATATTCAAATTTCTATTGTCAAATATCGACATAACAAAATCAATATATTCAAAATAATATTTTAATATCATATAATATTTTAATACCATAAATAAATGATAAATAAAATCATATTATCAATAATTTTAAAGTTTGCTAAGGCTAGTGCAATTTTTTAATATAAAGTATTGACAATATATAGAACTCAATATATAATATGAATTGTCGTGGTGATAATGTGATTATGGGCGCATAGCTCAGCTGGGAGAGCATCTGCCTTACAAGCAGAGGGTCACAGGTTCGAGCCCTGTTGTGCCCACCATAATATTATGGCCCAGTGGCTCAGTTGGTTAGAGTGCCGGCCTGTCACGCCGGAGGTCGAGGGTCCGAACCCCTTCTGGGTCGCCATGTGGCCAGATAGCTCAGTCGGTAGAGCAGAGGACTGAAAATCCTCGTGTCCCTGGTTCGATTCCTGGTCTGGCCACCATTTAAAATATGCGGGAGTGGCTCAGTGGTAGAGCGTCACCTTGCCAAGGTGAACGTCGCGAGTTCGAATCTCGTCTTCCGCTCCATTTTTTATATGGCGCTATAGCCAAGTGGTAAGGCAGAGGTCTGCAAAACCTTCATCCCCAGTTCAAATCTGGGTGGCGCCTCCAAAGAAAATAAAAGATAGTTTAATCACTGATTAAACTATCTTTTATTTTTAATACTGGTTCTTTTGAATTGTAACTTTTTTTCATTTAGCAAAATATGGAATATTATCAATTCTAACCAGCATATTCATTTTTGGTGTTGTAATTAAAATTCTTAATGTTATAAAAATATATGGTCTAATTTCAGAAAGTAATTTACATTTATAAATTGGGGTATAATGGCATATGGAAAGGAATAAATTATTTGCAGTAGTAAATATCATAATTATATTTTTGACATTTTTTACAGGAAGGATTTCAAATTATAAAATTAAAAAGTAGTATAATTAACTACACTATACTTACAATAATAAGTGGCTGTTCGTCTCACTTATACCCTAAAATATTTGATCACAACTAGTTCGCAAGTTTCAATTAACACGAATTAAATTACTAGAGATTAATTAAGGATAATACTTATTTTCTCTAAGTATACTCACACCTACACTAAAGTTTAAATTTGCAGTCTATTCTATAAAAAATTATATCATATAGATTTTTTGCTAACATTGGCTATCTTAACAAAGGCATACTACCTGTTAGCTTGTTAACTTTTTTCTTATTACCAAAAATGGCAATCCCAAAATATGTATGTTGTTTTTCCAAAACAGTTGATACTTTCTGTAGATACTCACTGTAAACATTGCAACTTTGTGCAATATCCGAAAAGTCAACTGCAATAACATCATCAAAATCAGAAGTATATAATTTTTCTCTTAATTCTCTAATAATCTCTTTATTCCCCTTTAAAATTGGCACTGGGATTGTAATAATACCTAGATGTTTTTTCCCTGAAGCGTCAGCAACATCTTTGCCTACTAATTCAGGAATATGTTTTCCTAGAGTAATACCCAATATTGCTGATGCATTTGCAATCACTCCCAATGGAAGATCTTCATTTATTACCATAACACATTTTATATTTTCTTGTTTATTCATTTACATTCTCCTTTGTCCGTAAATTTGTCTATAAAAATATTCATGTATTGTTTTGGGGTTAAACCAATGAACTTTTTGAAAAATTTAGTAAAATGACTTTGGTCAGTAAATCCTGTACTTAATGCAACCTCTATTGGACTAACTCCACTTTCCAAAAATCTCTTAGCTTCATCTATACGAATGCTCTCAAGATAGCTATAAGGTGATATTCCCTTTTGTCTGGTAAATGAATGCACCAAATTGTATTTACTTATCCCTGTCAAATTACTCAGATTATCCAGTGTAATATTTTTCATATAATTTTTTTCCAAAAAATCGCATACTGTTTTAATCTCCGTATTTATTTCCTGTATAACAGCTACAGCTATTGGTTTAGCATATCCAGTTATCAATTGTTCAATTATAAACAAAAAAATTTCCTCTTTTTTAAAATCTTTTTCACCCTGCATGATCATAAGGTATAATTCCTGCAATTATGGCACAATATCATTATTGAATATTACTGGCTCTGTAAAATACGGCATATAATTTTTACCTGTAATTTCAAATACAGTTTGTTTCATTACATCAGGTTTAATATTTAAGCATCTATAATCAAGTGCCTTTCCATCAATCTGTTCACAAGTATGATTGTCATGAGGATTAAATAAAATTAAATCACCATTTTTAATATCGTATTCTTTATTTTTACAAGACAAATGTCGCCTTCCACTTTTAATAAAGCCAATAACATAATACTCATGAAAATGGTTTGGAAATTTCTGCTTAATTCCTTTAAAATTATAAGCTTCTATATTTAACTCCTTATCTAAATAAACAGTTCGAGTTTCCCTTTGCATTTTATAATACTCCCTTCTACTCGTTTCTAAAGATAACATAAATAAATCAATAATTCTTGTATGATATTGCATTACATACAATTAATTTTATCCACAAATATCATCATCCTCTTCAATATAATCTATTTACTATATCCATTTAAAATTGTAAAATATAAAAGTATAATTAAAATATATTAAAAGTAAAGGAAAAATAAATTTTATAGCAATTTAAAAATAGATGGGAAGTGTAAATTTGAATAGCATATCAAGAAATGTACAGTCTGTAGAAATTTCAGGCATTAGAAAATTTTATAATAAAGTCGTCCAATATCCAGATGCAATATCCTTGACTTTGGGGCAGCCTGATTTCAATGTACCTGATAAAATTAAAGCGGCTATGGTAAAAGCCATTGAAGATAACAAAACCTCATATACTTCAAATGCCGGTATCATAGAACTCAGGGAAGAAATATCAAAATATCTTGAAAGCTTTGGTATAAACTATACAAAAGATGAAATTTGCATTACAATAGGTGGAAGTGAAGCTCTTATGGACGTATTTACAGCTTTAATTAATCATGGTGATAAAATACTTATACCCGATCCTGCCTATCCTGCTTATGAAAGCTGCGTAAAAATTTTAGGCGGAACTGTATTAAATTATGACTTGAAAGATGACTTTTCCATTGACTTTGACAATTTGAAAAAAATACTCGAGCATGAAAAACCCAAGGCAATGGTTTTATCTTATCCCTCCAATCCCACAGGTGCCATTTTGTCAAAGGAGGATACAATAAAACTCTTTGAGCTGCTAAAAAATAATGAAGTTCTTATAATAAGTGATGAAATATACGCTTCACTCTGTTTTGAAAAAAATTACTATTCTATTTCACAGTATAGTGAAATAAAGGACAGAACCATATTGATCGGTGGATTTTCTAAAATGTTCTCCATGACAGGACTTAGAATTGGATATGTATGTGCAGACAAGTTATTTATGGATGAAATAATGAAGGTTCATCAATATAATGTATCCTGTGCACCATCTATTTCTCAATGGGGGGCTTACGAAGGTCTTAAAAACTGCATGAAAGATATAGATTATATGTGTTCCAAATTTATGGAAAGAAGAGATTACATGTATAATAGATTAAAATCCATGGGATTTTCTGTGAATCTGCCTAAAGGAGCTTTTTACATATTTCCATCTATAAAAAAATTCGGCATGAAAAGTGATGAATTTTGTGAAAAACTCTTAAAAGAAGCCAAAGTTGCGATTGTACCCGGATCCGCCTTTGGGACAAAAGGTAAAGGATATGTTAGAATATCTTATGCATACAGCATGGATAAACTTAAATTATCCATGGAAAAAATAGAATATTGGATTAACACTTTAAAATGACAAAAATGAATTCCCTACAGATGAATTGTGTAGGGAATTTTATTTTTTAGGAAATTACGTCTTCCATTGAATAAAGTCCACTTTCACGTTTATACATAAACTCACAAGCTTTTAAGGCCCCTACTGCAAACACTTCTCTGGAGATAGCCGTATGTTTTATCTCTATGGTCTCACCCTGTCCTGCAAATATGACTTCATGCTCTCCTACTATACTTCCTCCTCTTACAGCATGAATACCTATTTCATTATGGGTTCTTTTTCTAATTCCCTCTCTTCCATTTACAAAATTTATATTCTCTGAAATGGAATCCCTTATGGTATTTCCCAACAGTAATGCTGTACCACTTGGAGCATCTACCTTCTGGTTATGATGTTTTTCTATTATCTCTATATCAAAATTTTTATATAAAAAGGCACTTATATCCTTTAGTACCTTGTTTATCACATTTATACCTATTGACATGTTGGCAGATCTAAAAACTGGAATGTACTTGGATGCTGTACTGATTTTTTTTATTTCATCATCACTGTATCCCGTAGTACATAATATAATCGCTACATTTTTTTCCCTGCCATACTGCAAAAGAGAATTCAAAGCTTCTGGTCTTGAAAAATCCAATATTACATCCGCTTCTACATCACATTTAGATATATCTGGGAATATAGGGAATTTACCCTTTATACAGTTTTTATCCACTCCTGCCACTATAGATAATTTTGAATTCTTTTCTGACAAATCCGTTATTACCTTTCCCATTTTACCATTACACCCATTCAATATAATCCTAATCATTTACATCTCTCCTTAAAGTTCTTTGTAAAATTACTTTATTTCAGAAAATTCAAAGTTTGGCATATATAATTTAACGTGAAAGAAATTAGTCTTCCACGTTAAATCCAATAAAATAAACTTTCTGTATACATAATATTCTTAATATTTTTTATTATCTTTTATTTTAAAAGCCCATAATTTTTCAATTCTGCCTTTACAATTTCCAGATTTTCTTCTGACATACTGCAAAGTGGAAGTCTCAAATCCCCTACATCCATTCCTAAAATATTCATAGCTGTTTTTATAGGTATAGGATTTGTTTCTATAAACATAGAATTCATTAAGGACAGTGCCTTTAATTGTAAATCCAATGCTTCCTTTATATTTCCCTCTAAAAATAACTTGCACATATTATGCATATCTTTTGGAATAATATTGGCGAGTACTGATATAACACCTATTCCCCCCAATGAAAGTATAGGTATGGTTTGATCATCATTGCCAGAATACAAATCAATTTTATCCCCACATAGTGCTTTTATTTGAGCAATTTGACTTATATTCCCGCTTGCTTCCTTAACAGCTGCTATATTTTCTATATGGCATAATTTTTCAAGTGTTTTAGGTTTCAAATTTAATCCTGTTCTTCCCGGTACATTGTATATGACTACCGGAATTTTTATACTTGAAGCCACTGCCTTAAAATGCTCTACCAATCCTTTTTGGGTAGTTTTATTGTAGTAAGGAGTAATTACTAGCACTCCATCTACACCTATGCTTTCTGCCCATTTGCTCATATTTATAGCTGATTGGGTACAGTTGCTTCCTGTTCCTGCAATAACCGGAATCCTTCCCTTAACTGTATCTACAGTAAACTTTATGGTATCCTTTCTCTCCTTTTCCGTCATAGTGGAAGCTTCTCCTGTAGTCCCGCAAATTATTATGGCATCAATGCCTGACTTAATCTGCCATTCCAATAATTCTTCTAATTTTTTAAAGTCAATTCCCCTGTCATTAAATGGAGTAATTATTGCAACCCCTGAACCCTTAAATAAACTCATAAAAGACACCTCGTTATTAAAATATTTAATAAAATATATTACTTTTTATCCTTAATTATACATTCTGCTATTTGAACAGCATTTGTAGCAGCACCTTTCCTTATATTATCTGCCACAACCCATAAATTCAATCCACTGTCCAAACTAAAATCTCTTCTTATTCTTCCCACAAACACTTCATCCTTTCCAGCACAGTCCACAGGCATAGGATATACCAGGTTTTTGACGTCATCTTTTAGTACTATTCCATTATACTCTTTATATAATTTAAATATATCTTCTATATTAAAATTCTTTTTAAGTTCTACATTTATACTCTCGCTGTGTCCATATATCACCGGTACTCTAGCTGTAGTAGCTGTAATTTTTAAAGTATCGTCATGTAATATTTTTCTAGTTTCATTTATCATCTTCATTTCTTCTTTTGTATATCCATTATCCAAAAAAACATCTATGTGAGGGAGTATGTTTCCTGCTATTGGGTAAGGAAATTTTTTAGGTGGATTTCCCTTATAACCCTCCATCAAATCATTGTATCCTCCCATTCCAGCACCAGATACAGCTTGATATGTAGAATATACTATTCGCTTTATGCCGTATTTATCATAGAGAGGTTTAATTGACACCACTGCCTGTATAGTTGAACAATTGGGATTGGCAATTATTCCACTATTCCAATTTATATCTTCAGGATTTACCTCTGGAACCACTAAAGGTACCTTAGTATCCATTCTCCAGGCACTGCTGTTATCCACAACTACTGCTCCATACTTTGAAAATACAGGTGCAAATTTAACACTCACACTTGCTCCTGCTGAAAAAAGAGCAATATCTATTTTTTTATTTTTTATATTTTTTTCATCTAATTCTTCCACAATGAAATCCTCATTTTTAAACTTTAACACTTTTCCACTGGATTTAGCGGAAGCATACAGATATAAATTTTTTATTGGAAAATTTCTTTCATCTAGTACCTGAAGAAATTTTCTTCCTACCATTCCAGTACATCCAACTACTGCTACATTACAATTCATGTTAGTCCCTCCTAAAATTTATAAGATAAGATTAGTTGTCATAATCTTATTCCTACCTATAATTCTATAAGTTAAAATTCATATTGCATTTAAGTATATTTTTAAATTGTCAATTAAATTTAATCCTATTAAATATTTTACACTAAATCACTGAAATATGTTAATAAAAATAAATATTATTTAGAATTAAAAATAACATACATATGCTGCATGCATGCTATATCATGCAGCATATGATTCATGCATATTTATTAATGAGATAAGACATATCACGGCTTATTTCCAATACATACAAATAATTTTAAGCATTTATAACTTTTGTAAAAGCCAAAATAAGTACTACTATTCCTATAAATATTCTATATATGGCAAAAACCCTCATAGGTTTTCTCTTCAAAAACCCTATGAATTTTTCTACTACCACAAGTGCTACTAAAAATGAAACCACGAATCCCACTACAAGTGCAATTATCTGAGAAGAATCCATAACAATTTTAACCTTTAAAAGAGACCATCCTGATGCTGCTACCATAGTAGGTATGGCAAGGAAAAAAGAAAATTCCGCTGCTGCTACATTTGTAAGTCCGCTTATCCATCCTCCCATTATGGTAGATGCAGATCTAGACATGCCTGGCCATAATGAAAGGCACTGAAAACACCCAATTTTAAATGCTTGTACAACACTTACATCTTCAATTTTTTTAGTACTGTTTCCAATTCTATATTTATTCTCCATATATATCATGAGAAAACCACCGAATATCAAGGCACAAGAAACTGTAACCGGATTAAACAGTTTCTCCTGAATAAGATCATTGAAAAGTACTCCCGCAATTGCAGCAGGTATAAAAGCGATTAAAATGCTAAACCAAAGTTTAAATCCCCATTTGCCTGGTGCAAGATTTTTAAGAGAATTAACTATTTTATCCCAATAAAGAACTACTATAGCTAATATTGCTCCAAGTTGAATTACAACCTCAAACATGTCTATGTAAACTTTATTATAAGTGGGTGCTTTGAAATTTATTAAGTTTCCCACTATTATCATATGTCCTGTAGATGATATTGGAAGAAATTCAGTTATTCCCTCTACTATTCCAATAATAGCAGCTTTAATAATAAAGATTATTTCCATTAATTTTACTTCCCTTCTTGTATATCTATCGTACAAGGATTAAGCCCCTTGTCATAGCTGCATTTACATATAATTGATGCAGTTTATAATTTTCACAGCAATTATCACTGCAAATCTTTTAACAACAAACATCATTATACTATCATAGCAAGTTAATTCACAAGTCATATTTCATCTGTATATTTTAAGCATTTTCTAATAATTATCCAGTATTAATAGCTAATTGTCAAGTATTAACAATAGAAAACTGCGTACCCATATATATCTTATTATAATTTTATTAAATATTCATATCCACATATCTGTCTTATCACTTAATTTGAAACATAAAAAAAATTAACCATCAATTAAAATTTGATGGCTAAATAGATTTTTATAATACTAATTACATCATATGCCTTATAATAGCACCAGTAACATGTGAAATTTACAAATAACTTAAGGATTTAACTCTGGGCCCGGCATTTATTATATCCTGCGAAACTCCTTTAAACCTTTTAAAATTCTCATAAAATTTTCTGGATAATTCCCCTGCTTTAATGTCATAGGCTTTTTTGTCTTCCCACATATTTCTAGGATTTAATATTTCATCTGGAACTCCAGGACATTCTGTAGGCATCATTATTTTAAATACAGGATGTTCTATAAAATTTACATTTTTAAGTTTTCCATCCAAGGCTGCTTTAACCATAGCTCTTGTATATGATAGATTTATTCTGCTTCCCATTCCGTATACACCGCCTATCCATCCTGTATTTACCAAATATACTTCTGTATTGTACTTATTTATTTTTTTGCCCAACAATCTGGCATATACTGCAGGATTCATTAACATAAAGGGTTCTCCAAAACATGCTGAAAAAGTTGTCTCAGGTTCAGTTATACCTCTTTCTGTACCAGATACCTTACTGGTGTATCCAGACATAAAATGATACATGGCTGCCTCTTTAGACAGCTTGGATATAGGCGGTATTACTCCAAAAGCATCTGCAGTTAAAAATATTATAGCTTGTGGATTCCCTCCCACCCCACTTTTTTCTATATTATCTATATATTCAATAGGATAGGCAGCTCTTGTATTTTCCGTATACCTGTTGTCATCATAATCAGGTACTCTATGCTCATCTGTAACTACGTTTTCAAGAACAGTTCCAAATTTTATGGCATCATATATCTCATGCTCCTTTTCCCGGTGAAGTCTTATAGTTTTGGCGTAACATCCTCCTTCAAAATTGAACACACCTTTATCACACCATCCATGTTCATCGTCTCCTATTAATTTTCTCTTTTCATCTGCGGATAAAGTTGTCTTTCCCGTTCCCGAAAGACCAAAAAACAAAGAAGTTCTTCCGTTATCTCCTATATTAGCAGAGCAGTGCATGGGCATGACTTCTCTTTGAGGTAATAAAAAATTCATCACTGAAAACACAGATTTTTTTATTTCACCGCAGTAATGGGTTCCTCCTATTAATATGACCTTTTTGTCAAAATTTATCAATATAAAAGTTTCCGAATTAATGCCGTCCTCTTCTCCATTAGCCTTAAAATCAGGTACAGCTATTACATTAAATTCAGGACTAAAATATTCCAATTTATCGTGATCGGGTCTTCTAAACATTTGGGTGCTAAACAGAGCCTGGGATGCATTTTCACATATAACTCTTATGGGCATGGAATATTCCTCTAATGCCCCCACAAATCCATCAAATATAAAGATATCTCTGTCTTTTAAATAATTTAGAACTCTATCATATAATTTATCAAAAGTTTTCTCATCTATGGATAAATTTGAATTTCCCCAGTTTATTTTATCCATTATACTTTCTTGTTTAACTATGAATCTGTCTTTAGGAGATCTGCCCGTATACTTCCCTGTATTAATTATCAAAGCTCCCTTGTCAGACAGAAATCCCTCACTTCTTTTGATTGAAAGTTCTATCAATTCTGCTGGTGATAAATTTTTGTACACATTTTTATAACCCTCAATATTCAAATATGCCAAATCAACATTCATGTTCCTTCCCCCCAAATAATCTTATAATTATATATTATACTATTTATAGAAAAATGCAACAAAAAAATTATTTTTTTTAAGTTTTTAAAGATTTCTGATTGAACGCTTGCAATAGCATACTCCTTATTTAAGTTTAAGAACTATTGTGCTATGCTATTTCAATATATGATATATTATATCAAGAATTTATAATTTCTTCAACCTTTAATTTTCATATTTTATTTTTCAACATTTTTATCCAATAATTTATGCTTTATATTATATTAATCAGTTATTATATAGTTAAAATTTGTTTTACTATTAAATTTGAAACAGTTTTTTTACTTTTTTAATGTAAAAGTCATCATATTGTATTATAATATTTAAGAGTTAATTTACATAAGTAAAGACATAATAATTTTTTACTTACATGAAGGTGGTGTGGAAAATTAATATAAAATCTTTTTTTAGTATTGTTATTTCCAAAATCATAATAAAATTATCAAAGATTTTATTTAAGGGCGGGAGTAATTTCCCTGGAAAAGTTGCATTAAAATTAGACAAGAACATTCTAAAAGTCCTATGCAGGAATTACAAGGTTATACTTATAACAGGTACAAATGGTAAAACCACTACTACAAGTATGGTATACAACATATTAAAAGACGCAGATGCCCGTGTAATAACCAATAGCACGGGAGCAAACATGATCACTGGAATAGTTGCCTGCTTTGTGAAAAATTATTCATTTAAGAGATGCTGTGAAACCAGCTACGCGGTTATAGAATGCGATGAAGCGAATGTTCCTCTTTTTACAGATTATGTGACCCCCCAGGTTATAACTGTTACCAACTTATTTAGAGATCAGTTGGATAGATACGGTGAAGTTTATACTACTTTGAATAAAATTCTCCAAGGTATTAAAAAGACCCCTCTTACAAACTTAGTTCTAAATGGTGATGAATCATTACTGGGAGATTTAAATCTGCCAAATAGAACTATTTACTATGGATTTAACTGCTCTCCCACAGAAAACAAGAAAGTAGAAATCAATGCTGATGCTAAGTTTTGTAAAAAGTGCAAGAATCCTTATAAATATAATTTTCTTACCTACAGCCATTTGGGTGATTATTACTGCGAAAACTGCGGTTATAAAAGACCCGATTTGGACTATACTTTGGATGAAATAAAACTTCAGACACCGGAAGGATCATTGATAATGATAAATGGGAAGGAGTATTACATAAATCAACCAGGCGTATATAACATGTACAATGCCCTATGTGCCTATTCTATAACCAGAGTTTGTGGAATCCCAACTTCTCACATATATAACTCTTTGAAAAACCAGCAGAGCACTTTTGGAAGACAGGAAAGCATAGATATAGATGGCAAGAAGGTTAAGATAATTTTAGTAAAAAATCCTGCTGGTTATGATCAAGCTATAAATACTATAAGCCTTGACAATAGGACTTTCAATCTGGCAGTACTTTTAAATGACAACTATGCGGATGGAAGAGATGTATCATGGATATGGGATGTTAATTTTGAAAAATTATCCCATCTTGACATAGATAAAATAATGATATCTGGCATACGGCTTTATGATATGGCTGTTAGGTTAAAGATTGCAGGATTACCGGAGAAAAATTTTGTAATTTGCAAGACCTATGAAAAACTGGTTGATGAAATAAAAAATTGCAAACTAGATACTGTATACATACTTGCCACTTATACTGCTATGATAAATTTTAGAAAATTTCTCAATCTTAAAGGCTATATTAAAAAGTTATGGTAAACTATTTAAATCAATAGGAGGTGTAATATAAAATGGAGCTGAACATATGCCACTTGTATCCCGATCTATTAAATGTATATGGAGACCTGGGAAATATCCGTATCTTAAAATACAGGGCACAGCAAAGAGGAATATCTGTTAATATATACAATGTATCTTTAGGTGATGCTTTTGATGGTTCCAATTATGATATAACTTTCTTTGGCGGAGGACAGGATTATGAGCAATCCATAGTATCAGAAGACTTAACCCAGAATAAAAGAGAAGGTATAGTAAATTATATCGAAGAAGGAAAAGTGTTCTTGTCAATTTGCGGTGGTTATCAGCTTTTAGGTAAATACTACTGTACTCCAGATGGTGAAAAACTCCCTGGCCTTGATGTATTGGATATATACACGGAAGGGGGTAATAAAAGATTCATTGGAAATACAGTGATATACAATAAAAAGTTTAAAGAAACTTATGTGGGTTTTGAAAACCATTCGGGAAGGACTTACATAAATGGCCTGGAACCTTTTGGAAAGGTAATTGTAGGCTATGGAAACAATGGTGAGGATGGTTACGAAGGATGTATTTACAAAAATTGCTTATGCACATATTTTCATGGTTCCCTGCTTTCCAAAAATCCTGAATTGGCAGACAGATTTATATATACGGCTCTATCTAAAAAATACAAGGATGTAAAATTAGAACCTTTGGATGATAAATTTGAAATAGATGCTAAAAATTTTATAATAGAAAGAGAAACTAAAAATAAGAAAGATCATATTATATAATATGATCTTTCTTTATGTTAGGAGTCACCTGATTATTTATTAAATAACCTCTGCTGCTCTTTTAAACTTTTAAACTAAAATCACATACCTGAATCTTCTATTAAGCCTTTACAGTTTCTTTTTTACCTGCACTAAATTTCACATAAGATCCTGCAATTATACATATTATTCCTATAATCATATTTATTTTTATACTTTCACCCAGTATAAGTATGGCAAAAATAGTGGCCAATGCAGGTTTTATTAGGAATACCATTGATGCAGTTATTGCTGAAGTTTCCTTTATAGCACCAAGATAGCATATATAACCAATTGCCTTTATAAAAATACCCATATATAATAATACCAGTATATTACTTAAAGTTATTCCTGAAAAAATTGGTCTCCCTGTTACTATGAGGATAATCAACAGAGCTAATACTCCAAAAGAAAAGCCGAAG
>NZ_JBGEWD010000008.1:0-182254 GCF_041205085.1 Clostridium moutaii
TAGGGCTTAGGAAAAACCACCAGCTAAGCTGGTGGATATTTATTATAATTAGACAGATTTTTTTCTTATGTTGGCCAGATAATTCATGAGTTCTTCTTTTAAATCCTGTCTCTTTAAGGCATAATGTATGTTTGCCTCTAAAAATCCCAATTTATCTCCGGCATCATATCTTTTTCCATGAAAATTATAAGCATACATGGGTTCTATTTTTGCAAGGGATTTCAACGCGTCAGTCAGCTGTATTTCTCCATTTTTATCTGGTTTGGTTTTGTCAAGAATTTCAAATATCCCTGGTGTTATTATATATCTTCCCAGAATGGCAATATTTGAAGGAGCCTTTTCTATCTCGGGCTTTTCTACTAGATCATTCACTTTATAAACCAGATTCTCAATTTTTGTTCCACTTACAATGCCATATTTGGAAATCATACTTTCACTTACTGGCTGTACTCCTAAAATGGATCCATTGTGTTTATCATAGCAATCCATTAATTGTTTAAGACAAGGTACTTTGCTGTCAACTATGTCATCACCTAACATAACTGCAAAGGGTTTGTCTTCTATAAAACTTTTAGCCAGGCTTATGGCATGACCTAATCCTCGTGGTTCTCTTTGTCGTATATAATATATATTCACCATGTTGGATATATTTTGAACGAGCTTCAGTAAAGTCACTTTATTGCTTCTTTTAAGCTCATCTTCCAATTCAACGGATTTATCAAAATGATCCTCGATAGCTCTTTTGTTTTTACCTGTAATTATTAATATTTCCTCAATACCGGAAGATACTGCCTCTTCCACTATATATTGAATAGTTGGTTTATCAACTATGGGCAGCATTTCTTTAGGTTGGGCCTTTGTAGCTGGCAAAAATCTTGTCCCCAGGCCAGCAGCAGGAATTATTGCTTTTTTAATACTCATATTTTAGCTTTAATGGAAAGCCATGTTCCCATTAAGTATTCACTCCTCTCTATGTTGACTGTGTAAGGTATATACATTAAGATAAAAAATTTCCTTATTATTAATTTTTGTCTTTTAACCTTAAAAACCCCTTAAAAAATCCATACTAAATGTAAACTAAGTTTAAATATTATGTAACGGTTTATTATTGTCTGAAATAGTATAAGTTTTTCCTCTAAAAGCAATATCAATTAGTATCTTTGCCAGATAAAAAAACAGGATGATATTTAACAGGGAAATCCCATCAGTTATCAGACTGTGTGAATTGGAATTCATACGCCCTAAAGCTCCAAAGAGTATATGGTAAATGTTGCCGTATATGGTGATAGTGTATCCTAATACCAATGTGAGAAATCTTTTATCCTTTAAATAGATGAGAGCTAAAATACACAGTGCAGCAGCCGGAAATAAATATCTTTCATGCATTCCAGTAGAAAAGGTAAAAACTCCTGAAATCTGAATAAGTGCGCAGGAGAAAGCCAGTGTTCTGCTTTTTAACTTGGCGTAGATTATCCACGAAAATACCGTGATCGCAATAATTGCAGCCATTCCCCAGATCTTATAACTGAATATGAAAAATATATTTGAGTTCTTTTCATAATTTGCTCCTATTAAGTTAAAAAAGTTAAATCCGTTTACAGATGCATAAGGGTATTCGGATATGGTATTTGAATATAATTTAAAAATCCACAGTGCATTTTGATTGGAGGAAAATGGAATTATGAGTACTAAAGCTGTTGCAAGAGCTGCAGCCATAGACTTCAATATGATCTTTAGGTTTTTTTCCCGTACCAGTTCAAATAAAAGCACAGGGAGGAATATAATCCCCTGAGGTTTCATAAGTACTGAACAGGTAAACAATATGGAAGAAAAAACAGTTTTCCTTTCCGATAATAATAAAAATGCAAGTACTACAAGCAGCGTAAAAAATGAATCCACCTGTCCCCAAAGGGCAGAATCTATAAAAACAGCGGGATTAAAAATGTAAAATGCACTTAGAAAGATACTTATCCCTAAAGGAAGATATTTTTGAGCCAATTTATATATCAAGTAAGCTGTAGCTACATCCGCTATTATTGATGGGAGTTTTAAAAGCAGAGTATAGTAGGGACTTATTGAACTTATACTTGCTGCCTTGCCAATGAAGAAGAGTACATATATATAAAGAGGCGGGTAGTCGCTGGATCTAGAATTTACGTAAAACTGAGAAAAACTATTTGCTGCAGAAGAGGCCCAACTTTTAAACAAACTTACGTCTCCACCATAGCCTTCCATAGAGGTGGATAATGCAATTCTCAAGAACAAGCCTATAAAAAGCATTGAAAATACAAGCATTTTAGTATCTTTAGTATTTATTTTCATATTTTTTCGGGTGAAAAAATAATAGATCGCAACACACAATACAAGAAATATTGCCAGATATACAGTGAGCAATGGTGCAAATTTGTTGCTTGAAGAAGTAAACCCATTTTCACCGTTTACACCAGGCCTTGTCATATTGCCTCCCTTATTTTGACTTTGTGCATTGCCAGAAGATGCAGTCCCGTTTCCATTATTCTGATTTTGTACATTGCCACCAGATGATTTCCAGTTTCCACTTGGAATGTTTCCATTATTCCTTTGACCGGTTGAATTTTGGTTTCTGTCCCTATTTGCCATATGACCATTGAACTGATTAAATTGCCCTGTTATATTTTTGGATGGTGTGTTGAATTTATAATGTTTTATACTGTAAAGGCATAAAAACAGAGATAACAGTGCCAAAAAAATCAGAATTATCTTAAATAGACCTTTTTTTGAAAGTATTCTTTCCATACTGTTCTAAAACTCCTTTCATGAAATTTAGTATAGTTGTATAATTGTCATATATATATTTTCCAGGATGAAGCTTAAAATAGCCTTAAAAGCTTATCTCTTATTTAGAATTTGAATATTTTCCCTTTAGTATGATATAATTTAAGTTAAGTAGGAGTAAAAGGAGGAACTTTATGGAAAAAATTGCACTTTTGACAGACTCTGCTTGTGATATAGATTGTGAAACCATAAAAAAGTATAATATAAGTATTTTACCTTTTAGAATTATATACAAAAACAGGGAATACATAGATAAGATTGAGATTACTCCAAAAGAAGTATATGATAATATGAACATTGAAATTTCAAAGTCCTCCCTGCCCTCAATAGAGGATATGGAAAAGGTTTTTGATAAGTTGGAAAAAGAAAATTATACCCATGTAATAGCCGTGGCGATTTCCAGCGGGCTTTCAGGCACATATAATGCATTGAAAATGGTAAGCCAAAGGCATAAAAAATTAGTTACATATATTTATGATTCCAAGTCAACTTCCCTTGGAGAGGGAATTATTTTAAAGGAATGTGGAAATCTCATTGAACAGGGCAGGAGCTTTAATGAAATTGTAGATGATATACCAAAAATAAAAAGTAAAATGCACTTCCTTTTTGTTTTTGGAACACTTGAGTATGCCAGAAAGGGCGGGCGCATAGGAAAAATATCCGGTACCATAGGTGAAGTATTGGATATAAAACCCATAGTATATTTTGATGATAATCAGGGAGTATGTTTTACCTATGACAAAGTAAGAGGCAGAAAGAAATCCTTAAGTAAGATGATAGATATAGGCAGGCAGTTTTTGAGTAAATCTCCCTGCGATGTATATATAGTTCATGGCAATGCGCAGGAAGATGCTGAAAATGTCTATAATAGAATTTCCAAATTGCCCAATGTAGAAAATACATATATGATAGGACAGATAAGTCCTATAGTAGGAGTTTATTCCGGACCTGGAACTGTGGGAATATGTTATAAAGAACAAAATTATAGCCATTGACTTAATAAATGTAAATAGTTATAATTAATAAAACAATAAATATAAATCTTGAACTTATCAAGAGAGGTGGAGGGAACAGGCCCTTTGAAACCCGGCAACCAGTACATTGTATAGTGGTGCCAAATCCTGCAGCGGAAGCTGAAAGATGAGAATGTATTTTGCAATTTTAAGTCTGAGGTGTTTCCCCAGACTTTTATTTGTTTACGGATATTTATCCCATCCTTATGAGCAGGCTCCGTCTGGACCTAAAAGAATCACTTGACTATGGAATTATTTGAAAGGATGTGTTTGTATGCCTCAATTAAGTAAAAAACTAGTTAATTTTACTGACTCGGTTATAAGAAGAATGACCAGAATATCGAATAAATATGGAGCAATTAATTTATCCCAGGGTTTTCCGGACTTTGATCCACCTAAAGAAATAAGAGAAGCACTTAAAATAGCAGCGGATAAAGGGCCTCATCAATATGCAATTACCTGGGGTGCACAAAACCTGAGAGAAGCTCTTGCAGAAAAACAATCCAGATTTATGGGACTTGATATAGATCCTGAAACTCAAATTGCAGTTACCTGTGGAAGTACGGAAGCGATGATGGCCTCTGTTATGACTGTATGTGATTCCGGAGATAAGGTAATAGTATTTTCTCCTTTTTATGAAAATTATGCGGCAGATGCAATATTAAGCGGAGCGGAGCCTATATATGTACCCCTTTACCCGCCTGATTTTTCTTTTAACAGGGTTGAACTCGAAAATGCTTTTAAGCAAAAGCCGAAGGCTCTTATACTGTGCAATCCATCCAATCCATCGGGTAAGGTGTTTACTTATGAGGAATTGAAATTCATAGCCGGCCTGGCAGAAAAATACGATTCTTTTGTAATAACTGATGAAGTATATGAGCATATTGTGATGGATCCGCATAAACACGTTTATTTTGCTTCACTTCCAGGTATGTTCAACAGGACTTTAAGCTGCAGCTCTTTTTCCAAGACTTATTCTATAACCGGATGGCGGATAGGTTATGTCATAGGTGATGAGAGAGTCATAGAAAATGTAAGGAAAGTACATGATTTTCTTACGGTTGGGGCGGCGGCGCCGCTTCAGGAAGCAGTTGTAGCCGGACTTAAATTGCCTATGGAATACTATGATTGGCTGAAAAATTTATATACTAAAAAGAGGGACTTGTTTCTTCAGGGATTAAGCGAGGCAGGACTTAAATATGTCAAACCACAGGGAGCCTATTATGTTCTCATAGATGTTTCAGAGTTTAATGTAAAGGATGATTTGAAATTCTGTGAGTGGCTTGCAAAAGATGTGGGAATAGGTGCGGTGCCTGGCTCAAGCTTCTTTAAGGAGGATATAAATTATTTAATAAGACTGCATTTTGCAAAAAAGGATGACACTCTTTTAAGGTCTATTGAAAAACTGAAAACACTCAGGGAAAAAGCTGGATTTTATAGAGAGGGATAAGCAATTGATAATTCACAATTCACAATTGATGATTTACAATTGACAGCGGACAATGCACAATTCAAAGTTCAGAGAACAAAGATTAAAGTTCAGAGTTTAAAGTATAAAGTTAAAGACAATCCGGGGTCAGATTCCCAATTGTCTTTTTTCTTTAAACTTATTTTTTAAAACATCTACTTAATGGCATTTTGATAAGCTGATTTTAAAATAATATATTAAAAATTATTGCACTATTATTCTATCTGTTATATATTATATATAACAGATAGAATAGGAGGGCAGTTATGATAATTAAAATAGATTTTGAGTCAGAAGTACCTATATATGAACAGCTCAGAAGACAAATTATAGAAGGAATAGCCCTGGGAAATCTAAAATTGGGAGAAAGTCTTCCTTCTGTAAGACAGCTGGCGGAGGATATCGGAATAAACCTTCATACGGTAAATAAAGCTTACAATGAATTAAAGTCAGATGGCTACTTGAATATAGACAGAAGGAAAGGAGCCGTAGTAAGCGAAACACTTCCTGAAAGTACGGAAGATTTTGATAAAAAACTTGAGGAAGGGTTCACTTATTTAATATCAGAGGCTTATTTGAGGGGTAAAAAAATAGATGATATTTTACAGCTGTGTTCTGGCATATTTAAAAAATATATTAAAATCGATAAATGAATCATTAAGGTAGGTGAAATTAGATGAATGAGAACTTGTTTATGTGTATATATTTATTCTTTATTTTTATTATAATACTTGTAATTACTATATTGACTCCCAAATTTACGAGAAAAGAAATTGTTTTTGGAGTGAGAGTTCCAGAAGACGAAGCTGATTCAGATGAAATCAAGCATATAAAAACCCAATTTATAAGAAACAATTTAGTGGTAGAAATTCCTTTTATTCTGTTGTTTAGTTTTTTAAACTATAAATTCTTGAATGTAGGCATGATTTTGTTTACTACATTTGCTTTTGTTTTCATAAATTTTTTAGTATATATGATATCCAATAGAGCTGTAAAAAATCTTAAATTACAGAAGTTGTGGCTTCAGGGTAAAAAACAAGTTGTAACAATAGATATTGATTTTTCCAAGAAAAAAAGTGACATGCTGGTGTCAGTCTGGTTTTTCATGATTCCGGTATTTATAATTATAATAAATATAATTTTAGGTTATACCCATTATTCTTCTTTGCCCTATAAGGTACCCACTCACTGGGATTTTTCGGGAAATATTACAGGCTACCAGATAAAATCTAAATTTTTGATCTGGGAGATGCCGCTTGCACAAATTATAATCACTTTTATATCTTTTATAGTTTACAAGGGAATTGGATGGTCAAAACAGCAGATTAGTTCTTTAAATCCGGAAGAATCCGTAAAGAAGAACAGTATATTTAGGAGAAGCTGGTCTATATATATGGTGATCCTTGCTTCTGCCACTGATATTTTGTTAAGTGTTGGTACAATTCAAATATTTAAAGTGATTGATGTAAGCAGTGCATTTTCCAATGCTGTAATAATAGCCTTTTTAACAATTACAATCTTAGCCAGCATAATTCTATCATTAAAGATCGGACAGGGAGGCAGTAATATAAAAATGGGGAAAGACAGCCTTCAAAGAGATGAATCTGAGCTTACAAATAAAGATGATGATGATTCCTGGAAACTGGCAAACACCATATATTATAATCCTGAGGATCCATCCATATTTGTAGAAAAGAGATTTGGTGTAGGTTGGACAGTAAATGCGGGAAGACCAGCTGGAATGGCAATATATATAGGTATTATTATATTTACAATTGTAGTTATAGGTATTTCAATTTTTGCTCAAAGTTAAGAATTGTGAGTTGAAGTTTAGTTAGGAGTTTATAGTGAAGAATAAATTGTAAATGAAAGTTTCCGGCAGCATTCGAAAATCAACCAAAACTATTAATTCATGACTATAAACTCCTAACTTTGATTAATCTGTAGCTTGTCCGTTGTTAACTGTGAATTGTGCATTGACAAATGAATATAGATATCAATTATATTACCAGGGACGTTTATGATCCAGCCATCCCTGATTTTGCCAATATTTTTTATCAACAGTATTGAAAACAAATCTTTTTTGAATAAAACGCATAATATAGAAGAGAACTTTTACTTTTAGACTAGGTTTTACATTACCATAACCATATCTGTGTAGAATTTTAGAAGATAATTTTGTCATATCCCTGTAAATTTCTATCTTTTTCTTTTCACTTACACCTTGCCAGTTTACGGCGGCAACTGCTTTACCGTAGGTAAATATTTTACCTATTCCCCAAAAAGTTAAGCTATCCACAATATCTTTATTTGTTGATTTCATTCCTTTGCCGGCAGCTGTTGAAATGACTAGAGCCATTTTGGAGAACATTGTTTTATTAGGACGGTGTACCATCCATTGAAAGCCAAAATGATCTAATAGTGTTTTCATCTGTCCGCTCACATGAAACACATATACAGGACTTGTAAAAATAATCAAATTTGCCTTTTCAATTGCTTCTCTGATTGGATTGACTTGATTATAATGGGGGCATGCTTCTTCGCTCACAGTAAAACATGAACTACATCCACAACAAAAATTTGGCATATCTTTAGGCAGAAAAAATTCTATAATTTCACTTGTTTCCGATTGCAGTTTTTCTAAAAATAGCTGGGAAATATTATAAGTACTTCCTCGATGTTCCGTACCGTGTACTACTACGATTTTCATAAGCTTCTCCTTATTTTAGTATGTTAATTTATTTATATAATTGAGTTTATCAAGATTATAATCTAATTGCAACTACTTGCTTACACTCACTGGATTTATTTGATCTCTAACTTTAATATTTTGCCAATTATGAACTGTTAATTGTACCTTTGTATTGTAAGCTGTCAACTGTCAATTGTACATCGTAAATCGTTGTGTTAAAATATTTTTATAGTCTCAAATATCAACTGTGATATTGGAGTTTTAACATCTGAACTTTGTTATTTGAACTTTAAATATAAGGGGGGAAAATTCTGTGATATCTGATAAAATGAAAGAATATGTGTCCAAGAGTTCTGTAATAAGGGCCATGTTTGAGGAAGGGAAGAGACTGTCTTCAATTTATGGGGAGGAAAATGTATTTGATTTTAGTCTTGGTAATCCCAATGTAGAACCACCTGAATCTATAAAAGAGGCTGTATCTGAAATCTTCAGGAAAGAGTCTCCTAACTTAGTCCATGGATATATGAACAATTCCGGTTATGAGGATGTGAGGGCTAAAATTGCAGAGCATATCAACAAAAAATACAATTTAAAATTAACTGAGAATAATTTGATAATGACCTGTGGTGCAGCGGGCGGATTGAATATTATTTTGAAAACCCTTTTAAATCCAGGAGACGAGGTTATTACCTTTTCACCATTTTTCGGGGAATATGAGAACTATGTAAAAAATTTTGATGGTAAACTTGTAATTGTGCCTTCAAATACGGAGACCTTCGAACCTGATCTAAATGAGCTGGAGGATAGAATAAATTCCAATACTAAAGCTGTAATAATAAATTCACCCAATAATCCGACAGGAGTGGTTTATTCAGAAAAGCTTATTAAAGACTTGTCGGAAGTTTTAAATAGAAAACAGCAGCAATTAAGCACCAGCATATATCTGATTTCTGATGAACCCTACAGGGAAATAGCATATGATGGAGTAAAAGTACCTTATATATTGAATTACTATAGAAATTCACTTGTTGGATATTCTTACAGCAAATCACTTTCCATTCCTGGAGAGAGAATAGGATATGTAGTATGTAATGGTGATGCAGATGATTTCAATGATATAATGCAATCTTTAAATGTTGCAAATAGAATTTTGGGATTTGTAAATGCACCTTCACTGTTTCAAAGGGTAATTGCAAAGTGTCTGGATTCGGAAGTGGACGTAAATATATACAAGAAAAACAGGGATCTTCTATATAATCACCTTGTTGAAATAGGGTTTTCCTGTGTTAAACCTGAAGGAGCTTTTTATCTGTTCCCTAAATCACTGATACCGGATGATGCTCTATTTGCAAAAGAAGCAAAGAAATTTAATCTGCTTATAGTTCCGGGATCCTCTTTTAAATGTCCAGGCCATTTCAGGCTTTCCTACTGTATTTCCTACGACAAAATAAAAAAATCCCTGGATAGTTTCGATAAATTGGCTAAAGAGTATTTGTAAAAATTGTTAAGGGGTCAGACCCTCTGACATTTATTGTCAGGGGGTCTGACCCCCATCCAAAAAAAGGAGATAATTATTGTGAGCGAACAAAATCAGATTTGTGCTTTTATAAATTGCAATATAATAGATGGTAAATTTGAAAATGAATTAATAAAAGAAGGTATTATAGTAGTAGAAAATTCAAATGGCATTGGTAAAATAAAATGCCTGGGAAATAAAGACGAGGTGAGCATACCTGAAAACTGTAAGATAGTTGACTTGAAAGGTAAATATGTGCTCCCGGGACTTATAAATGCTCATGCCCATCTCTTTGGAAACGGGAATCCTTTTATAACGGGAGAGGTGAAGAGAACTCCTGATGAGAATCTGGAATTTATGAAATCATCACTTGGAAAATACCTTCTTAAACAGGGAATGAAAAAGAATGCCATGGCCGCACTTCATGCAGGAGTGACTACTTTTAGAAGCGTTGGAGATCCTTTTTACTATGACATAGAAGTAAGGAATGAAATAAAAAATTCCGGAGAAATTGGACCAGATATGCTTTGCGCAGGTCCTATGATATGTATAACAGGTGGACACGGATATAAATTTGTGTCTGAGGCTAGTGATTCACCTTGGGAAGGAAGAAAAAAAGTAAGGGCCCGTATTTATAATGGAACTGACCTAATAAAGATAGCCAGCACGGGAGGAGTTACTGATTCTAAGAGAATAGGCGAAGCAGGAAGGGTGCAGATGACCTATGATGAAATTGCAGCCATATGTGATGAGGCCCATAGAGCAGGTTATCTTGTAGCAAGCCATTGTCAGAGCACCAGAGGACTTAAAGAAGCTCTCAGAGCAGGAGTTGATACTATAGAACATGGTGCTTCTATGGATGATGAAATAATACAGCTTTTTAAACATAATCCTAAATCCTTGAGAGGATACAGCGCTCTTATACCTACCTTTGCCGCTGCAGTTTATGTCTCGGAAATCAGCACGGAGTACACTAAATTGGATAATGTTCAGCTTACCAATGGTAGAATTATAAGAGATAAAATGACGGAAGGATTTAAAACAGCTGTTAAAGAAGGCATCAGAGTTGGCCTTGGTACCGATGCAGCCATGCCTTTTGTAACCCACTATGGTACGTGGAGGGAATTGCACCTTCAAGTAAAATATGGTGGAATTTCAAATGCACAGGCCATATCTTGTGCGACCAAATCAAATTCTGAAATTTTAGGAATTGACAGTGAAGTGGGGACATTGGAGCCTGGAAAATTTGCAGATTTTATTGTTTTACAAGGCAATCCTCTTGAAAACTTAAATTATTTTGAAAATCCAAGCATGGTAGTGAAAAAGGGGAATATTATAAAGAGTACCCAGGATTATATCATACCTGAAGTGGAAAAATTTATAAAAGATATTTAGACAAAACGGGGTCTGACCCACTGACAAAAAATGTCAGGGGGTCAGACCCCTAGCTTGTCCTTTTTAATAATAAGTAAATACCATTTTTCCGTCTCTTAAGGCAATTGGTTTTGACCACAGCCATTTGTTTGTGGTACTGTCATCAAAATAATAGAGTGCACCTTTTGTGGGATCATAGCCGTGAAGTGCATCGTAGGCCGCATTTCTTGATTCCTGGGTAGCAGGTTTGTTTATCCACCCGTTTTCCACTGGAGTGAACTGGTAGTATCCGCCTGATTTTTCGTATATCACATCTTTTATAGTGGATGGAAATCTTGAGTCCCGGACTCTGTTTAAAACTACGGCAGCCACACCAACCTTAGCCCTATAGGATTCACCTTCGGCTTCTGAATTTACCAGCCTTGCAAGTAAATCCAGATCACTCTCACTGTATGGTACTACAGCAGGAGAAGTTGTTGAGGTACCCTTAAAAACAGAACCTGCAGGTATATTCAGTACCTGACCTGGGTAAATATACTTGTCCACATTAGAGTTAGCTGCAATCAATGCATCAAGAGATATATTGAATTTTTTTGCTGTTAGATAAAGGGTGTCATTAGCTTGTACAGTATAAGTTTTTGAAGTTACATTTAAAACTTCACTTGGATATATTTCAATTCCACTTAAATTGTTATCCCGTATTATTGTATCTGCACTGCTTTTAAATAACACACCTATTTTAAATAGAGAATCACCGGGTTTTACTTTGTAACTTGCTGCGTGAACCTGGGTAAAAGATATGGTACAAAGAGATACTGCAAAAAACAGCGTACTGATTTTTCTGAAATTCATATTATGTTGTCCCCCTTAATTTTGCCTACGAGGTTAGTTGACGGGTTCGGGAATGGGATACCCCTACTTTTTGACAAAAAGATTCACCCCTGAATATTATCCCCCGCATTTCATCTCTGAAATTTAGGCTTGTCTTGTTTGTCATTTTAACAGCATTTCCAGAAAATATCCATATGGAATTGGTGGGATCCATGGCAGGTGAAACCATAAACCCCACTATATTGTTAATTTAGAATTTTAAAGTTTGAATTGACCTATTATTTTTGCAATATTCTGTGCAAGTGCTGCCAGACTTTGAGCTGAATCAGCTATGCCTGTTGAGTATTTTCTCAATATAAAGTAACATAAGTTAATAGTTATAATACTATATATTAAGCAGGACTTTAGTTGATTGTTGAAACCTTTGTTTTTATGCTACATAAAAACAAAGGAGGTGTTATTTTGAGAAATGAATGTATTCATCGTAGAAGAATTCCAATGGACTTAAAGCATTGCAAGTATTTAGGAGAAGGTCATAGTGGACAAGTATATCTCATGCCCGATGGAAGGGTATTAAAAATATTTAACAATTCGCAAAGCTGCAGAGATGAATTTTATATATTAAAAGCAGTAGAGAAAAGCGGATATTTTCCAAAGGCCTACGAACTTGGAAGACATTATATCATAAGAGAATATGTAGGTGGAATGAATGTAGGGGATTACCTGAAAAAATATGGATTAAAGAGAGAATTCGTTATAAGGTTGGCAGATTTGATTGATAATATGAAAATGATGGGATTTAAAAAACTGGAAGTCAGATTCCCTCACTTGTTTGTCCAGGAGGATGGATCACTTATGGTAATAGATCCTAGAAAAAGTTATGAAGAAAATATACCTTATCCAAAATCTTTTTTGAGAGCATTAAAAAAGATGGAACTTCTGGAACAATTCATGGAGATACTAGATAAGGAAAGGCCCGATATGGATTGGGGTGAATATATCAAAACTAAGAAATAATTAAGTTGAAATAAAATGCAATTAAAAGAGCTTATAGTGAATTAAACTCCTGTAAGCCCTTTTTTATTTTTCCAGGGAATATATATCGGAGAATTCTATATTTATTTTTTCTACATTGGTTTTAAATGATGCATTGTTTTCAGCACTATTTTCATCAATCAGTTCTGCAGGCAGCTCTACGGAAAATTTACTGCCTTTTCCCTCGGTACTTGTAACGCTTATTATCCCATGATGTAAATCCACCAGGGATTTCACCAGATACAACCCTATGCCGCTTCCTTCACAATCTCTTGAAAGAGAACGGTTTGCCTGGCCAAAACGCTCGAATATAAGTCCCAATTTGTCTTTTGGAATACCCTTGCCGTCATCTTCTACGGTAATCAATACGGTTTTATCCCTATCTTCTACATTTACGTATATGTGTCCTTTGGAGTCCGTATATTTAAAAGCATTGGACAGCAGATTTAACATTATACGCTCAAGTTTGCTGTGATCAAAAGCCATGATTTTTTCTTCTACATCTGTGTCAAATATAAGTTCTATATCCTTGCTGTTTATATAAGAAACTACGGATTGGGTGATATCTTCAACCACGCTTACTATATTGTCATTTTGTCTGGTTATTTTAATAGCACCTGAATCCAATCTGGTTATGTCCAGCAGATTATTTATGAGCCTTATTAATCTGAGGCAGTTCTGCTCCATGGTTCTTAAATAGAATTTGCATTTACCCATATTTTCATCAGAGCATTTATTCAAATATATGCTCATGGTCTGAATGGCCACATATATGACGTTGATGGGAGTTTTCAGCTCATGGGACATATTTACGAAAAAGTCTGTTATAAGAGTGTTGAATTCTCTGGTCTCATTCAGCAGTTTTAAGTTTTTTTCTGCAGTGTTTTTTAAGTTTTCCATCTGTTTTTCAGGTGTCAGATCCAGTAGTAAGGTCATTACTGCCCCTCTGCCGTCGTAGACAAAAAATGAAGAGGTATTTCTTACTGATATGATATTGCCCTGGCAATCCAGTATATTTTCTTCCGTAGTGACTTTGGACAGTTTTTTATCTATAATATCAATACATTTCTTCTTGGAATTCATTATACATTCCTTGGAATAATGTTTATACAATAATTTATCATTCAGCTCCAGGGGGCTTGCATATCCTAAAAGCTTTGCAGCACTTTCATTTGCGTATACTATTTTACCTCCTTCATGGACTATGATGGAATTTACGGAGTTCTCAAAAAGCATGTCGAAACATACCTTGTTTTTCAGCAGGGAGGATTCCATATCTTCTCTTTTTATATTTTGTTCCCTCAATTTGTGGCTGAGCAAATTGAGCCTGGAGTCCTTGTCTTTATTATTTTCGGCTTCTATGTCCACATAATATCCCAGCACCCAGGATATGAATATGAATATACCCACCAGTATCAGATCCCTCTGGAAGTAAATATTTATACCATTGACAGTGGGGGCATACAGTAAATCTGCCGTCAGTACGAAAAATGAACAGAAAAAAGAAGTTATAATTCCATATCTGGAGCCGTATTGTATTACAGAAGACAGTATCAAAAGCAAAAACAGGTATTTGTACTCATTTTCATAGGAAGTGGATATATATATGGGTATGGAAATAATCAAGGTGAAAAATAAAGTTTCTATAAGCCAGGATTTTTTAAATACATTTGAGGAACGTTCTAATTTGATGTTTATTATTAGCGAAGCTATGTAAATTGACAACATAATGCATAGTATAAATATAGTGCTGTATAAATTGAAATGACTATTAAAATTAACTTTTAAATCTAAGTAATATTCAGGTAGATCAATACATATTATGATGACAATAAACACTATTATGGCTATTTTTATAATAGACAGCATAATGGATATATTGTTTGCAATACGTTTCATGAATGAATTCCCCCCAAAGTATAGATAAAAATTCAAGTTAAAAAGTAAAAATTACCAATTATATAAATCAGTAATTTTTACCATAAAGCTGTTTAAGTTTTTTGATTACTTTCTCAAACATTTAGGTTCTTCTGGTTGATAGGTGAACCAAGTGCATGCTGAAGCTGAAATTGTAAATGCCATAAGTGTGCATACAAGAGCGGATAAAGTGATGAATACTTTTGCAATTTTGCCTTTCAATTAAATTACCCCCTTTCCGTTATGTTTTTTAAGATTAAGTCAGCTTTTTTAAAAGCTGTTGTTCCCCTGTCTGTTAAAGTTAAAGACTGCCACAGGAAACCAAGGCTTATGCAATCTATGATTTTTAAATAATACAATTTATAATTTGTATTATAAAATAAGCACAAGATAATTATGATTATAGAAAATACTAATATTGTTATAATGGAATTTTTTTTAAACATCTTTTTCATATTTATATCAGTAATGGGTTTTTGAATACTGTCCACTGGAGCTTTTAAAAATACTATTATAAAGCCAATTACCATGCAGAACATACTCATGATTATAGTAAATGAAAAAGAAAAGCTGTAAAAAAATCTGTCCACTAAAAGCCCAACTGCAGCAGATACAACAGTGCCAAATATAATGCAGCGATTGGGAGAAGAAGCATGTACACCACCGGAGTATTTTCTCAATATGCTTGCTGAAGCGGAAAATATAAAAGCTTCATACAGTACTCCCAGAATAAATCCCACAATCACCACCCATAGTATAGAAAAAATGGTCTGAAGCAAATTGATTGCCCCGTATACTATAATTTCCTCTTTATCTTTGTCAGCATTTAAAATGATTCTGGACTTTTTTCCCAGAGAAACTGCCAGTCTTTCAATTAAGTGCATTTTTAGTTCTCCTCTTATTTAATAAATATTTCATTATCATCAGTATTAAAAGCATAATTATCAATGAAGGGATTCCCAATAGAGACTTTTTAATAGGGGCTATGGAATTAAGGTTTATATTAATAGCTAATAATTTAAGTATTAGCATATTTAAAAATTCGCTTAAAGAAAGTATTAGAAGCATAAATAATGTTCCGTATATAGAAGTAATTATTGGAATACCTATAAGTACCATTATACTTATAATCAGAATAAGCATAATCAGAGTATGTACTCCAAAATATATGGGGAGCTCTCTTAAAAAAAAGACAATTATACTCATTATAATACTTAAAGGTATACATTTTTTTGCATTAAAAGGTTTTTTAGCTATCATGTGTATTCCCCAAATCATTAAAAGCATTTCGGGAATACCTCTTAAAAAAAGTTCTATCCAATTAACTCCCAGCATATTCAAGCCTCACTTTTGATATCTAGTGTTTTAAAAATATTCGACAATTATATACATTTTATGCATTTATTTCACAGCATTTATATATAATATTCTACGTAAAAAACAAAATTCCTTCTTTAAAATTAAAAAATTCCTATAAAAAAGATATGTTATAGGAGATAAAATATTATTTGCATATATTTGAATGTACTTTTTTTATAATATACTGTATTATCATGACGGATAAAAATACGATAATCAATGAGGGAAAAGTCAATATGGATTTTTTAATGGGATCCATGTTAAGGACTACTCTTATATTAAAGAAACGCAGCAGCAGCATATTTAAAGATTCTCCTGTTATAAGTATTAACAGCATAAGTAATGTGCTGTATATTGAGGTAATTAATGGAATACCCTGGATTATCATGATACTTATGATTGTAACTGTTATAATTATAGTGTGAACACCAAAATATATGGGGAGCTCCCTCACGAGAAAGGAGTACAACCCCATAATAATGCTTAAAATTATATAATTTCGTCTTTTAAAAGATCTTCCAGCAATTACGTAAATCCCCCATATCATTACCAACATTTCAGGAATGCATCTTAGAAAAATCTCTATCCAATGAAGTTTTAACATATTAAATGTCCTTTCCTGTAACTACATTATTTAAATATTTTAGTAAAAAATGTACAAAAATGTACATTTTGTTTACATTAAGGAATTCTACATAAAAAGTAAAAATCCTGCTTAAAAAATCTTTTAGTATATAATTAAAAAGCATTTTTCACTGTGGAGAAATACATACTATTGATGTATAATTTTATTTACAACTATTATAACTTATGGGAGAGAAATAAAAGTGATCTTGATAAGAAAAGATGTATTTAAATTAGCAATTCCTATTCTAATGGAGCAATTATTTGTAATGTCATTGGGTATGGTAAATACCATGATGGCAGGACATATTAATAAAGAAGCAGTTTCCGCCATAGGCATGGTGGATTCAATCAATAACATATTCATTGCTTTCTTTTCAGCCTTGGCAGTAGGTGGAACTGTAGTAGTTGCACAATATGCAGGGAAGAAAAAAATAAGGCGGGCAAATGAGGCGGTGAAGCAGGCGCTTTATTCTGCAGTATTGATATCCCTTGCAATTACCAGTATCATGTGGATATTTAGAAAGCAGCTTGTAGGCATCCTATATGGCTCGGCAGATGTACAAGTTATAAATTATGCATATACTTATCTGAAAATAACTCTATTAACCTATCCTCTCATTGCACTGGATCTTGCAGCCAATGGGGTGCTGAGGGGGGCAGGTGATACTAGAACACCTATGAAGATCACCATGTTTATGAATATTATAAATGTAATTTTGGGCTATTGCCTGATTTATGGAGTAAATATAAAAAATCTTCATATCTCAAGCTTGGGAGTAGAAGGCGCTGCCATTGCAATTGCTACGGCAAGAACATTGGGAGCAATTATGGTATCCATTGTATTATTAAGAGGTACAACCATTGTAAAATTGACTAAAATAACTAAATTTAAATTCAACAGGGAATTGCTGGGACCCGTATTTCATGTGGGGATTCCTGCCAGTGTAGAATCATTTTTATTCAATGGGGGAAAGCTTATAACCCAGGTTTTTATTGTAAATATGGGCACTGTGTCCATAGCAGCCAATACTATTACGAATTCCATAGCAAATATGCTTAATATACCTGGAACTGCTCTGAGCATTGCAGCTACTGCATTGGTGGGGCAGTATATGGGAAGAAACGACAGCAGCGGGGCAGAAAATTGCTTATCCTATTTAAATAAGGTATCTACAGTATGCCTTGTTGTTTTAGCACTTCTTTCCGTGCCTGCTGCAGGATTTTTATCCTCTCTTTATACTACAAATTCCACAATAATACACTTGTGTGTAAATTTATTGAGAATAAATGCATTGTTTATTCCACTGTGGTCCATTTCCTTTGTCCTGCCGGCAGGATTAAAAGGAGCAGGAGATGCCAAATATACCATGGTAACATCCATCATAGGCATGTGGATTTTCAGGATAACTATGGGTTATGTACTGGGAGTACCTTTAAAGATGGGTGTTATAGGAGTTTGGCTTGGAATGTATACGGATTGGCTTGTGAGAGGTATATTATACTATATCAGGTTTAAAAAGGGAAAATGGAAAAACTTTGTACTTATAAAAAACTGATGGATTACACCAACTAAAATATATTTATGCTTGTGGAGAGAATATGTAATTTGATGAATATTATAAATTACCTGTAATATAATTTACTGGTAATTTTTTTTATGAATTTTTATATGATTTATATTTTCATTGGTTAATAAATTATTTATTTGAGGTGAGGAAAATGGCGGAAGACGTCAAAAAGAAGAAAAAATTAACACTAGTTCCACTGGCATTGATGTGTGTTACCACTGTATTTATGTTCACCAACATACCTAGGTCCTTTTTTCTTATGGGATATTTTGCAATTCCATGGTATGTTTTATCGGCTATTGCATTTTTTGTTCCATTTGCTTTTATGATAGCAGAATATGGAGCTGCCTTTAAAAATGAAAAAGGAGGAATATATTCCTGGCTTGAAAAATCTGTAGGTCCTAAGTATGGGTTTATAGGAATTTTCATGTGGTATATTGGATGGCTTGTATGGGTAGTATTGACCTGTAGTTCTATATGGGTCCATTTTTCTACTATATTATTTGGAAATGATACCACATCAACATGGGGTTTATTTGGATTGAATTCAACCCGCAGCTTAGGAATATTATCCATAATTTTTATTGTAACTCTTACCTTTATAGCAACTAGAGGATTGGATAAGATAATTAAAGTAACCTCCCTCGGAGGAATTTCAGTTGGATTTATAAACATTGCAGCTTATGTGGGAGCTGTAGTTGTACTTTTACTTAATCATGGACATATAGCACAGGCTATTAATGTGCAGACATTTCTACATTCACCAAATCCGGGTTATTCTTCTCCTGTAGCTATATTATCCTTTGTAGCTTTTTCAATAGTCGCCTATGGAGGTATAGAAGTAGTTGGAGGAGTAGTAGATCAAACCGAGGAACCGGAAAAAACCTTTCCAAAGGGAATATTGATGGGTGCTGCCTTTATTTCCATGGCATATGCAGTAGGCATATTTGCAGTAGGTATATTTACTAACTGGGCTCATGTGCTGTCAGGTAAAAATGTAAATATGGTAAATGCAGTAATTATAGTAATGAATAATTTGGGGTATGAAATTGGCTCCGGACTGGGTCTTACTCAAGCAGGAAGTCTGACTTTTGGCAGATGGGTGGCAAGATTTGCAGGATTATCTATGTTTTTAACCTATGTGGGATCACTTATAAATGTATCCTACTCTCCGCTAAAACAGATGATAGAAGGTGTGCCAAAGGAATTATGGCCGGGCAAATTGGGGAAGCTTTCCGATGATATGCCTAAAAATGCCATGTGGGCACAATGTGCTTTAATAGCAATCATTCTTGCCCTGGTAAGCTTTGGAGGAGAAGGTGCCAATAAATTTTTTAATAAACTGGTATTGATGACTAATGTGGCCATGACATTACCTTATATGTTTATAACCGGGGCATTTCCGAAATTTAAGAAAAATGAGTCTATTAAAAAACCTTTCAGCATGTTTAAAAGTTGTAGAAGTGTTTTAATATGGTCTGTAATAGCTACTCTTACTGTAGGTTTTGCCAACTTTTTCCTAATAATTCAACCGGCTACCACAGGGGATTGGAGTACTACTATTTGGACTATAGCAGGTCCGGTAGTGTTTTCGGCAATTTCTCTGTTGATGTATAAAAGATATGAAAATATAATGAAAACTAAAGAGAAACAGAAAAATTGAGAGGGGAAGTGAACTTTAATGGGTTGGGGAATTTTATCACCTTTCCCATTAAACATATTGATGAAAATATTTGATGGACATTCTGATATTTTAACTGATGTAACTATTAAAAGAATGGAAGGCAAAAAAAATATATTAAAAAATTACCACATTGACAGATTGAAAAAAGGAGGAGTCGGGGCATCAATACTTGTAAACTGGGTAGACCCTCCTTTTGATAAGAACCCTATGAATAGAATGATTCAGGTTTTAGGTTCAACTTTTGAAGAAATTCAAGATATGGCAGATTGTGCTGCCATTGCCTATAATGCTGAAGATATTGAAAAAATTAAAGAAAATGGCAAATTTGCTATAATTTTGGGATTTGAAGGCTTGAGTGGCCTTGGTAAAAATGTAAGTTTTTTAAATGCCCTCTATTTCCTTGGAATAAGACATTCAATGCTTACGTGGAATGAAGAAAATGAATTTGCAACTGGAGTTTTAAGTCCTCATGAGGATAGGGGAGTTACAAAACTTGGAGTACAAGCTCTTAAAAAAATGGAACAGCTGAAAATGATAGTGGATGTATCCCATGCTAATGAAAAGACATTTTGGGATATATATGAGAATACCACAAGACCTTTTATAGCATCACATTCCAATTGTTATGCAATCTGCCCTTCAAATAGAAACCTGAAAGATGATCAAATCAAAGCCGTGGCAGAAAGAGGCTGTGTAATAGGAATGAATGCATGGCCAGATTTTATAAGCAATGATGGAAATCCCACACTGGAAAAATTTGCATATCATGTAGATCATATTGCAGACCTGGTGGGAATTGATCATATAAGTCTTGGATTTGACTTTTGTGATTTTTTAGGGACTGATTCTACAGAAAGTTTTCAACAAGGTAGTTTAAATGCTACTCCTGGTATTGAAGATGCATCCAAAATCTCCAATTTTCTAAAAATACTTAAAAAAAGAGGTTATACTAAAGAACAAATAGAAAAAATTTCTTACAGGAATATAATGAGAGTCATTAGGGAAATTTTAGGTTAAAACAATTTATATTAAAACATTTTAAGTCAAGGGCAATCTCTGAGTCTTCAGGGTATGTGCCCTTGACTTATCTTGCAATTTAAACTCTAACTTTAATCCATATTGTATCCAAATCCATATTTTTGATAATTCAGATTAGCGATTATTGTAAATTTTATACATAATAAATAAAAATTGCAAAAATATTCTTATTATAAGGTTTATTTTTAGGAAAAGAGGTGATATAATTACCTTGAATATATATTATAAATTAAGTTATATTTGTAATTATAATTTTATATAATATGTAACAAACCTTTTTGTAAAGGTTAAATTTCTGGATCTTAATCTTATTAATTAATTGTTTGAATTAAGAGATGTTTTTTTCTAAACAGTTCATATAATACAATAATTATCAATATAATTTATATGTAGTGCAGTTTTGTGTAATAAAAATATAATTATTAATGATATGGAAATGGGTGTGAGAATATGAATAGTTTTAGTGAACAGAGTAAAGGCAATTATAATAAATTACAAAAACCTTCTGTATTAGATGTTTTTTGCGATATGACTTTGGAAAAACAAGTTCAAAAGCTTAAAAATGATGTAGAAAAAAATACTGAACTTTTAAATGAAAGCCAGGAGTTTAATAAAAAAATTACGGAATTCATATCCAATGTTTCTCATGAGTTAAAAACCCCTCTGAATGTTATCTTTTCTGCGATACAGGTATTGGGACTGTGCAAGGATTATACAGATAAGGAATACATAAACAAGCAAGATCAATACCTGAAAATAATGAAACAAAATTGTTACAGGCTCATGAGACTTATAAATAATTTGCTGGATGTAAGCAAGCTGGATTCGGGGTTCATAAAATTAAATCTTCACAACAGGAATATTGTAAGTGTAGTTGAGGATATTACATCTTCATTGGTTCCCTATATGGAGAGCAAGGGAATTAGCTTGACTTTTGACACCAATGTGGAAGAAAAAATAATAGCTGTGGATTCAGATAAAATAGAGAGAATAATTTTAAATTTACTTTCAAATGCAGTAAAATTTACTTCTGAAAAAGGTGAAGTATATGTAGCTGTTCAGGATGAAGGGGACAATGTGTATATTACAGTGAAGGATACGGGCATAGGAATACCGGAAGACAAACTTCAGGTTATATTTGAAAGATTTGCCCAGGTGGGCAGAGATTATATAAATGACAGCAAAGGCAGCGGTATAGGTCTTTATCTGGTAAAGTCATTTGTGGAGCTTCATGACGGTGAAGTCAGTGTAAAAAGTACCTTGAATGTAGGCAGTGAATTTACCATAAGACTTCCTGCAAGGCTTGTAAAGGAAAAGTGTTTTGAAGAAGCCAGCTGCGAAAATAGAAAAGAACAGATTGGTATGGAATTTCCGGATATATATTCTAAAATTTAATACTACATTCCACCTTTATAAGTGATATAATATTTTGGTAAAGGCGGGGTGATGGCATGAGTGAAATTGGAGGAACTGGATGCGAAATATTGGTTCCCTTTAACGAGAGAAAACCGTTAAAAGAAATAGAACATAGTATTACTAAAAGGTATAGGACACATATATGGTCAAAGTTTGTAAAGGCCATAAGTGAATACGATCTGGTGGAAGAGGGAGATAAAGTTGCAGTAGCAGTATCCGGAGGCAAGGACAGCCTGCTTATGGCAAAATTATTTCAAGAACTGAAAAAACATTGGAAGGTTGATTTCCAATTGGAGTTTATTTCCATGGATCCCGGCTATCATAAAAGTATTAAAGAACTTTTAATAAGCAATTGTAATTATTTAAATATTCCCATACACATTTTTGAATCTGATATTTTTCATGTAGTAGATAATATTGCCAGGGATTATCCCTGTTATATGTGTGCTAAAATGCGAAGAGGGGCACTTTATACTAAAGCTCAGGAGCTTGGATGTAATAAGCTTGCATTAGGACATCATTTTAACGATGTAATAGAAACCACACTTTTAAACATCCTTTATTCTGGGAGCTTTAAAACCATGCTTCCAAAATTGAAGGCTAAAAATTTCAAAAACTTGGAACTCATAAGGCCTCTTTATTATGTGGAAGAAGCATATATTCAGCGTTTTATACAAAACAGCGGTATATGGCCCCTTAACTGTGCCTGTATGGTTGCAGCAAAGAAGATCGGAAGCAAGCGCTATGAGATCAAAGACATGATAAAAGAATTGAAAAAGAAGTTTAAGGATATAGACAGGTCAATCTTTCATGCAGCTGAAAATGTAAATTTGGACGGTGTGCTGGCCTGGGAGAAAAACGGCAAAAAACATTCTTTTTTAGAATCCTACGATAAGGGTGAAGAACAAAATATAAAGAACAAATAACAAAAAATGAAGATTTTCGGCAGTATCTGAAAATCAACCAAAATCGATATTTGAACTTTGATATTTGAACTTTGAATTATGAATTGTGAATAAATATAGGGGAGTACAAATGATAAGAATATGGGGAAAGATAATTAAAAATAATAAAATAGTAAAAGATAAAGTGGTTGAATTTACAGGCAGCGGAAATTACCAGCAGGATTTGAAAAATTCTATTATAGAACTGTGCAATAAATTTGATATTGAAAAACCATATTGGCTTCCCGGTAATTTGGATGAGTACAATAAGAGAAGCAAAACCATCTTCACCCAGGATAACTTTATGGATGAATTTCCCTTTGATAAATTTGTCATAGAAGAACTTGATTCAGACAATACAAAATAAATAACCAGCGAAATTAAGTCAATTCACTTCACTGGCTGAGTAAAAATTAGACCGGCAGCATTATAAACTGTCGGTCTAATTTTTTTATGGAGTATCAAATATAACTACAAATTTTATAGAGTATATATCTGCCAGTTCACTTGCATTTGTACCTTCCTCTCTTAGTATTATATAGCTTATTCCTACGTTTTCCAGTATACCCGTTCGGTCCTGGAGAGTTCCGGTACCCAGTAAAAATGTAACCCTTACTCTTTTTCCTATTTGGGTTCTTAAGTAACCTTGAATATAATTTGTATCCTGCTGTATGGGAGAGCCGGGAGCCATCTCAAAACTAGTAGGTGTCTGAGTAATGTGAGGTGTTTGAGAAGGTGTGTGATTTTGTCTTACCTCAATTGTTTCTGTCGGGGATGTAGTTTTGGACATTTCAATTTCAGGCATTACTTCCGGAGTCATTGGCATAGTCCTAAAATAATTAGGATAATTTGAAATCATTAAAATACCTCCATATTATATTGGTTATTAATAGTTAACATTTAACTGCCCATATATTTTATCTTTCAATTAAGTTTGAGCATAAAGTTCTGTTGGATCATAAAAACAGTGGTTCAATACTTTTATTTGAAAAGTTCCTACGCCATTATAAGGGAATATACCGGGACATGGAGCATAAGGATTAAAATACCATAGTGAGTAACCTATGTTAAACAACCTGTTTCCGGCTAATGCCCAATCCGCTATATCATAGTGTATTTGATCAGGAGGAGTGGACCAGACATTCTGATTATTAACTACTCCGTTTATTTCCGTACGCATACAGTCGAATTGACCGGTTTGGTAAAGTATCCGTCTCAAATCCCCCTGGCCTATTCTGTGATACTCACCATAAGGGACTCTAACCCTGTTCATAATAGTGGTAGCTACAGCTCTCATTCCAACGTCTCCCTCTCCGCCGGCTTCGCACTTTACAATTCTAGCCAGTAGTTCTCTATCTGAGAAAGCCATAGATTTTCACCTCACACATTTTACTTACAATATTATTTTATTTATAAAAGTTTAAAAAGTTACAACTATTTATCTTTGCTAAAAATTAAAGCTATGACAATAAAGTGTACGGTAAAGCGGTTCCCGGATTCAGATGAAATTTGTCTATAAGCAGGGGTAGCATCTGATAAAGAAATTCCTATATTTACTGTAAAAAAATTTCTCGGTGTTATATAATAACTATATGAATTGATAATGATTGAAAGAGAGGTAAATTGATGGTGAACAGGAAAAGATTTTTAAGTCCGGTACTGACTGCATTGGTATTATCCCTGACACTTGGAGCTGTAACTGTACAAGCACAGACAACCAGTGCAAAAGTAACAAGAATAGGACAGGGAGATAGAATAGGTACTGCCGACCAGGTAGCATTGGATTCATTTAAAAGTGCCCAGAATGTAGTGCTTGTAAATGGATATGGCTATGCAGATGCGGTAAGTGCCACTCCGCTTGCAAAACAGTTGGGTGCCCCAATACTTTTAACTCATGGTGATACTTTGGAATCCGAGGTATCTTCAACTATAACAAGTCTTGGAGCAACAAAAGTATACATAGTAGGAGGTACAGGAGTTGTATCACAATCCATAGAAGATAATTTAAAATCCAAATATGGAGCAGGACAAGTAGAACGTATAGCTGGAACTACTGATAACACCAGAATGGGTACAAACGCAGCAGTTGCAGAAAAAGTTTTAAGCACAAGCAATCAAAAAACAGCAGTGCTTGTAAATGGACAGGATGGGTACGCAGATTCTCTTTCAGTTGCTTCTATTGCAGCTCAAAAAGGATATCCGGTTTTATTTGCGGATAAGACAGAAGTACCGGATGTAGTTAAAAATGTAATAACATCAAAGAGCTTGAGTGTACAAGCTGTAGGCGGAAGTACGGTTTTGCCGCAGACTGTAGTAAGTTCAGTAGGCGGAACTAAAGTCACCAGTGATTCCGATACGGCAAACAGATTTGCTACAAATTTGGCCGTGCTTAAATACTTCCAAAATAATGGCGGATTGGATTTCAGCAATATATATGTAGCAGCCGGAGGAGCAGCAGATGATCAATTTGCAGATGCCCTGGTAGCCTCCGCAGCAGCAGCCAAAACAGGTTCGCCTGTTGTGCTTACGGGAGTTGGTGCAGGAGATACTCAGATAGAAAATGCAAATGTATATATATTATCCAATGCCAATGACAATTCCAACGTAACAATAGTAGGTGGAACAGCTTCTGTTTCACAGGATATACAGTCAACACTTGAAAATGATGATTTTCAAATTATAGGTATTGAGTAAAAAAGAGCCATAGGCTCTTTTTTTTTATATCCATTTCTAATAAACATAGTCATTTGCATGGCAAATGATCATGTTTATTTAAAATGACTATGTTTAAGATCATATTTATTATATAATTGCTTCTCAAAAATGGAAAGAATAATTGACTTATATAGTTGATTTTCGGCTATGATCGAAAACCTTCATTCTCTGTTCTTTTGTATAAAGTATATTTAGATAATTTTTAACAGCAAATTTTCAATTCATTAACAATTTAAAAAAGGATTTTTATAGATTTTGTAGAATAATATATCAAAGATGCAAGTATAATTAACTAGTTTATTGATAAATAACCATATTTTTAGGAATATATTTCTTGTAACGCCTTAAATTACTAAGGATTAAAGTATGGAAAAATTAGAAATGTTGTTGTATAATTGAAATATGCCTTGACAATGCTAATTCATAAATTATATATCATAATATATAAACTATAGAAATTATGGATTTATTATGTTATAATGGGGAATGAATTATTGAAAGCAGAATTAAAAATGTAAATATTAAATTTTTATGAAAAATCATGTTAAATTGTACAAGATTAGTAGAATGTACAATTCATATATGATATAATAAATTCTGTTTCAGAAATGTTGACCAAGCAGTATGGGTTTGAAAAGGATAGGACTGCAATAGTACATATAGATGAATGGACATATCTATCACACTTGGAGAGGCATTTTGAGAAAGTATATATTTAAAATATATATATATATATAAAGAATTTTAATTAAAATTCACTTAAATCGAGGAGGGTATTACAATATGAGTAAGAAAAGTACAAAGGCACTTGCAAGTGCTGCACTTATGTCTTTAGTTTTAACTACAGCTTTATCAGCTGGTCCGGTTAAAGCAGCAGCAGGACAGGTAACAAGAACAAGCGGCACTACAAGATATGCAACAGCTGCTCAGGTTGCTACAACAAACTGGACAAGTGGCAGTGACAATGTAGTATTGGTATCAGGAGAAGGCTATGCAGATGCAGTAAGTGCTTCAGCATTAGCTAAAAAATTAAATGCACCGATACTTTTGACTACACCTGACACATTGAGCGCAGATGCTCAAACAGCACTTACTACATTAAAACCAAAGAACATATATGTTATTGGTGGAACTGCTTCAATTTCCCAGAGTATAAGAGATGGACTTAAGGCAAATTATACTTTGACAGAATTAGGCGGAGCTAACAGATATGAGACAAATGCAGCAGTAGCTGACGAATTGGTTAAATTGGGAGTTGATCCTAGCAACGTTATGGTTGTTGGAGGACAGGGATTCTCAGATGCTCTTTCAGTAGCACCAGTAGCAGCAGCAAAAGGACAGATATTGTTATTGGCAAGCAATGACCAAGCTTCAACTCAGCCAGTAATTGATTTTATAAAAGCAAATAATTCAAAGGCTACAGTTGTTGGAACTTCAAATGTAATAAATGATACTATCTACAATGCTCTTGGAGCAACTACAAGAGTAGATGGTGGAACAAGCAGATTTGATACAAACTTAAAGGTATTAGCTGCATTCAAGGACAGCTTGAAGACTGATAAATTATACATTGCAAATGCAAGTGCAGCAGATCCAGACAACCTGTATGCAGATGCGCTTGTAGCATCAGCAGTAGCTGGAAAATACTCAGCACCACTTGTATTAGTGGACAAAGATCCTTCGGCAAATGTAGCAACTAGTCCAGATACAACAAATGCAACAGATAATGCAATAGCTTATATCAAGGGAAATACTACATCAAGTACTGATTTACAGTTAGTTGGTGGAACTGCAGTTGTTTCACAAGCTACTCAAGATGCAGTGAATGCTATTTATAATCCAACTGGAAATATAGATCCAGAAGTTTCGTCAATTAGTACTAATGGATTAAGACAAATAAAGGTTGTATTTAATCAGGAAGTTGATCAGGACACAGCTGAAGAAGTAAGTAATTATAAATTAGATGGATCATCACTTACTGACGATAAAGCAACTGCATCACTTCAGGATGATAATAAGACTGTTTTAATAACTCTTGCAGATGCAAAAAAACAATCTGATGATGTAGATGTTACAGTTAAAAAGGGAATATTGACAGCTGATAAAGCACAGACTGTTCCTGAATTTACACAGAGTGTTACTTTTTCAGATACTACAGCACCTACATTGACTTCTGTAGAAGCTAGAGGAAATAATAAGTTGACAGTTGAATTCTCAGAACCTGTTAATTTTGGAAGTACGGTAACTTCAGCAGTAAACAAATTAAAAATAAATGATAAGAATCTAAGTTCATTTGGACTTAATACAACTGGAACAGATGGAAATGGAAAAACTCTTTCAAAAATAGATAATTCTGCTACAGATACTGCTGGTAATGTATGGTCAAATAAAATTGAACTTTATTTTGATTCAGCACTTCCAACAGGAAATAATACTTTAAAAGTATCAACTGGAGATGAGACAACATTAGAAGATGCAGCTGGATTCCCAGTACAAGAAACTACACAGGATTTTAATGTTGATACATTGGCAAGTACTCCTGTAATAAATAGTATAACAGCTAGTGATGATGGAACGGTTTATATTAATTTTGATAGAGCAATGGATGCTAAAACAGCTACACAAAAAGCTTATTATGCAATAAATGGAGATAGCACTGGCAATTTTACTAAGGCTGAACTTAAAAAGAATGACACACAAGTTAAAATTTCAGGAGCTACTCTTAATAAAAACTCGAATACTATATACATTAAGAATAGTGTAAAAGATGCCTATGGAAATAAAGTGGCTGATGATACTTATGAATCATTTACATTAACTGAAGATACTACTAAGCCAGCAGTAAGTTCCATATATGCTCTTGATGATAGCACAATTCGTGTTAAATTCAATAAGAGCGTAGATGCAGTCTATGCTGTAAATAAATCAAATTATAAATTACAGGACAACAGTGGAACTGATATAACTGATGAAATAGTACCAACAGATTCAACTTCATCTTATCAAGATACAAATGCTATTACTATTCCGGGTAATACAAGTGCACCTGTTGATGGTGACACTACAGATGTAGTTGATATACATGTACCTTCAAAATTAACTGATTCTCAGTATACTATAACAATTAAGAATATACAGGATAGAGCTTCAACACCAAATGTAATGGATGATTATACTACTACATTTGCAGGATCTAGTGATGTAAATGCAGAGGTAACAGGAGTTTATGCTGTAGATGATTCAACTAATTTGGGCAGAAAGATCACTCTAGTATTTAATAAGGAAATGGATTCAAGCACACTTGCTGATACATCGAATTATCAGTACGTAGATAACTCTGGAAATACAAAGGTACTTCCAAGCAACTCTGATATTTCAGTAAGCTCGGATAACAAGAGTGTGACTATTAAATTACCTTCTTCATACACTTATTACTATGGTGGCACTGCAGGAAATCCTGCCATAACTTCTAAAGATAATCAGGTAACAGCTGTATATGCAACAGGTGTTAAAGATACTAATGGAAATGTGTTACAGGTTGGAAGTTATGGTGGAAAGATACAAGCAGCCGGTAGTGGAGCAACAGTAAAGGCTAATTCATTGAAAGTTTATTATGATGGCGATGATTTAAAAGCTGATGTAAGTTTTACTAATCCAATTGATTCGGATACTTTAACTGCTTCGGATTTTGAATTGGCTGGTCAACCAGCAAGTTCAGCTAGTGCTAATGGAAGCAAGGTAACTCTTACGTTTAATAATAATGATAATGATGCCAGTGATCCAACTACTTTGATTAATAAAATTAAAGCACAAGGTGAAAATGCTACATTAACAATCGTAGGTTCTAATACAAAGGATGTAACAGGGGCTGTAGTTTCAACTACTGGAGTAACGCCTTATTTCTATGATGCTGCTCCTAAGACAATTGTAGAAAAAACTAATGGTGCAGTAACTAATTGGATTGCAGATGCAACTGCTAAGACAGTTAGTGTTCAATTTGATACTCCAATAGAACCTAGCAGCGTTAAACCATCAGATTTCACATTTAATGTAGGTGGAACTACTTTAAGTGCTAAGACAGCAGCGGTTTCGAGTACCGACAGCAAGACGGTTGTATTTACATTTGATACTACTAATAGTGATGTAATTAGTAATTTTAAAGCTAGTAATACAATTAAAGTTACTCCTAAGACAACATCACAAATTTCAACACTTGAAGATAAAAACAATAGTTATGCTTACTATGTTCCTTCTTCTGATGATTTAAAGGGCATTAGTATTACTATAACTGATTCAGGTGCAGCAGCACAAACAGCAGTAAATGCAGTAGCAGCAGGTATAACTTCATTTACTCCATCTACAGCAGCAGCAGGCACTATAGAATTACCTACAGTACCTGCGGGATATACTATTTCCGTTAAATCAACTGATACTCCAGCAGTATATGATGCTAATGGTAAGATCCAAGCAGCTGGTGCAAGTAATGTAGTTTATACAGTAACTGATACAGCAAGTGGAAAAACAGCTGATACTATTTTAATTCCAGTAAGTGTTACAATAGGATAGTAGCACGTTCGACCTTGCTTCACAAAGTTCCCTGGGGTTAATGAACAAGGCGTGAACAAAAAGGGAACGGACAAAACAATATAAAAAGAGGACTGCCAGGAGTGATATGCTTCCTTCTAGGTAGACAAGTGAAATAATAAAAACTTGTTTACTTGGAAGGGAGCATTTTTATGTCAGAAAATAAAATAAGTCCAGATGAAAAGATTTGTGCAAGAATAATATTTTTAAAGACTTTTTGTAAGAACTAATGTTTGTATAAGACTAATTTTTTATGGCCATAATATGTGATATAATAAAATAAATAGAACTAAGGCAGGTGATGGAGCTGGCAGATGAAAAGATAAAATGGCATCCAGCCTTTGCAGCAGCGATGCAGCTGGAGCTAAAAGAATACAGAGAATATTTGGAGTTTACAACAGAATATCAGCTGACGGATGAGCCGCTTAGGATAGATGTACTGGTTATAAAAGAAGATATACAGATAACTAAATCCATAGGAAAGATATTCAGAAAATACAATATACTTGAATACAAATCTCCAACAGACTATATATCAGTAGATGATTATTACAAAGTAAGGGCATATGCCTATCTATACAAGGCATTGTCACAGAAAACAGATGCTGTGGATATAGATGAAATGACTGTTACCCTTACATCAAGCAAATATCCAAGAAAATTGATGGATTATCTAAAAAATAAAAAGAAAACATCAGTGGAGGCTGTAGGTGATGGAATATATTATATAAAAGGCACAGATGTAGAAACACAGCTTATAGTATCAAAAGAACTGAATGACAATGAGGCAAAATATCTGAAATTACTTCAAATCCAGCAGCAGGATAAAAGTTTAATGGAGAACTGGATGGAAGAATACATAAACAATATAAAAGATCCATTATATGCAATGATAATGGATGTGTTGGCAAAAGCAAATCCAAATAAGATAATGGAGGTGTATAAGGATATGAGGAAAGTAGAATTAAATGAGGATAATAGAGTGTTTTTACTTGATATGATGAAAAAATTTAAACTTGATAAAAAACTTAAGCAGGAGGGAATAGATGAGGGGATAGAAAAAGGAATAGCTGATACTAAAGCAGTATAAAAAGGGACTTTCAGTGGAGTATATAGCGGATATAAATGATATTGACGTTGAATATGTAAAGAAAATTATAAAGGGATTTTCAAAAGAGGTCTGATTCTCAATGAGGAAGAATCGTCAGAGATGGCGATCTTTTTTAATTATTTGATTTAAATTCACGAGGCCAGCCAGGGGTTTGTTCCTATAAGTTCACTAATAAATTGATGGGATAAGGAATTGGCAGAAAGAGCAGAGTCATTTGCTCTTTTTTTAAAAAATGTTTTCTATAAATTCAGCCCATATGGTACAATATTCATATAATGCTAAAAAGGACTGGAGGTAGTAAATTTTATGAATAAAAATACCATGAGAACTATAGGGAGTACTGCTGTATTTTCATTGGTCGTTACTGCAGCTTTTCCCATGCTTTCTGTAAAAGCCTCAGGAAATCAGCTTAATCAGTTAGGTGGCTCGGACAGCTATGAGACTGCAGCAGCTGTTGCGGATTCAAATTGGACCAGCAGTGACAATGTGATCCTTGTGTCCAGTGAAGGCTATGCGGATTCTATAAGTGCAGTGGTACTTTCCAAACAGCTTAAGGCACCCATACTTTTGACTGGAAGTTCCAGCTTGAACAGTACTACATATGATGAGATAAGTAAGTTAAAACCGAAGAATATATATGTAATAGGTGGACAAAATGTTATATCTAAATCCATAAGGGATGAACTCAGAAGTAAAGATTACAATTTAATTGAACTTTCCGGCAGTAACAGATATGAAACCAATGCAGCCGTTGCAGGTGAACTTGTAAAACTTGGAATGGATCCTTCCAATGTAATGATGGTGGGTGGAGAGGGATTTTCCGATGCACTTTCTGCAGCTCCTGCAGCATCAGCCAAAGGTCAGATGCTTCTCCTTGGTGTTAATAATAGTACAGCCATGACTCCTGTGACTAATTTTGTGAAGAAAAACAATTCAAAAGTAACAGTAGTTGGTACAAGCAACCTTATAGATGACAGTACCTATAAGGCAGTGGGTGCAGTAGGCAGGATAGATGGTGGTCTGGATAGATTTGCAACTAATCTCAACGTGCTTAAAGCTTTTGACGGTGATTTGAAATCGGGCAGCATATATGTGGCAAATGCCAGCGGCGACAGATATGCTGATGCCCTTGTAGCAGCTTCTGTTGCAGGAATAAATTCTGCACCTTTAGTACTTGTAAACAACGAAGGAGACATCCAGACTGAAGATGCATTGAACTATATTAAATCAAAGTCTAGTTCTTCTACAGCACTGAATGTGATATCTCAAAAGGGTGTCATTTCAGACAGCACCGTTTCGGACATCAAGAATGCAGCAGGAGGAACAGTAAATGACAGCCCCACGGTTAATTCTGTAACTGCAGTGGGATTAAATCAAATAAAGGTTGTTTTCAACACTGCTGTGGACAAGAGCTCTGCTGAGAGAGTTGCAAATTATCAGATAGACGGCAATTCTCTTGGAGCAGAAGCACAGACACAGTCCTCTGCTTATCTTCAGGATGATGACAGAACTGTTGTAATTACCTTTAGAAATTCATTTTCACAGGGAAAAAAGGTTACTTTCACTGTTAAAGACAATGTACTCACTGATGGTGTATCTTCCAGCATAACTAAATATGAAAAGGAGGTCACATTTCAAGAGACAGGTTCTCCTTCTATTGACTCTGTAAGTGCAGTGGGAGGCAATAAACTGGCGGTAAAGTTTTCAGAACCTATAAGGATGGATGAAAGTGATTTGTCTTCTATGAAGATAAACAAGAGAAGCGTTAAAAACTATGGACTTGATACCTCATATACAGAACTTACAAATCAATGCGGGGACTGGGCGGATGGCGTGAATTTATATTTTGATTCCACACTTCCCATAGGTGACAATACTTTTACTATGCCTTCCGGTACCTCAGGCAGCAAGTTTGACAATGGAGCCAATATCCCTATACAGAGTCAGTCAAAAGATTTTACCGTTGAATCCGTATCGGGCAGCCCTCAGGTTGAAAGTGTTACCACCAACAACGCAGGAACCATATATATAAAGTACAACAGGGCTATGGATACGGACACAGCTCTTGAGCCTTCAAATTACGAGATAAATGGAACTACGGTAAGTGTGGATTCCTCTTATGTCACCTTTGACTCCGGATCAGGAGACAGCGTGGTGAAGATAAAAAATGTGGGAAGCATGCTGAATCAGGGCACAAATACCGTTTTGGTTAAAAGTAATGTAGCGGATACTTTTGAGAATACAATTACACAGACAAGTACTACTCTTTATTATGGAAGCAGCAGCCAGAAACCTGCAGTTGTATCTGCAAATATTTTGGATGAAAATACTATAAGAGTTAAATTCAATAAAGATGTTGTGAGAAGTTATGCTACAAATATTGGAAATTATACTATTGTGGATTCCGATGGAAATGATGTGAGTTATAAGCTTAACAACGTAAACACCATAACCGTGGATGGGAACAATAACAGAACCTTTGATCTCAAATTTGATGATAATGCATTAAATGGTTCAAAATATACCCTCACTGTGAAAAATATCATAGATACAGAAGCAGTGCCAAATATAATGGATACTTATACTGCTGTGTTATCAGGCATGGACAATGAAGGATTTACAGTTACTGAAATAGTTAAAAGAGCCGACAATGACCAGGCTGTTGCAATGTTCTTCAACCGCACTATGGATGATGATTCCATATCAAATAAATCCAACTATGTGTTCAGGGATGGAACAGGAGAGGTAAGAAGTCTACCTGGTGGGGCAACTGTAACATCTGCCTATGATGACAAGAGCGCGACTATTGAATTCCCTTCCAGCTATACTATAGGAAGCGGAACTTCATCTACAAGTGTAATTCAGGTCGGTGTTAAAAATGTGGTTGATCAAGATGGAAATGCTCTCGATTTAGGATCATATATAGGGGATATAAGTACATCCAGCAGCAGTGGACCTGGAATTATATCCGGTGCCGCTAGCATGACTTTCAGCGGCGATGACATAAGGGTTAAGGTTTCTCTTTCATCAGCACTGGATTCTCTTGATTTAAATGACTTCAGGGTTGATGGGTGTAGTCCTGACAGTGGTACTATAAGCGGGAATGATGTGATTTTAATATACAAATCCGGTGTAAAAAACGGTGAGAAGATAGATGATATAAAGAACTGTGGTGAAAGCACTACTGTAAGTGTAGTAAATAATAATTCTGTGGATTCTGCAGGGCGTAATATAAGAACAGGTTCCACTAAAGTCTATATACCTCCTGTAACAAAATCTGATCAGTTTACAGCAACCAGTGCTTCAAATACAGATACTGTAAATGTGGTTTTCAATCAGAATGTGGATACAGCTGTACAAAATCAATATAGTGACGATTTTGTATTTACAGATGTGACTACTGGGAGAGCACTTACTCCAACCTCTGTAAGTGTTGACGGAAAAACGGTTATCTATAGATTCAGCGCTTCTTCCTTTGACAAGGGTGACAGCATCAAGGTTGCTGCCAGCGGCAATTCCTCAAATATAAGCATAAGAAGTGAAAAGCACGACAACGCTGCATACACCACCTACTCGCCTTCCAGCGATGATTTGAGCGGGTACAGCATTACTGCAAAATAATACCAGAGGGTCAGACCCCCAACCAATTTTTGGTAAGGGGTCTGACCCCATTCCATTTTTTGCTTTTGTTTTCAGAAGTTCTGATTAGAAGCAGATATTCATGAACATAATGAAAAACAAAAGGAGTGGAGGAAAAATGGCCAGAAAAAAGAGAGAATGGTATGCAGGGGCAAGATATCATATAATGTGCAGAGGGAATCATAAAAACGATTTGTTCTTAGATAAAAAGGATTATCAAGTTTATTTAAATATATTGAAACATGTAAAGAAAAAATTAGAATATGAATTATATTGTTATTGTTTTATGACAAATCATGTTCATATGGTTATTGAAACTGAAAAAATACATATAGGTACTATCATGAAAAGAATAAATATGATTTACTCAATTTATTTTAATAAAAAATATAACCTAATAGGTCATTTATTTCAGGATAGGTATAGATCAGAGCTGATAAGAGATGACAGGTATATGGTTGAAGCAAGTAGATACATACACTTGAACCCTGTAAAAGCCAATATAGTGAAAAATCCTGAAGACTATAGATGGAGCAGTTACAAAAGCATCATAGGATTATCTGAAGAAAAAATAATAAATTCACAAAGGATACTTTCTTATTTTAAGGCTGTTAGAAATAAGGAAAGCTATAGAGAGTTTGTTGAAAGCGCCATAAAGGAATAAAGTGGGCGAATAAAGGGGTCAGACCCCCAACCAAATTTTGGTAAGGGGTCTGACCCCTTTCCAAATCTTGCCAAAAAAATAAAAGGATTTGTAAGCACCTCGAGGGAATTATAATATATAAGATAATAGGGAAATATAAAGCAGAGAAAATTTTTTATGTCAGGAGAGGATAAAAATGGATGGATGTTTTGTAAGAAATTCAACGGCACCACTAAAGAAGGTACTCATGTGCCCGCCTATCTATGCGTATTTGAAGAAAAATGTAAGCGGGGATGACGGAGTTGAAATAGATGATGAGCTTTGTATTAAGGAACATGATGAGCTTGTGGATGCGTACAGGTCAAACGGGGTGGAAGTGGTTTTGATGACTCCGGATCAGAAGCTCCATGATCAGGTATTTGCCCGGGATTTTGGTGCTTGTATAAAAGAAGGCTATATTCTTGGAAACTTTAGAATGCATGACAGAAAAGGTGAAACAAAATCTTATCAGGAGAAGATGGATGAGCTTGGAATTCCCTGCGTCGCAAAATGCAGCAATGGTCACTTTGAAGGCGGTGACTTCTGGATGCTGGATGATAAAACTATGGCTATAGGAATACTGGAGCGTACTGATGAAACCGGTATTGATGAAATAAGAGGGCAGGTAGGCAGGTATGGTTATGAAATAATACCGGTTAGATCCTCGGAGAAATGTCTGCACCTGGATATGTGTTTCAATATAGTGGCGGAAAAACTTGCTGTAATATGCAGTGAAGTTCTGCCCCGTGATTTTTTAAATATACTGAAGGACAGAAACTTCAAACTTATAGAAGTGGATAGGAAATATTTGCTGGAATGTCACTGCAATCTTCAGGCACTGGGAAATGAAAAAGTAGTGTCCTTTAAGGACAACAGGGAGGTAAACAGTGCCATAAGGTCATACGGAATTGAAGTAATAGAAACCCATACAAGTGAAATGTTTAAGCACGGTGGCGGAATACACTGCATGACCTTTCCATTAAGCAGGGGATAATACGGTACCACGCACTTTGCAGATAGATGAAGATAGAGGACAGCTGGGACAGCTGCTTGCCGGTAATTGAAAGCTTGATTTGATATTTAAATGCAGCCTTATAAATGTTATAATAAAAAGAACAATATGTTTATTGGTGGTGAAAAGTTTGGATAAAGAGGCAAAACAGATGTTTGAACTTGTCCTGCAAAAGCTGGATAACATGGAAGGTAAGCAGGACAGCATGGAAAGAAAGCTGGATGAAATGTATTTAATTCAGAGATCCTTGGAGGAAAACATCAAAGTGACAAGAGCAGAACAGGATAAAATGACATACATACTTTCGGATATTCAGGGAAAAGTAACAAAATTAACTGAAAAAGTAGATGAACATGAAGCGGTAATTGAGCAGATTAGAGCAATCAAGTGATTCCTGGGTTCAGGTGGAAGTTTGGGTCATAAGGAATACTTTTTCGTACCTTAACCTTAAAAGAAATTATCCAGGGGCGCAGTATTTGCCTGTCCACTTGTGGGAGTTTAGCAATAAGCAATAATAGTCACCGGATAAAATAATCTTATTATAAGAAACAGCCCTTTAAAAGGCTGTTTTTGTTTATTAAATTTAAATTTTTTCATTTTTTCTAGGAACTATCAGAAAAGCATCAATATATACAGTTTATTTTCAAATATAGTGTTTATACTAAATTATATGGTTATTGCTTTTAATGGCTGATAGTTTTAAAGCAAAACTGTATTTTTTAGACTTTGACTTTCTTTGACCTTTGTTGTATTATAATAATTGTAATAAGGATTACCGATACAGAAAGTAATTCAGAAGAATAGAAAATATATTATGATAGCTTACAAGGAGGTTGTTTATTATGTTCGATATGATTCCATTCAGAAGAGATAATTCTTTAAGCAGAGGTGATGAATTTGACAGATTCATAAAATCTTTTTTCAATAATGATTTTTCACCTATTGGTATAAATGGTTTTGGCAAGGATTTTAAAGTTGACCTTAAAGAAAATGATAATTCTTACGTAGTTGAAGCAGATCTTCCTGGAGTAAATAAAGATGCTGTAAATTTAAGCTTTGAAAATAATTATTTGACTATATCTGCAAAAAGAGAAGATTCCAAAGAAGATAAAAAAGAAAATTTTGTAAGACGTGAAAGAAATTATGGAGAATTTAGAAGAAGTTTTTACATTGACAATGTAGATGACAAAAACATCAGTGCATCTTTTAAAGATGGAGTTCTGAAGGTAGACCTTCCAAAATCTGAGAAACGTAAAAATGAAAGTAAAAAAATTGACATTAACTAATATATCACAGCACTGTGATTAATTTCACAGTGCTATTTTTTTTATGTTATAATTAAATATTATAGGATGTTAAATAAAATGATTTGATTAAGGGGTTTATTTTTTATTTTCTTTCATATAAGTATAAGTACAAGAGGTGATTTTATGAATAATCAGTGGGAAATGATACTTAGATTGGTCCTTTCAGGAGTACTGGGAGCTTTAATAGGTTTTGAGAGAAGAAGCCACTTCAAGGAAGCAGGGCTTAGGACTCATTTTGTCGTGGCAGTGGGAAGTGCACTTATTATGCTGGTATCTAAATATGGTTTTGGGGATTTGGTAAATACACCTTCAGTTTCCTTGGATCCAAGCAGAATAGCTGCCCAGGTTGTAAGCGGAATTGGATTTCTTGGAGCTGGCACTATAATAGTAGAGCATCAATTTGTAAGAGGATTGACCACTGCTGCCGGTTTATGGGCTACTGCAGGTATTGGTATAGCAATTGGTGCAGGCATGTATATTCCCGGCGTCAGTGCGACTGTGCTTATACTTATAGGGCTTGGAATATTTAATAAGTTTCAGAAAAATGTTACTTATTCCATTGGCAAGGCAGATCTCTCGGCAGAAGGAATCAATCCTGCACTGGATACCTTGAAAAATTCAAAAGTAAAAATATCCAATATACAGGTAAACAGACATCATAATAAAATTGACAAGGACTTGGAAACAAGGCTTACCTTTAGGATGTACAGCAGAAATCAGAATGAAATGAAAAAAATTATGGTAAGTCTTTTAAAAATACCCTATGTAAAAAATGTAAATGTAGAATAATATAGTAGTATATAATAAAAAACACATAATAATATTATTATTAAGACTGGGTGTTGTCGGTTATACACCGGTTATGTAAAGAAGGTGTGGAGTATATGATTATTAATTGTGATAAATTGTTAAAAGAACACAAGAGAATAAGAACTAAAAAAACAGCGAAAAGAGTAAACTTTATAGGAATATTTAACAAGGATGTGTATAATATAACAGCTCCTTTTTTAAATAATGGCAGGATTGTAATAGCTGGAAGGGTTGAGTCCAAAATGGGCAGGGATTCCATGGTGTTGTTTTTCGAAAAGTATGAGAATGCCTGGTGCCATATAGTGGAATCACCTATTATGGAGCTGGAGGATCCCTTTTTCACCAGAATAGGGGATGAAATAGTAGTAGGAGGTGTGGAGATATTTAGTAATATAAACAACCCCTATAATCTTATATGGAGAACTATAATGTATAAGGGAAGGGATATTTTTCACCTTAAACTTTTCTTTGTGGGTCCTGACGGTATGAAAGATTTACGTATAGCCGAACTTAAAGATGGAAGTATAGGTGTTTTAACCCGTCCTCAGGGAGCCAAGGGTGGAAGGGGAAAGATAGGATTTATAAAGATTAGAAGGCTGAACGATCTGAGTATGGGAGTTATTGAGGATGCCCCTATTTTAAATGACTTTTTAAATGATGATGAGTGGGGGGGAATAAACAGCATATATCCTATTGACAAAGACAATATAGGGTTGCTTGGACACATAGCCAAAATGGATGAAAATGGAATGAAACATTATTATTCCATGACTTTTGTACTGGATATGAATTCCATGATTTATAAAGATGTAAAGATAATTGCAGCCAGGGAGGATTTTCTGCCTGGACCAAGCAAGGATGAGAGCCTGTATGATGTTGTATTCAGCGGAGGTCTGGCATTTAAAAATAAAAAGGCGGTTTTATATGCAGGCATAAGTGATATTGAAGCTCAGACTATTGAAATAGACAATCCTTTTTACGATTATATGAATAAAAAAGGGGAAGTGTAAGAATGGGTATAAAAAGGCATGAGTCCAACCCCATTATAACTTGTGAAGATGTAAATCCCTCCAATGAGGATTTTGAAATTATAGGTGTATTTAATCCGGGAGCAGCCCGGTACAAAGGGGAGATAATACTTGCCATGAGAATTGCAGAAAGATTTATGGACAGCGGCAATGATTATATAAAAGTTCCTGTTATTGATAGGCAAAGCGGCCTTTTGAAAATTTTGAATGTAGATAAAGGGGATAGCAGATATGATTTCAGTGATTCCAGGGTAATTAAAGAAAAAGGAAGTCCCTATGATTTTGCCTGTCTTACATCTATGTCCCATATAAGACTTGCCAGAAGTGCAGATGGAGTGAACTTTAAAATAGATAGCAGGCCCTTTATCTATCCGGGAAATGAATATGAGAGTTTTGGAATCGAGGATCCAAGAATAACTGAAATAGATGGCAGCTACTATATAACCTACAGTGCAGTATCTCCATATGGCATAGTTACCGGCCTGGCTGTGACTTCTGACTTTAAAAACTGTAAAAAGCTTGGCAATATTTTTGGTACGGAAAATAAGGATGTGGTGATTTTCCCGGAAAAAATAAATGGCAGGTATTTTGCCTTGAACAGGCCAGTATCAAAAAGTACGGGTGATCCCGTAATATGGATATCAGAATCTGACAACCTCCTTTATTGGGGGAACCATAAAGTTCTGGCATGTAATAGAAAAGGTTTTTGGGATTCTAAAAAAATAGGGGCGGGAATACCACCCGTAAAAACGGATGAAGGCTGGCTGGAGCTGTATCATGGAGTAGATGAAAGGGAGCATTATAGTATGGGAGCACTTTTGCTTGATATGAACTGTCCCTCAAAAATCATTGCCCGCAGTGAAAAACCTCTTCTTAAGCCCCAGGAGGATTATGAAACAGGAGGATTTTTTTCAAATGTGATTTTCCCCTGTGGCGCTGTAAAAAGGCAGAAAAAACTGTATATATATTATGGAATATCAGACAATTCTATCGGGCTTGCAGTTACAAGTGTGGAGGATATTTTAAATACATTGGTATAACAGCTGAATATATATCCTTTTAAGTAAAAAGTAGATCTATAGTTCTGCTATTATATTTCCTGTTTCAGTAAGATCGTATCCACCAATGCCTGAAAGCTCCTGCTTGAATTTGTCGGACTGCAGTATTTCAATTATTGATTTGAAAGGAGGATTATCCATATCCTCTTTTTTTATTACAAGTTCATATCTTTCTTTTTGGAGAGGTATGAAATCTATATTTTGAACCTGCAGTCCGGTTTTTTCATTTCCAAGTCCTACATCTGCATCTCCTCTGGCTACGGTACTGGCTACGGCCAGATGGGAGAGACACTCGTTGTTATAACCCCTTATGTCTTTGCCATTAATTTTAAGCAGTCTTAAATGTTCATCAAGGAGAATTCTGGTGCCGCATCCTTTTTCCCTGTTTATTAAGTTGATATCCGGTCTCTCAAAATCCTCCCAGCCCTGAATATTTTTAGGATTTCCCTTTGTTACATAAAAGCCCTGTATCCGGCAGGCCAAGTGAATTACAACAGTGGGGATACCAGGGATCAGCCTTCTTACAAAAGGTATGTTGTATTGACCGGAGTCTCCATCCCATAAATGGGCGGTAGCCGCCTGTACCTTTCCCATATAAAGTCCCAATAATCCATTATAACTTCCTACATATGAACGAAATATTCTAATCCCCGGCGAGCACATCTCTATATAACGGGATAATATATCCAGAAGCACATCCTGGCCGCAGATTACAAAATCATCTTCCATATTATTTCCCGGGTAAAAGGTATCTGAAGATGAAAAATTGCGGCTTTCAGGCATGCCAACCTGATTATTGCCCTTATTTTTTTCTCTGTTTTTATATTCTTCAACATCTTTTGTATCCACTCGAATTTTTTTGCCTACTTTATAACCTTTTAGATCTCCTCTTTTTATCAGCTCATATACCGTGTTTTTGGCTATTTTCAGCATATCTGCAACTTCCTGTGGAGTCAAGGCAGTATTCTCTATCATAATGTATCACCTCCATATGATTTTAATAATAATTTTAGTACATATACTCCAAAAACACAACCTCAGCTACTTTCCCCGAAGTGCTTATATTATTTAGCAGCGCATTTTAAAACTGTTTGTTATTTTACTGAATATAATGACTATGTTAAAATAAATAATAAATATGTTTTTTGGTTTCAGCAGCAGTCTTTATTACCTGTGAGACTTAGAGGGAGGAAAAAATATGAAGATAGCAGTTATTTCTGATATACATGGAAATCTGGAAGCCCTGAAGGAGGCTTTCTCCAATATAGAAAAGAGGAAGACAGACACTATAGTATGTCTTGGAGATTTAGTAGGATATGGCCCTTATCCCAATGAAGTAGTAGAGTTTGTAAGAGAAAATCACATATTAAATATACTGGGAAACTATGATGCAGCAGTGCTGGAGAGAGAGTTCAATTATATAAGAAACACCAGGATAAATGAATTTTGTATGCCCTGGGCTGCAGGCGAGCTTAAAGAGGAAAATATAGACTACTTGAGTACACTTCCAAGAGAAATAAATTTTCAATTTCAGAATAAAAAAGTTTGCTTTGTCCATGGAAGCACCAGATCCATAAATGAATATCTCAAGGAAGATTCCAAAGAAGCTGAAGAAGTTATGGAAGCTTTTACGGGAGATGTTCTGGTATGTGCTCATACCCATATACCTTATGAAAGTAAATATGGCTCCAAAATACTTTTAAATGACGGAAGCATAGGAAAACCCAAAATAGGCAGGCCCAACGGAACCTATATAATTATGGATGTAAAAGATAAAAATGTATATGCTGAGATGATAGAATTCACCTATGATTATGAAAAAACTGCAGCTGCCATGGAGAAAAAGGGTATATTAAAAGCCTGCATTGACAACATAAGAACAGGAATGGAATAACTTAAGTCCCCCGAGACATTTATAGAGACCGTAAGCACCCTAGAGAAACTTACAATATTTTACAGAATATTTTAAATAAAAAAGGTATACCGCTGGGTATACCTTTTAAAACTATTGGTTTAAGTTATTTAAAGCATCTGTAAGCCTTGTATATAAACTGTATATTCCGCTATTGCCATCTTGGGCATTTGAAATGCTGCTCATTTCCTGGCTCAGGTCTTGTAATTTTTGAGATTCAGTTTCTATTTTGTTGGCATCTAAAGTGTCTATCCCGTCTTCGATGGAATTCAGTATCTCTATACAGTTGTTTGCGTAATCTATAGACTGATTTACAGAATTAATTTGGACATTTATGCTGTCTATATACTGCGTGTTTAAAGTCTCCAGACCTTCAGGTACTGACAGCTTGGATACAGCATCTCTGTATACCGTCAGATTATTTTTATAAGTTGACAAATCAGAACTGCCCTGTTGAAGTGTCTGAATCATCTGATCCAGATACTGGCGCATTTCATCCACACTGCTGGCAGAATCTAGATTTGACATGGTATTAGTGGCATCACTATAGGTCTGGTTCAATTCATCCAAAGTATTGGAAGTCTCATTTTCATAAGATTCACAATAGGTTTTTAAACTGCTTACATAATCTTTTTCAGCTTGTGGCACTGCTGAAGGAGCTTTTAACAGATATTCAACAGGTAAATCTATTGAACTTATTCCTCCAAGGAGGGTTATATCCGTATATCCTTTTTCATCTATAAAGGTTTTTTGATTTGATATATCACTTCCGTCGGTTAAAATTATAGGTGCATTTAATTTAGCAGCCAGTGCGCTTCCTGAAAGTGCATCAGGAAAGTTTGTGCCATTTGCAAGTACTGCTGTATTTGAATTAAAATTGAAATTTTTACATATGCTCATAGATGTATCATATCTTGTAGTTCCGCCCAACCTTGTTATGTTATCATCAGTTAAAGATGGCAGTTGGGATTTTAACTCATCTATGGCAGATTCAGACACAGAAGCTTGTCCTCCGATTACATATACCTTGGATGGATTTATAGATGAAATCAAGTCCTTGGTTTCTGCCGGCAGGCTGTCCGTGTTTACCATGAATATGGGATATCCATTTGATGCAGCTATGCTGGATATGCTCAATGCATCTGCAAATCCCCATCCGTTTGCCAGTACTATTGGAGTTCCGGTTTTTACACCCATGGAATTGATTATGGATTTGTTGGTGTCAAATCTGTTGGAGCCGCCTAGTCTTGTAATATTCTGGTATCCTAATTGTTTGATGTAATTTAAAAGGTCTTCACTTATGGATGAACTTCCCCCAAGAACATAGATATTTCCGGAAGTACTTAAATGGTTCTTTATATAGTCGAAAGCATCTGAATTATCATCTATGCTGTCATTTAATAAGAGTATGGGAGCATTGTATTTTTTTGATAGAACACTGCCGCCCAGTGCATCTGGAAAATCTCTTCCACTCGCAAGTATTATGTTTTGCAGATTTCCACTTTGAAAACTAGTTGCAATTTTTACAGATGTTTTGTATCTGTCAGTGCCGGCAAGTCTTGTTACATTATATGTAGTTTTGGCATAAGCTGGAACTGAAGTACAAAGTAACATGGTCAAACCTACAACTAGTCCTACTATTTTTTTCATCATATGTATTTTCCTCCTTTGAAAAGTATATACCTAAATTTTAGCACAAATGTGGAAAAAACTATATAAGAAAAACCTGGAATTCACACTGCATATTGTGTAAAATTATAATTATAACTATGGAAATATAATTATAGTTATGGTAAAATTAGTCCATTATTGAAGTATTATCTTCATTTAAGAAAATATTATCATATATTTTCAAAAAAATGGATTATCAAGTAAACAATTCAATACATTAATATGTGAAAGGGGGAAAATATGAACAAATTAAAAATATTTGCTGCAGCAGTTTTGATGACCTTTTGTACAAGCACTGTGGCTTTTGCCCAGGGAAATACTTTGGATATTGATGCCTCCATTGATACTGCAGTGACGGAATCTTATGAATTGAAAAATGCTGACATTTCAATACAGCAGGCCCAGAATTCCTACGATCAGGCAGTAAAAAATGCCAGCAGTTATGCGGATCAGCTTGATAAAGGAGGTTCAAATTTAGACAGTTATACCAGGCTTACACTTATGCAGGGCATAGGGAACCCTCCCGCAGAAGCAAAATTCTCCATATATAAATACTCCAATATGGAAAAAGTTGCTGAAAATCAGGTAAAGTTGTCTGCATATACTGAATATACGACTCTTATGGATGCAAAAGATGCTCTTGATCTTGAAAAACAGAAATTTCAAACTGCAAAAGAACAATATGACAGTTCACAGCTGAAATTAAATTTGGGAATGGCTTCGCCGGCAGATGTAAAGCAGGCCGAAGTATCTTATTATAGTGAAAATGCCCAGCTGAACAAAACTCAGAGACAATACGATTTGGAAGTTATGAAGATGAATAAGGTTTTGAATACGGACATATATACAAAATACGATGTACTGCTTAAAGATAAAATTACAGAATCACCTTATATAAGAAATTATAATGATTATGTAAATGATTCACTGAAAAATAGGGCGGAAATTTTAAATGCACAGGAAAATATAAACCTCAAGAAATTTGAATACAATGTTATAAAGGGAATATTTCCTTCTAAATATGATAATATGAATCAGATTGGACAGTATAATGTGGATCAGGCAGGAGATGCTCTTGATCTTGAAAAAATAAATATACCTATTGAAATAAACAGCCTTTATAATGACTTGCAGAACAAATCAAAAATGCTGAGCTCTAAAAAGGATGCACTCAATCTGGCGCAGAGAAATTATGACACTGCACGGGTAAAATACAATGTAGGTGTGATGAGTAAAATAGATTTTGACGCCCAGGCAGATAATTTGAAATCTGCACAAAATGATCTGAAATCCTTTCAAAGAAATATATGGATGGCACAGCTCAAATTGAATCTTGCCTGCGGCATCGGAGACGATACATCAAAACTCACCAATTAGTAGAAAATTAAATTATGTAGGGAGGCAAAAAATTGAAAAAAAAGTTAAGTGCAATAGTTGGACTTGCCACAGTCTTGGTACTAAGCATGGGAAGCACCTGTTTTGCGGAAACAGCTGTTGCAGCTCCTGTTAATGCTGCAGCTGCAGCCAGTACTTCAGATAGCAGCAGTGCGGATCTCACTTTAGACGGGGTGCTGGGCGGTATAGAGAAAAACAATGTGGAAATTCAGATGTATGATCAGAAGATACTTCTTTATCAGAGGCAATTTGACAGGGATCAGCAGAATGCGTCTTTAAATAGTGATAAAAGTCCTGTGAATTATCCTGCTGGACAGTATGCAGCTGTGAAAATTCAGATAGATGTGACACCAAAGCAGGATGAACAAAATATTAAAGATGCAAAACATGACAGAGATGATGCACTGCAGAACCTGAAATTTTCCACAGAACAGCAGTATTTAAATGCAGTAAGCGCTCAGGATCAGATAAGTACAATAAATGCTCAATTGGCGAATCTGGATAAACAGATTGCCCAGACAAATGCCAAAATACAGCAGGGGCAGCTGACAAATGATGCCCTTCAGTCTCTTCAAGTTCAAAAAAGCCAGCTTGAGGCGTCTCTTAATACTCCGAAGTCCCAGCTTCAGCAGTGTGAACTCAACATAAAGCAGGCCATAAACATGGACTTGAATACCGATGTGACCTTGGTCCTGCCTGCAGCGAAACAATTTGTAAAATTTGATGATTCAAATATTCAGTCTCAGATTGACAATGAAGTGAATAATTCCTATGATATGGCAAAGATAACAAATAATATTGCCATACTTAAAATTCAGCAGGACATATACAAGCAGTATTCCTATAATGATGCTACAGGAGAGGTAAATACAGGCCTCAGCATACAGAACCTTCAAAACAGCCTTTATAATACACAATTAAATCTTAAAATCAATTTGTGGAACAGCTATTATTCACTGAAAAACAGCGAGGATTTGGTGCAAACGGAAAATATAAAGGTTGAAAATGCACAGATGAATTATGACAATGCTTCAGCTAAAGTCAAAGCAGGAGTACTCACTGAAGTTGATTTGGATTCCGCTGCCCTTGCCCTGCAGAGCGAAAAGATAAATTTGAAAAATGCCCAGGACAATTACATGATAGCTTCAGAACAGCTTCAATATAATCTTTCCAAGTAAATTTTTTATGAATAACCTAAAGGACAGATGTTAAATTCCAGTAAATATGATAGAATGTAACCGTAAGTAAGGGGCTGCCCAAGCTTAATTAATTGGTTATATAGGGAGAGATAATTGATGAGAGACAAAATTAAATCACTGGGAATTACTGCAATTATTATGATGCTGGTTATATCTTTTACAGCTTGTTCTTTTGGAAATAAATCGGCACAGGGAAATAATAATTCTAAGAAGACGACCCAAACTTCTGGGCAAACTAAAGGACCTAAAATCACTGAAGATGCAACCAAGACTGCACAGCTCAAGAAGGAAAAGCCCATACTCAATGGAAAAGTATATGTGCAAAGCAACAGGGCTATAGCAACCATGGTAATTAAAGATGGTGTCAGTGATAAGGAAGCAAAGGATCTGGCGCAAAAATATGCCAAGGATTTAAAAAAGAAGTATAAGAATATGCAGGTTAATGTAATGGCAGTAAGGGATAATAAAAACATAGCAAACATAACTGTGAAGTAAAACAGGGGAGCGTATCCAGATTTATACAAATCAAGGTGCGTTCCCTTTAAATTATCAGTTGCTTATTGAAAATGGTATTTCTATAACAGAAGGTTTTAAAGTATTTCCGTTTTTGTCCTTTATATTGTATTTATTGTTGCTCAATATGGTAATGGTATAATCCTTGGAAGTTTCATATCCGTCATAAGGTGGATTTATTGTTATGGTGTTTGGATTTTCCAGTGTAAAGGACACATTCACATACTTTCCATCGCTGTCTGTAACCTTGATGTTGTCTGTCATGGTCATATCCATATCGTTTATTACAGTGTCATCATTTTTATCCTTGGTTACTTTATCATCAAGTGATTTGCTGAATTTTATTTTCCAGATCTTAAAAGGGTCTTTTGCAGTGAGGTCTGGCATGAATTTTATATCGGAATTTTTTATAATACTGCACTTATTGTCTTTTAATACCAGGGCAGTACCACCATTAAAAGAGGAAGCACTGTCAAAATCATAGGATATAAAAGTAGATCCCAACCTGTCAATATAACCCCACTTTATATATTTTTTTATAAGAGCTGTATCACCTGAATCTTCAATACTTGAAGATCCTGTATTTTTTTTCACTGCCGCATAACCTTCATTAAAATCCGAGGCATCATCAAATACAGGTTCTATTACGGTATCTCCCTTGTCATCTATGAAACCCCACTTCTTTCCCTTCTGCACTCTGGCAAGTCCTTCGCTAAAGGCATATATTTTATCAAATTCAGATTTGTATTTTATTTCTCCGCTGGTATTTACAAACCCATATCTGCCGTTGGATGTTACAATGGCCTTTCCCTCCTGATAGCTGTCTATCCAGTCAAGTTCAGGCTGGACAATTATTTTGCCGGAAGCATCTATGATGCCGCATTTTCCGCTTTTGATTATTTGGGATAAACCATTGCCTATAGGTGTGATGCTGTCATAGCTTAAATCCAGGATCAATCGTCCGTTTTTGTCAATGATGCCATATTTGCCGCCGCTGGACACCTTTATCAGATTCTTACCTAAATAAGATATGTCCTTGTATTTAGGCTCCAGTACTATTTTGCCATCCATATCGGAAAGTCCCCATTTGCCGTCAGCTTTTACAGGAACAAGTCCCAGCACAGGTGATTTTATTTCATCAAAGTTAAAAGCTTTAAAATTTCCTTCGGTATCTACTAGTCCCCAGTAGTTGTTCACTTTTACAGCGGCATAGCCATCTTGAAAATCATAGGCATTATCGTATTTACAGTCTAAAAATATATTTCCAGAAGTATCTATAAAACCATATTTTCCACCTTCTCTTACTCTCATGAATCCCTGCTGGAATCCGTATACTGCATCAAATTCAGGCTGTATAACAACGCTGCCTTTAGTATCTACAAATCCCCACTTTGAATTTGTGCTCACTGCCGCCAGGCCCTCTCCTGAAAAATCCAATTCATCTTCATATTGGGGCTGTACTATGACTGTGCCATTTTCATCTACAAAACCAAACTTCGTACCCTTGGAAACTTTTGCATATCCGTTCTTGAAAGAACCTATGGAAGTAAATTCAGGCTTTGTTTTTATTGTGCCTTCTTTATCCATTAATCCATAGTAATTGCCATCTTTAAATTTTGCAAGTCCATTTTGAAATGAGTATATATTGTCTGCGGATATGTCCAAATCTGTAATTGTATACTTTTTATTGTCTGCTGCCTTTACTCTTGATGAATTCCATGTAAATGTGCTGCTGAAGATAAATAGAAAAGCAAGTATGATCCCAAAACATCCTTTAAAATTTCTCTGCAAGACCCTTCCCTCCTTATATATGTTTTTAGGTTATTATACCATTAATAGAAATTAATCACTATCCTTTTTACAGCCTGAATTGTGCTAAAGTTTTAGACTTTTTGCAGCAGGTGAAGAAAAAATTCATTAATTATTAACTATCTGCTTTTAACTCATCAACGGTTTAAAAATGCGTTTGATTTTATAAAATCGTTATGATATATTAAGTTAAGATAATCAATAGAACTGTATGGATAAATGTGTTATTATAAAGAATTTGGAGGTATAATATGGTTAAAAAAACACAGCATGACAAGGAAAATAACGGTGAAGAATATGTTTCAACTGTTCTTTCACTTTTAGATCAAGAGGAAAATGTAGTTTCGGATGTACAAAAGGAAATCTTTATAGATGAGATAAAGGAACTGCCCCCAATAAAAGAAGGAGAGCTCAATGTATCAGGTGTATATGCTTATGATGCAGGAGATAAAGTTGAAGTTAAAGTATACATTAGAAACGGACTTTCATATAATTTAAATCTACAGAAAATACCCTTTTTAATTGTAAATTCCAAGGGAGAAACTCTGGCAGCCCAGACCTTTAATCTCTCCTCTTTAGGACAACTTCCACCTCATTCTGCAAGGCCTGTAAAACTTTATTTTAAAAAGGAAAATCTTAAAGTTGATAAAATACCTGCAGATGATTGGGAAATTGTTTTAAATGGTGAATTCAATGTAACTTCCAAAGTCAGGCCAAGATATGAAGGACTGCCTGATGAAATAAGTGTTGAGGACAAGCTTGTTTTTGACAAGTTTTTAGATGAACTGCCGGAAATGGAAGAAGGAGAATTCAGTATATCCACTTTTAGCGTAGGGCTTCAGACAAATGGAAATATACTTGTAACAGCAGTTATGAGAAATGCTACAAACAAGCCAATTACCATTAATAAAATGCCTATGACTGTACTTGATAAAAACAGAAGAGCTGTTAAGTCGCAAAATTTTATAATGAAGGATTTTACAGTGAACCCTTACAGAGCCAAGGTATGTAATTTTGCATTCCCAACAGATGTCCATCCGGAAAATGATCAAGCTTTAGATGGCTGGTCGGTAGTCTATAAGTTGGTAAACATAGATGGCGGCAAACATATAAAAAGAGTATAGAGTATTATAAAACTATGAAGTTATTTTAATTTATAAAAAGTGATTTCATAGTTTTTTTATCAATTGCTTCTTGGGTGCGGTGCAATTTCTCCATGAAGGAATGATTATCCTATCTGAACCTTATAAAAATTTATCCAGGAGTTCAGCATTGATTATTGGCCTGTTTTGAAGCATTATCAATGGCAGTCACTGGGTGAATTTCAAATAACCCCTAAAATAAGTTGGAAAATGAACGAATATAAATAGTGAGCAATACTTTTATACAAACTGTTGGAAAATAGTGATTTCAATAGTATAATGTAAATATGTCAAAATTGTAAACATGAAATGGCATATTAGGATATTTTAAGGACAACCTATAGATAACTTCAACTTATGTCAGAGGTGGAACTATGTCAGTAATCGACTTAGTTGCAAATTGACTTCCATCTACAAAGAGGCTTGCAGAAACAGACAGATACGAGACCAATATAGCTGTATTGAAAGAATTTGCTTCAGATTTTAATTCTGGTAATATCTATTCAGCACTTGGCAATGGACTTACAAGCGATGAATTTGCAGATGCCCTGATAGGCGGTGCACTTGCAGCCAGGGGCAAGTGCCCTTTGATAATAACAGACTACACATTAAGTTCTGAAGCTGCAGATTTCTTGAAGGAAAAAAGGATATTCGGGAACTAAACTTACAGTGTTGGGTGTGACACTTGACATATGGTAAAAATTTAATCAGTGATTTAAAAGGTAGTTGACTTTATACTAGCTAATCAAAATTTTAAATACATAGCTCGGGCTGACCCCTGTGTTTTGTTAATAAAGAATAGAGAACATATTATGAATTGAAAAGAAAGGTGTTACTTATGATTAAAAAAAATAAAATGTTTTTAAAATTTATACTTGGAGTATTTTTTGTATCCTCTGCAGGTATTGTATTGCCGCAAAAAGCATTTGCAGATGTACCTAGACTTGGAGGACAGGACAGATACCAGACTTCAAGCAAAATATCCCAAAGTGGGTGGGACACTTCGGATTATGTAGTACTTGCCAGCGGTGAAAATTATCCGGATGCACTTTGTGCCGCACCTATAGCTAAAAAATATTCAGCTCCTATACTTTTAACTACAAGTAAAACTCTTAATGGTGATATTAAAGATGAAATAACAAGACTTAAAGCAAAACATGTAATAGAAATAGGTGGAACGGCATCCATTTCGGATGATATAGAAAATGAGCTTAAAACAATGGGACTTGATCCTCAGCGAATTGGAGGACAGGACAGGTTTGAAACCTCGGTAAAAGTGGCAGAAGCTCTTGGAACTGTTACAAATGCAGTTGTAACTTCAGCTTATGGTTTTGCAGATGCTCTTTCCATAGCACCCATAGCTGCAAGTGAAAATATACCTATACTTTTAACAGGATCTGGTTCACTGCCTGATGTAGTAAAAAATTATATAAGTGAAAATGCATCATCCATAAAAAGTTCTTATGTAATTGGAGGAAATGCCGTTATAAGCGATAATGTAGTATCTGAGCTTCCTTCAGCTGAAAGAATAAGTGGACAAAACAGATTCGAAACCAACGTGAATGTCCTTAACTATTTTAAAGACAAGATTAAATTTGACAATTTATATGTAGTCCAGGCTGATGGACCTACGGGAAATGAATTTGCAGATGCACTTTCAACTTCTGTACTTGCTGCTAAAACAGCTTCACCAATAATTTTGACCTATAATTCAGTGAGCCTTCAGACAGAAAATTTTCTGAAAGCCAATGCAGCACAAGATGCTAAAGTCACTGCCATAGGAGGAATTATTGCAGTACCTGAAAGTATTGTAAGTTCACTTCAGGATATTTTAGATGGAAAGATCCCTGAAAATCCTGCACCTGGAGCTGATGGTTCGCAATCTGACTACGATATCTTCAGTTCTGCTTTGGAAAAACTTAAAACCATAGATACCTCAAGCAGTTTATCACTTAATGATACTCAAAAAGAAATAATATCGGATACAATAACTTCCATAGGTAAATATGTGGCGAATTCAAGTTATAATTATAAACAGGATGCTCCAAATATAGAAGCCCTTTACAATACACTTTCAGAAAGCCAGAAAAGTAATTTAAAAAGTGTTATAGTAAATTCTGGGATTACTCCTGCTGAAGGCTTTACCCTTATAGACAAATTTGGGCTGTAGAGGAAGATATTAATCTCATTATTAATTCTAAATTTACATATAAGTTATCTAAAGATGTGCTATAATAAGTAATGTATTTTTGGATAACTTATATGTCTTTTGGTTGATTTTATTTTTCAAATTTACATAGTTAAATTAGGGCATTGATTGATATTGCCTCAATATTTTAAATTTTGGGAGAAAGTATATGAAAAATTGGAAGAAAAGTAAAAAACCGATATTTTTAATTGTGATTATTGTTTTAATTCTGGCAGCAGCTGTTTTTGCAAAACTTGCCTTCTGGCAGTCTTCTTACAGCCCGCCTAAATATAAATTTTCAGTAGGGTTATTTGACAAGATAATCAAAGCCCAGGATACAGGCGGCACTGCAGAACTTACAAAAGATGAAGTAAATCAGATTATATCCTTGTATTTTAAAGAATACAGAGGTAGTGATATTACGGTAAAGGCAGTGGAAGCAGATTTTAGCGGTGATAATATGAAATTCTACATACCGGTGACTTATAAGAATTTTAATGTGCTGCTTACATCTGAGGGAAGTATTTTCAAGGAAAGTGATAAAATCAAGTACACTCCCCAGTACTTTAAAGTGGGAAAAATTACTTTACCAAAATCCTATGTGATGGAGAAATTAAAAAGTAGATTAAAAAATTCGGCAACTGTTGAACAGGATTCCATAATGGTCAGCACCAAGGGATTTCCGGTAGGTATTACTGCACTAAGTGTTAAAAATGAAAAACTCTTAGTTACGCTGGAAAAAAGGCAGTTGAACATTGAAGATATACTCAAGGGAAAACTTGACTCTATAAGAGATTTAATAAAAAATTATTCCAGTATAAAGAATTTAAATTTGCCCACGAAAATTAGTGGCGGAAATCAGGGAGCTGTAGAAAACAGCAGCACCTTGAATTCTGATGGCACTTCAAATTCAAATACCTCATCAGGAAGCAGTTCTGCTTCAAGCGAGAGGCAGCAGGCAATTGGCAAGGTGCTAAGTGGATTAAATGCAGCTTCAGGATCCGTCAGTACAGGATCTCAAAAGGCAGTTATATCCCAGATGATATCCGTGGTAGAGAGTATGAAGGATCCATCATACAATCCTTATTCAGCAGAAGGCAGTGTCAAGGCCATGTATGGGAAATTATCCTCTGGTGAGAGAGCACAGCTGAAAGCTGCAGTATTTTCAAACGTAGATACATCATCTGCAGACATACTGGCCAATATGATTGAAAAATAGAAAAGTTAATTTATGGAAAGGCATGAAGATTTTTAGTATGAAAATTATCTTTATGCTTTTATTTTTTTGCAAAAAATTTTTGCCTGCTTTTCAAAAAGAGCATATATACTGTATGAAAGGAGGCGATGAATATGGCCATAAATTCAACAATGCTGCAGACCACAGTGGTATTAAGCTATAAAGATGGTCTGGATGCACAGGGAAAAGAGATAATTAAAAAGCAGAGCTTTTCAAATATAAAAATAAATGCATCTGCCCAGGATATCTATGATGTTGCCAGGGAAATAGAAAAACTTCTTGGAAAAACGCTGGATGAACTTGTAAGGCAGGATGAAAGCGGGATAACAAACGCTTAAACAGTGAACAGTAACGCACAATTAGTGTAGGGGATTTCCTACAAAAAATCTATAATGTAGATTTTCTGGAACACAGCTAAAGAAAATCCTCCTTAACTGTGAACTGTCAATGGTGAACTGTAAATTGTGAATTGAAAAAAGGGGGTGATTTCATGTCTAAGTCACTGATTATGAATTTTTTAACTGAAGAAGGAAAAAAGACTTCTATAAGAGTTGCCAATGTAAAAGAAGATATAACGGATTTGGAAGTAAAAACTGCCATGGAAGCAATTATTGCAAAAAATATATTCACTTCAAAAAACGGTGATTTAAAATCTATAGACTCAGCTCATATATTGGACAGCTCAACTACTGAACTTGAAGTGAAATAAGCACAGATAAGCAGATGGATTTAGATTGTACATTACTGTCTAAATCCATCTGTTTTGTACAAATTCTTCATATAATCACCAAAATCTAAATTTATAATACAATATTTAAGACAAGAAATATATACCTGGCAGAAATAGTTAAATTCAGGAAAACTAATGAAGAATTCACAGACTATCAAGTGATTCTTAGGTTTAGGATAAATTTAAGATTAGGGAGAGAATAATATGGTGTATAAATTCAAACCCAATGCTATTATGGACAAGCATCCTGATATTAAAGTCAATACAGACTATGATTCACTGAAAACACTTAAATTGGAAGAACTACTGATAAGAGCTAAAAATGGTGATAAAACTGCGGCAGGGGAAATCTGTGAAAGGTTTAATGGAATGATTATAAATCTGGCCAGATCCTTTTATATAAATGGATATACCATGGAAGACATGATGCAGGAAGGAAGGGTTTCTCTTATAAAGGCCATTCAAAAGTATAACTTGGATTCCAGGCACCCATTTGCATCCTATGCTGCAAGTGCTGTTAAAAAAAATTTTTACTGCAAGATAAGGGATAATGTTAAAAAACTAAGCTGCTGCAGTATTCACAGCGTGAACAGCAATGGCAATGAACTCATAGGCATGATAGCTTCAGAGGAAAATATTGAAGAAGACTTGATAAAAAGGCAGCAGCAAGGGGATCTTTGGAAGGCTGTAAAGAAACTTCCCAAAGAAGAAAGAGATATAATAATCTGGTATTATGTACAGGACAGAAATTTAAAGGAATATGGAATAAAAAAGGGAATACCCTATAGAACAGTAGCTTATAGAAAGAGAAAAGCAATGGAGCATTTAAAAAAGGCGACTGTAACCCGAAATAAAAAGTAAATTTATAAGAATTTATTAAGTAATGATTGAGAAGAGAAACGTATCTGGATTTCATTTAAATAAAATCTAGATACGTTATTTTAAAAGCCTATAAAAAATTTTGTGTAAACTGAATAAAAATCACTCTTTCTTGGCAATAATTTCAGATAGCTGAGCCACAATTTTTTACAAGTATGATAAATATAATATATCTGAAAAACAAACTCAAAACAGCAGGAATTTATATTTTAAAAAAACTATAAATTCAGAGATGTATAATTCACCAATTAAGATCCAGTATGAAATACATACCTCATAAGGATAAAAAAGAATTTGCTAAATATTTAAAATCCGTTTATGGAGCAGTAAATAAAGATACTACACTTGAAAATCTAATGGCTGCGAAAGAAAAATGGGATACCAAATATCCAAATGCCATAAAAAACTGGGAAGATAACTGGGATAATCTCATAACTCTCTTCATGTTTCCTGAGTATATTTGAAGAATTATGATGTTAGTATAAAAGTGTAGACATAAATTAATAGATTTACTGAAGATATATAATAAAATTAAGGAAAGTGTCTACAAATGGTAAGAACATCTAGAAGTTATACGGATGGATATAAAAATACTATTGTTGAATTATTCAATTTCCCTGTAAATATAAGGGCCTGTACGTTCGTGGCACTTTCCAAAAACTCTGGCCTGAGGTATTTGTGCTTCTGAATCAAAAGATACTGCATATACCGCAAATGTATGAACTGTTTCAAGCCGCCTAGATATGTACCACCTAGTATAATTAGGATTCAAAGATGCCCACTGAATTGCTAAGTCAGCTGTGAGAGCTGTTCTTTATTGATTTTCGCGTAAACTACTGTACTGTCCAAAGATTCGTGTCCAAGTATGTCAGCAACCATTTTTAGTGAATTTTCTCTATTTCTGTAAATGATCCTTCATATAATGAGCACGTGCATAATCCCATTAAAATATAGTAATTACAATTCGATGGAATTTCCGGCCTGGAGTAGCAAATGTAAGCATTTTAGGTTTTATTTTCACTTGTTGTAAATGTTTTTACAATAGACAAAATGTGAACAAATTGTTACAATATAATAAAATATTCACAAATAAAAGGTGGGATTATATTGGATAATAATAAAATGACTAAGTGTAAAGCTTGTGGTGCCGATATCGCAAAAGGGGTAAAAAAATGTCCACATTGTGGCAAGGATCAAAGAAACTTTTTCATGAAACATAAAATAATAACTTTTATAATAGCAATTATATTAATAGGTGGAATTGGATCGGCATTAAGCGATGGAAAAGATAAAAAGGATACATCGGTTAAAACCAGTACAAAAGAGGTATCTCAAAAGAAACAGGATGAACCAAAGAAAGATGAATTAAAAGATTTTTATAATGTTGGGGAAACAGCAAATTATAAAGGAATTCAAATGACAGTAACGAAAGTGGACAAGTCCAATGGCTCAGAATATGATAAACCTAAAGAAGGAAAGGAATTTGTTATAGCCACTGTTAAGATAAAAAATGGTTCTAAAGATAAAATATCATATAATCCATTTTACTTTAAGATTCAAAATAGCAAAGGACAAATTGAAGATGGTACGCTTTCTACAGTTGATCAAGATACTGCCTTAAAGTCAGGAGAATTAGCACCAGGTGGTGAAGTAGAAGGTACAGTAATTTTTGAAGAACCAATAGGTGATAAAGGAATGTTATTGCAGTATCAAGATAATATTTTCAGCGATAAAATTAAAATACAATTTAAAATTAGTTAAATATGATACTAACTGTGATTTAGGATGAAAAGGAAAATAACAGTTACTTTAAGAAGTAAGTAACTCAGTATGAATATCTTTTCCGGTGGCTTGAAATATGGAAGCTGCCAGATTTTTTATAGGTAACTTTGATTTAGTATTGAATAAAAATATATTGGTGGTTATTGATAGTTGAAAAATGTAGAATTCCTTTATTATTGTGTGAGGAACTTTTCCCGGATGCAGTACAAATATTAGATTTTTATCATTTTAGCGAGAATGTACATGAATATGCAAAAGCAATTTATCCTGAAAATGAGGTAATAAGAAAAGCTTGGGTGAATAAGCTTCTTGGTTTTGTTACTAGAGGTGAGGTGACAAAAGCTGCTAACTTTATAGAAAAACATACTTTAATAAATCAGCCTGAAGGCACAGTAAATCTACCTTTGTATATAAATAATAATATTAAAAGGATAGACTATAAATATTTTAAAGACAATAAATATTATATTGAAAGTGGAAATAAAACTGTAATACAAAAAAGAATGAAACAGTCAGGAATGTGGTGGAGATTGTCTGGAGGACAGTATATAGCCACCCTGCGAGGTAAATACAAAAGCGATCTTTGGGATGAAGTAAAAAAGGCAATAGAAGCTTTATGAATGATTGGAGAGTCATAGAATAATGGATTTCCGATATGGACAATGTAAATTTAGCTGATATGTTTACCTACTATCAATATTATTTATTGGCAAGTAATCCCAAACATTCTTTGGTTGAAGAATTAAAAAGGCAGTTTAAAATAAAGATTCCAACAAGGTATTGGCCGATTTTAAAAAATTTGTCAATGAGTATAAAAATATATATGAATCTTCAGATAAGGTCACAAATAGTTTTTGGTATATATCATGGAGTATTTATTGCCTGACATCACTCATTACAGCCCAGCATGAGAAATATGCTGGAATGGATAGGTTGAAAATAGTATTGAGATGATTTTATTATTTGTGTTTAATAGCAGGAAAAACTCTTAACGGCATCAAGCAGACCTGTTTTAATATTATAGCTGCAATAAAAAATAAAGAAAGCATTGAAAACATTGAAAAAATCATAAATGAGAAGTTGAAAAAAGATAATATAATAGGAATTGCCATGGAAAAGCTGAATGGGGAAGTTTACTTTGAAAATTGGATTAAGCCCATTCTTTTATTGGTGGAATATAAGCAGAATGACAGCAATTCTGAAGGAATTACGAGTTTTAGAATAACCCAAAAAATTGTAGATGACTATAATTTAGATAAATATCAAAAATTCTGGAATGTACAATCAATAATAGACAGACACGATTGGCTTATTAATGAAATTAAGGAAATTAGTGTAACAGGGTCAGACCCCATTACATTTTTTGGAAATAAATTATAATAAGCACTACTTTAATCGTAAGGATAAATTATGCTCTAGATTGTTTTGTATATATGATTAAGTACAAACTCCAAATACTAAAATCCCTAAATGCATATTATAGGGCATAAAGTATCTGGAGTTTCAATTATTAATTGTTTATTCATCGGCAATTTACTGCTATTTCTGGGAAACTCTGGTTTTAAGTTTGTTTGCCTGGTTATAGAAATAAGTGGCGGTTTTAATATCCTAATGGATTAATAGGAGATGATGAATTTAAGACATGTAGAACGCATGTAAAAATAAAAATCTGAAAACACTGCATTGCAACAAAAAATTTCTACTATACAAAATACAGCTGGAATTGCAGTACAGAAATAATTTAAACCTAGGATAGTTTAAAAGTTATTCTAGGCTTTATTTTTTATAAAATATGATTTAAAATAATAAATAGGGTATATCTGTATTTTTCTGTGGTATCTATGAAAGCATATTTTTTCATATGGGCAGCATCTCCATTTCAAATTTTTATCAATAAGTATTTATTCTTCAATAATATTCAAAAATCCTGCTGTAAATCACCCTGTGAGAATAATGAACAACATATTTTTATCCACAGTGTGGATTATTTTAATATGTTTTGATAAAATGAAGATATAAAGCTTAAACTTAATGATATCTTAGATATGGACGGAAGATTTAATAAAAAGGTTTATATTTAAGGTATATGTTCTTAATAAAATAATTTCTGAGCAGTTTGACATATTGAAAGTCTGGCTGAAAAGTATAATGAAACCCAGGATGGATGCAGAATCATTGCAATATATATGTTGTAATACTGGTCATTATGTAAATGTGATATCCAGGAGGATACAAAATGATAGGTGTAATTGTTAATACCATGGCTGTTATAGCAGGCAGCATTATAGGACTATTGTTTAAAAAGGGAATCCCTAAGAAAATTACCGATTCGGTTATGATTGGAATAGGCTTATGTACTATTTATATTGGAATATCGGGAACATTAAAGGGTAAGAATACTCTGATACTTATAATCTCCATTGTTATAGGTACTGTCATAGGAACATGGATTGATATTGACAAGAGAATAAATGCCATGGGGGAGTATATTGAGGAACACTTCAAAAAATCTTCTGACAATGCTGTTTCAGTTGCCGAAGGCTTTGTTACAGCCAGCCTTCTATTTTGTATAGGTGCAATGACTATTGTGGGTTCATTAAATGCAGGCCTTACTGGAGATAATACAATGCTTTTTACAAAATCCGTACTTGATTTGATATCGTCTGTAATACTTTCTGTAAGCCTTGGTATAGGTGTATTATTTTCTGCTTCTTTTGTTTTCTTATTTCAGGGTGCCATTGTTTTTCTGGCACAGTTTTTACAGCCGGTTCTAACTAATTCAGCTATTGGAGAAATTACTTGTACAGGCTCTCTGATGATTATAGCACTTGGATTAAATATAATTGGTGTTGCTAAAATTAAGGTGGCAAATTATTTACCTGCAATTATTGTGACTCCGGTTTTATGCTGGATAGTAACGCTAATGTGAAATATTAAATTCTGCGTTGTAGGGGGCTCACCACCTGACAGAAAATAGGAAAACAAAGTATCTGGTTTTGGACTGTGCAAACCCAGATACTTTTCAATAGCTGGAATGTATACTTATCATACAAATATTGACTTAATTTTGATTTTTTACAGTTGGTTTCACTACATTTTGCCTTCCATCTTATTTCTGGCTTTAGTGATATCATGTTCATCAAGTCCTGTAATTTCTTTTATCTCTCCCATGCCTATGCCCTTATCCAGCAGATCTTTGGCTTTTTCCATGGCCTTTTCATGTAATCCTTTATTTTTATGCCATTCCATACTTGTCCCTCCTTTAACGGTTTCTTCTTATTATTTTTAATTTACTTTTTATGGACTCAAATTATTGGATAAACTTGTAATTTGTTTTTTATATAGATTCTATTGCAAAATATCAGCTATTAAAAGCTAATCCAGATGTTTTTCTGATGGAGAGCCGAATTTTGCTCTCGAGCTTTCAGCCTGAGGGTCATGATTTATATTTTTCTTCTTAAATTTACCATCTTCTTTTTTATTGTTGTTGTGCTTTGTTTTATTATGCATAAATATACCTCCTTTCCTAATATAGGTTTTCCTCAGGTGTTGTTTTTATGCTGAAGTATAAATGGTTAAGAATAATATAAATTCCTTTATTGTATACTATTTTAAAAAAAAGGGAAAAGGTGAGTAATCCAGATCATTTTACTCCGCTTCCCCGGGCGGCAATTATTTTATCCGCATTTTTTACAGCTTTTAAAATATAATGGCCATTTTCCCTGCCCACAGGGTCTAAAATATTTTTCAGGCATTTTGCATCAGTGGATCTGTATGCAAAGAGATTTACTATTTCCAATGATCCGAAATCTCAGCGCCTTGCAAAAGAGATACATTTTTTAAGGTTCTATTGGAAAAGGAAAGTGGCGTATTATCAGATAATAATTGCTTTTTAGTTCATCAGATTTTTAATAAGATGCCCCGTTTAAACTGGGCTGACATTAATGATATTCCTTTTAACGATTGCTCAAATCAAAGACTTTATTAAACAAATTTTAGACAGGTCAAAAGAAGACAATCTTGAATATATTGATATTGCATCCGGTGATATTCATCTGATTTGAAGCTTTCTGCAGTAAAAGACTATCTTGCTGGAATGGGTTCACAAGATGATATTTGTATGAAATATGGTATTCGTTCAAAAAGTAAATTACAAAAGTGGATTAATCAGTATAATAGTAATGAGGAGTTTAAAACTTCTGGAACAAGAGGAGCACCTATCATGACTAAAGGACGAAAAACCACTTATGAGGAATGAATTGAAATAGTTCAATACTGTATTCAACATGAAAATAAATATGTTGAAACAGCTGAAAAATATCAAGTATCATACCAGCAGGTTTATACTTGGCTTAAAAAATATGAGGCAGATGGAGTTAAAGGACTGCTTGACCGTAGAGGTCGTACTAAGCCTGAAGATGAAATGTCAGAGTTGGAAAAACTTAGCGCTGAGAATCGTCTGTTAAAGGCAGGAGGGAGCTACCATGGAATATGAAGGTATTGTATATAGACCTCCTAGTGAGGCCGGAAGTTTTATAATTCAAGTTACTATAGGTTGTGCACACAATAAGTGTACCTTTTGTGATATGTACAAAGGGAAGAAGTTTAGAATAAGAAATATGGAGGAAATATACAGGGATTTGGAAGAGGCAAGAGAAATATATGGACATATAAATAGAATATTTTTAGCTGACGGAGATGCACTTGTACTTCCAATGAAAAATTTAAGAGATATATTGCTTAAGATAAAATTGCTTTTTCCGGAATGTAACAGGGTTTCATCCTATGCTGCTCCAGGGGATGTATTGGCAAAATCCCAGTATGAAATGAAGAAGTTAAAAGACTTGGGACTTAAAATGATATATATGGGTGTGGAAAGCGGAGGTGATGAAATATTAAGGAAAATAAAAAAAGGAGCCAGTTCCAGGCAGATAATAGAGGCAGGTAAAAAGATTAAAAACAGCGGCATAAAACTTTCAGCTACATTTATTTCCGGGATAGGCGGAAAGAAGTATTGGAAGGAAAACGCAGTGGAATCAGCAAGAGTTATAAATTCCATGCAGCCTGATTATGTTGGCCTGCTGACTCTTATGGTTGAGGATGGGACAGAACTGTGCAGAGACGTGAGAAGTGGAAAATTTGAACTTTTAAATCCCAGAGAGATTATGCTTGAAACCAGGCAACTTATTAAGAATATTGATATAAGCAATTGTATTTTTAGAAGCAACCATGCTTCCAATTATGTAGCTTTAGGTGGGACTCTTTCTCAAGACAAACAGAAATTGATTGATAAAATTGACGGAGTTCTAAAAGGGGATCAGGGATATAAACCTGAGGAATTCAGGCTGCTGTAGTTAAGAATTTATTTGTTTGTCTGCGTATATCCTTTCTAATAGGTATTCGTATTGAAGACCTTGTCATTACAACTGAAAATGGCTGCGAAGTATTGAATGAATATACAAAGGATATAATTGTCGTTTCTGAATGTAAATAGAAAAGAGGAGATTATATTTATGAAAATTACTGAAGGTTATATGCCCTATTTAGAATATAAGACTTATTATCGTATAGCAGGTGAATGTACAGGAAATAAAAAGCCATTGCTTTTGCTGCACGGTGGACCAGGCTCTACCCATAATTACTTCGAGGTACTTGATAAAGTTGCAGAAGATGGGCGAGCAGTTATTATGTATGACCAATTGGGATGTGGATTATCTGCAACACCTTCCCGTCCTGACCTATGGTGTGCAAAGACATGGATTGAAGAATTAATCCAGCTGCGTAAATACTTAGGCTTAGGCGAAATTCATCTATTAGGGCAATCCTGGGGGGGAATGCAGGCAATTCAATATGCTTGTGAATACAAGCCCCAGGGAATCAAAAGTTATATTTTATCCAGTACTTTACCATCTGCTGCAATATGGGAAAAAGAACAGCGCAGAAGAGTTGCATACCTTCCTCAGGAAATGCAGGATGCCATTTCAAAAGCAGAAAAAACTGATGACTATTCGTCAAAAGAGTATAAGAAGGCAGAAACAGAATTCATGCACCGTTACTGTGCAGATCCAGCAGGACCAGAATCGCCGGAATGTTTAACACGTCCAAAGATTGTTGGAACAGAGGCTTATACAACTGCATGGGGTCAAAATGAATTCACTCCATCTGGCACATTAAAAAATTTTGATTTTATGGAACAGATTGGAGATATTCAGGAACCCTGCTTAATTACCAGTGGTCTGATTGATCTTTGCTCACCGCTTATTGCCAAGACAATGTATGACAAGATTCCAAATTCAGAGTGGCAATTATTTGAATTCAGCCGCCATATGCCCTTTGTAGAAGAAAATGAGAAATATATAAAAGTGCTTAATAAATGGATGAATAAAAAGGATTAATCTTCTGCCGCAGTTAGATAACTATTATTATAATAAAATAGCTTAGCAGCAAAAATTTTTCTGGCTTTTGCTGCTAGGTTAAATAATTTTATAGCAGATTAATTCATTTAGGCTGAGTACCAGCTTAAAGACAGCGGAATCAAGTTATTTAAAATGGGCAACAGGGGTACCTGCTATACGGAATATTTGGAAACGAAAATTCCCCATAATGGGAAACTGGGGTTTGATGGACGTGTCATTACCATGCAGGAAGGAGAAGAGCTGGTTCAACGGCTTGCTGATAAGAATGTGACGGTTGAGTACAATCATGATCTTATTAACGGAGTGTGGGAAAATCGTCCTGAGTTGGCAAATGAACCTGTTTTCCTTCTTGAAGAAAAGTATTCTGGTGAAAGTACAATGTCCAAGCTGCGCAGAGTAAGGGATGTGATGAAAGAAGCAGGTGCAAATTATCATGTTTGTAGAAGGTTAGAATTGTAACTGTATATGATATATCTTTGAATATTATATATAGGTCATATAAGTAGTAAAGTTTTGTGGTACGGAGATGTATTAAAGTAATAGGATTTTATGATACGAAAATAATTATGGAGAATAAATTTGAAAAAGGTATATCAGCCGTTATTAACACTTAGAAGAGAAATAGCTTCAAGTTTTCCCTATTAAAACATACTTAAATATCTAATATCTAGTTCCATGTGATAAAATATAAATAAATAGGAATATAATTTCAATTATGGGTGATTAGTTATTTTAAAAATAGAAATTCTGGAAAATATAATTCCTACACAAGAAATTATTAATTCCTGCAAAATTTTTAAAAAAGCGGATTCACAATTGCACTGGATGATTTCATATTTGATGATAAATATGTTGAACTTGTTAAAATAGCAGATATTATAAAAGTTGATTTCCTTATAATTAAGGAATATGAAAGAAAAAAAGTGATAAATTGAGATATTAAAGTTGATAAATTCTTCAAAATATTTTTTCCAATTAATGCATACCTAACAGGGATCATATCACTTATGGATGTGATTTTATAAAAACCTCTATATGAGATATTGGATGAACTGATGATCCCACAGGATATAAAATATGCCTTAATGGGTAGAGAAAAAAATTATTACAGCAAAATACTTGATATAGTTATTGCATATCAAAGGGGAGAGTGGTCAAAAATTATAATAATGGCATCTTATCTTGGTTTCAATAGAGAAAATTATTTTTTAAATATGGGGTCTGACCCCAATACAAAAAATGGAAATTATTTATAGCTTGAGAAGCAAAGCTGTTACAATTGTTAACCAGGGTACCAATTTAACTATTATAGAAAGTAAAATAAATAAAATTGGTGAATTTTATATAGGATTATTTTTACCTGCTTAAGGATCCTGAAATCAAGTATTTTCATCAATTCTGGAGCGATGGCAGTGTTTTCTTCCAGGTGAAGGATAGTTTACAAGAAAGAAGTGGTATTTTGAATTTGATAAGTGAAAGACAAATAGAAAAAATCAGGAGTGGAAATGAAAGACGAAAAGTAAAATTGCCTGATGGCACTTTTGTACCTGCACTGGGACAGGGAACCTGGTATCTGGGAGAAAATGCCTCAAGCAGGGAACGTGAAATAAGGACTCTTAAGCTTGGAATAGAACTTGGAATGACTCTTGTGGATACTGCCGAGATGTATGGTGACGGTGGCTCCGAGCGTCTGGTGGGCGAAGCAATAAGTGGAATCAGGGATAGTATATTTCTGGTGTCAAAAGTATATCCTCATAATGCAGGATTTAAAAATATATTTACTGCCTGTGAAAATAGTTTAAGAAGACTGGGTACGGATCATTTGGATATGTATCTGCTTCATTGGAGAGGAAACATACCTTTTGAAGAAACCATAGAGTGTATGGAAAAACTCAAAAAACAGGGGAAGATTTTAAGATGGGGTGTGTCAAATCTTGATACAACCGATATGGAAGAACTCATGAGCTGTAGAAGCGGCGAAAATTGTATGGTCAATCAGGTACTGTATCATCTTGGTTCACGTGGTATTGAGTTTGATTTGCTGCCATGGCAGAGAAGGCATCATATGCCTGTAATGGCCTATTGCCCCCTGGCAAAAGGCGGCAGATTAAAAGAACAGCTTCTTAAAGATAAAGTGGTAAATGAAATAGCACTGAAATATGGTGTGAAGCCTCTGCAGATACTTCTGGCCTGGGTTATAAGAGAAGATGATGTAATAGCAGTCCCCAAGGCTTCTCGGGAAGAGCATGTGATAGAAAATGCAGAATCAGGATCTATTGTCCTGTCAAAAGCTGATCTGGATAAACTTGACAAGGTATTTCCAGAGCCGGACAGAAAGATGAGCCTTGAGATATTGTAACAGGGTCTGACTTCCATACAAAAAATAGAAATTGTGCAGGCATGATTTCAAGGCAGTACAAATTTATAGTTTTTCAAAAGGGATAAAACCCGGTGGTATTTATTATACAGGTTACCTCCATTTCCCCGGGCGGCAATTATTTTATCCGCAATATTCAAAAGTCCTGCTGTAAATCACCTTCCGAAAATCATGAACAAAATATTTTTATCCACAGTGTGGATTATTATAAATTATTTTGATAAAATGAAGATAATGAATATGTGTTTAAATGAATAGGAACTTATGTTCTGGTAAATCCTAATAATACAGTAATATAGTATTAGGAGGAAGATGATATGCCGGGAGATAGAGTTCATCATGAACACGATGTAGGCTACAAGTATATATTTTCCCACAAGGAAACATTTCTGGAGCTATTACGGGGATTTGTCAAAAAGGATTGGGTTAACCTGATAAAAAGTGAAGATCTAATGCTTGTAGATAAATCTTATATACTTGAAGATTTCAGTGAAGAAGAATCGGATATTGTATACAAGGTAAATATAAAAGGGCAGGAAGTGATATTTTACATCCTTCTTGAATTCCAATCCAGTGTGGATTACAGGATGCCCATGAGGCTGCTGTTTTATATAGTAGAGATATGGAGAGAGATACTGAAGAATACTTCAAAATATGACAGGCGCAGAAAGGATTTCAAACTCCCGGCAGTTGTTCCCATGGTGCTTTACAACGGTAAAAATAAATGGACTGCTTATAGAAATTTTAGAGATGTATTAAGCGGCAGTGAGTTGTTTGGTGAAAACATGATAGATTTCAGATATATATTGTTTGATATTTACAGATATGATGAAAACCAGCTGGAGAGTATGGCCAACATGGTATCTACGGTATTTCTGCTGGACAAGGAAATAAGTAAAGAGGATCTGATGAAGAGGCTTAGACTGATGGCATATGTCCTTAAAAAGATAACCCCTGAGCAATTTGACATACTTAAAATCTGGTTGAAGGGTATAATGAAACCCAGGTTGGACAGGGAATCTAAAATAAAGGTAGAACAAATATTGGAAAAATCCAGTCAAGGGGAGGTGGATTCTATGGTATCTAATTTAGGTAAGACTATAGACAATATTATAAGAGAGGGTAGAAAAACAGGCTTGGAAGAAGGCAGAAAGGAAGGCAGAAAAGATGGATTACTTCAGGGATTGAAAAAATTATTGGGTATTAAGTTTTCAGATACTTCCTATATGAGTAAAATAGAAAAGATAGAGGATGAAAATACTTTGAACTCTGTATTTGAGGATGCAGTTAAGAGTAATTCCATTGAAGAATTTAAAGAAAAATTGAGACAAAGAAAATTGAATTAAGAATAATGGATTTGTCTTTGCAGGGCAGATCCTATTTTTTAATATGGGGTCTGACCCCAATACAAAAAATGGGAAATGATTATAACTTGTGAATATAATCTGCTTACTGCTGGAACAACCAAAACTGCAGGTGTAATCATTATAGGACTGTTTGTTCCTTCCGGGTTATTAGCGAAAAATAAGACCACTCTGATCTGATGAATGGCCTTTGTTTTTACAAAATAATCAAACTCCATCTGAACCTAAGAATGACGTTATTCTGTTATAATCTTGTGAATTAAAATCGGTTTCTCTGCATGATTGCTAATAGAAATATTTTCATAAATCTTATTTTCTACATCTTCTACATCTTCACGATTTGAATAAATGGTCATAAGTGATTCACCTTTTTCTACCTTGTCACCTACTTTTTTGTTGAGAACTATTCCTACAGACAAATCGATTTTGTCCTCTTTTGTAGCTCTTCCCGCACCTAAAAGCATTGCTGCCATACCGATCTGGTCCGCTACTATGTTTGAAACGTATCCGCTTTCTTTTGCAGGAACAGAAATTTTATATTTTGCTTGTGGTAATTTTTCAGGATTGTCCACAACTGATGGATCTCCGCCTTGATTCTGAAGGAATTCCTTGAATTTTTCCAGGGCTTTACCGCTTTTTACTGCTTCAAGCAGTTTTTCTCTGGCTTCTTCCAGTGTCTCTGCCTTCCTGCCAAGTACCACCATCTGGCTTCCAAGGGTTAAAACAAGTTCTGTGAGATCTTCAGGACCTTCACCTTTTAATGTATCAATGGCCTCCTTTACTTCAAGGGCATTTCCAATTGCAAATCCCAGGGGCTGGGACATATCGGAGATTATTGCCATGGTATTTCTTCCAACGCTGTTGCCTATTTTAACCATGGCATGTGCAAGCTTTTCCGAATCTTTCTCTGTCTTCATAAAAGCTCCTGCACCAGTTTTCACATCAAGTACTATTGCATCTGCTCCTGCTGCAATTTTCTTGCTCATTATTGAACTTGCAATCAGTGGAATGGAGTTGACGGTTCCCGTTACATCCCGGAGAGCATATAATTTTTTATCTGCGGGAGTCAAGTTGCCTGTCTGCCCCATAACTGCAATTTTACTGCGGTTGACAAAATCAATAAATTGTTCTTTTGTAAGCTCCACATGGAATCCCTTTACTGATTCGAGTTTATCAATGGTTCCGCCTGTATGTCCGAGACCCCGTCCCGACATTTTTGCAACAGGAACTCCCAGGGAAGCAACCATAGGTGCAAGAACAAGAGTTGTTGTATCTCCTACTCCTCCCGTTGAATGTTTATCAACTTTTACACCGTCAATTGCTGAAAGATCAATGGTTTCTCCGGAGTGAACCATTGCAATGGTAAGATCTGCTCTTTCCCGGTCCGTCATATCCCGAAAATAAATTGCCATTGCAAGTGCACTAGCCTGATAATCAGGAATAGTTCCTTTTGTATATCCTTCTATAAAAAAATTGATTTCTTCTGCAGTTAGTTCTCCGCCTTCACGTTTTTTTTCAATTACGTCCACCATTCTCATTTTTACATACCACCTTTATATTAATTTTTGTAAAAAACTTTCACCGTATTTTGGCATTTTTACTTTAAAATTATCTGCAACTGTTGCACCCACATCTGAAAAAGTTTTGCGGATTCCAAGATCCCTTCCTTCTTTAAATCTCTTTGAATAAACAAGTAAAGGTACATATTCCCGGGTATGATCCGTTCCCGCGTATGTTGGATCGTTACCATGATCTGCTGTAATAATGAGCAAATCATCTTCTCTTAAATTTTCAAATACCTCAGGAAGTCTTTTGTCGAATGCTTCCAGGGCATCTCCATATCCTATGGGATTACGTCTGTGGCCATAAGACGCATCAAAATCTACTAAGTTGGCAAAACTGAGTCCGTGAAAATTTTCATCAAGTACTGAAATAAATTTATCCATGCCGTCCATGTTTGATTTGGTCCTGATTGCTTTTGTAACTCCTTCACCGTCAAATATATCCCGAATCTTTCCAATGGCAATGGAATCCAGATGGTCATCCTTCAAGTAATTCAGCACTGTTTTGCCAAAAGGTTTTAGTGCATAATCATGCCTGTTTGAAGTTCTCTTGAAGGTATCCGCTGTTTTACCCACAAAGGGTCTTGCAATTATCCGTCCCAGTTTATAGGGCTCATCAAGTGTTATGTTCCGGCAATACTGGCATATTCTGTACAGTTCATCCAGTGGTATGACTTTTTCATGTGCGGCAATCTGAAGTACAGAATCTGCAGATGTATATACTATCAGTTCACCGGTTTGGAGCTGCCTTTCTCCAAGTTCCTTTATGATTTCCGTACCGCTGGCAGGTCTGTTTGCCATAACTTTTCTTCCGGAAAAATCCTCGATTTTTTTAATCAATTCATTTGGAAAACCCTTGGGGAAAACTCTAAAAGGTTTGTCGATATACAGACCCATCATTTCCCAGTGACCTGTCATGGTATCTTTTCCGCGGGAAGATTCCTGCATTTTTCCAAAATAGGCTCTGGGGCGGGAAACTTTTTTTACCCCTTTGATTTCATATATGTTGGATAATCCCATGGACTCCATATTGGGGAGTTTCAAACCATCCTTCTTTTCTGCAATGTGTGCCAGCGTATTAACTCCAAAATCATTGAAATCTTTTGAATCCGGTGCTTCGCCAATACCCACAGAATCCATTACTATAATGTGTATTCTCTTAAATTCATTCATCAGAATCCCTCCTTACATACATTATACAATTAATCCTATAATAGTTGCAGTAAGTACACTTACTAGTGTTGCTCCATATAATAGTTTTAATCCAAAACGTGCAGCTGCATTACCCTGTTTTTCATTTAAGCTTTTGACTGCGCCTGCTATAATTCCAATTGACGAGAAATTTGCGAAGGAAACCAAAAATACAGATACAATAGCTGTTGCCCTATAAGACAAACCCAAATTTCCCTGGGCAAGTGTAGTCATTGCCACAAACTCATTTGATACAAGCTTTATGGCCATTATGCTTCCTGCTTTTACTGTCTCATTAAATGGAACACCCATGAAAAATGCAAAGGGGGAGAAAATATATCCCAGAATATCCTGGAAGGAGATACCGCATATACCTTTGAATATCGCATTAATCAGGGCTATTATTGAAACGAATCCAATAAGCATTGCAGCAACTGTAATAGCAACTTTAAATCCGTCCATAATATATTCTCCAAGCATTTCAAAGAATGATTGCTTTTCCTTTTCTTCAACTTCAAGAATATCTTCTTCCGGTTTCACAGTATATGGATTTATAATTGAAGCTATAATGAATCCGCCGAATAAATTTAATACAAGTGCTGTTACAACGTATCTGGGTTTTATAAGCAGCATATAAGAACCCACAACAGATGCGGATACTGTGGACATAGCTGATGCACAGAGTGTATATAGACGATTTTTAGGTAATAGACCAAGTTGTTTCTTTACTGAAATAAATACTTCTGATTGACCAAGAATGGCCGATGCCACTGCATTATAAGATTCCAATTTACCCATGCCGTTTACTTTGCTTAAAGCTAGTCCAACATACTTGATTATGAAGGGCAGTATTTTAGAATACTGTAATATACCAATTAAAGCAGAAATGAATACAATGGGCATGAGAACGCCTATGAAAAATGTGAATTTTCCTGCATTCACCATATCACCAAACACGAAATTTACACCTTCCGCCGCACACTTGAGAAGTGCTCCAAAACCGTCTGCCACTCCACCTATGAGAATATTGCCTGCTTCGGTATTAAGTAATATAAATCCAAGAATAAACTGCAAAACAACCATTATTATCAGTGGTTTTATCTTTATTTTTTTCCTGTCACTGCTGGCAAGCAGTGCAAGTCCCATTACAATAGCCAATCCAGCTATTCCGATAATGTACTTCATCTTATGTACCTCCTTGAAATTTTTAATTTGAATACATTTAAATACCGATTACATCTTCTTTAATTGGCATCTAGGGATTGAATATAAAACTGAATATACTCTTGCAGGGACTTATTCAGATACAATGGCAATACCTGCACTTGCACCTATACGGCTTGCACCTGCTTTAATCATCTCTAAAGCTTCCTGTCTAGTATGAATGCCGCCGGATGCCTTGACTCCCATATCTTTTCCAACGGTATCACGCATTAGTCTGACATCTTCTGCTTTAGCTCCGCCTTTTGAAAATCCTGTTGATGTTTTTACAAAATCTGCACCAGCTTTTTTAGCTATCCTGCAGGCCCTGACTTTTTCTTCCCGTGTTAGAAGACAAGTCTCTAGAATAACTTTTACCAGTGCCTTTCCTTTTGCAGCTTTTACAACGGAATTTATATCATTTTCCACATAAGCATCATTTTTATTTTTTAATTCTCCAATATTAATGACCATGTCAATTTCCTGTGCACCATTTTTGATTGCATCTTTTGTTTCAAATACTTTTGTTTCAGTTGTACTGGCGCCCAGAGGAAATCCAATAACTGTACATACTTTGACTTCGCTGTCCTTTAACTTTTCACTTGCCAGTTTAACCCATGTTGGATTTACACAAACCGAAGCAAAATTGTACTGTTTTGCTTCTTCTGTCAATTTGATTATCTGACTTTTTGTTGTTTCCGGCTTTAATGCCGTATGATCAATGAGTTTAGCAATATTCATATAAATCTTCCCTCCTGTTGCAATATAATATGGATTTTTTGAACATTTGTATATTGCATGATAAAATTTTGTTCACAATTTTTCAAATTAAAAGCATTCCTTGTAAGCTTGTCACAAAACAAAAGAACACTTTTTATAACTGCGTATTTATTTATTTAAATCTTCTTTGGTAAAAGCTCCCGGCAGCAATTCCTCAAGGGTTTTAACCAAATATTCATCTTCATTTTTCCCCAATATTATTTTTGTATCCTTTGAAGCAAATTCCGATATGACCTGTCTACAGATACCGCAGGGGTATGTATAATCGTTTTCTATTCCCACAATGGCAATGGCCTTTATAGCTCTGTTGCCTTGAGATACAGCTTTGAATATGGCAGTTCTTTCTGCACAATTTGTTGCACCATATGAAGCATTTTCTATATTGCATCCCGTATAAACTTTTCCATCTTCAGCAAGTACTGCGGCACCAACTTTGAATTTGGAATAAGGAGCATAGGCATTTTTCCTTCCCTCAAAAGCCTTGGACACTAAATCTTTATAATCCATTGAAAATATATCCTCCTTTCAATATCTATTACGAGTACATGATAAACCTTTTTTGAACAATTGTAAATAGGTATATGAAATTTATTTCACATACCTATTTTAAAAGTTTTCTGGCGGTATATTTATCTGTAATAAGTATATTGGCATTTTTACCTTTTAAAGCTCCCCGGATTGCCTTGATTTTGTGTGAGCCTCCTGCAACTAAAATTGACTTTTCCTTTTTCTTTAAATTTTCCAATGATATGCCTATAGTTCGGTTGTTTATCTCCTCATCACAAATTTTCCCGTTTTCATTGAAAAATCTTGAACAAATATCTCCTACACCCTCTCTTTTCAGCCTTTTTTTCTCGGATTCATTAAGATATCCAAGTCTAAATAATAATGCTTCATCTCTTACAGTACCAACTGTGAAAATTGCTATATTGGCGTATGTTCCCATTTCTATAATACTCTTGATATTTCTATCATTTTCAACCATTTCTTTTACAGTTGCATTGTCAAAAATTACAGGCAGGGGCAAATACCTGGGTACTGTGTGAAAGGCTTCAGCAAAGAGTTCCATAGTCTCAAAAGCATAGGTATTTACTTCTGAATAGCTAATGCCCCCTTTTAGTTGAATTACTTCAATACCTTTGAGATTTTGAGACTGAAGATTTTTTGCAACTTCATACATGGTAGTTCCCCAGCTCACCCCAAGTATGTCTCCATTTTTTAAAATTTCACTTAAATATTCTGCTGCCTCTTTGCCGATATACTGCCTTATAAGTTCATAGTCGTCTTTTGGAGAAAATACAACTCGAACATCTTTCAGTTCATATTTTTCCCTTAGTTGATGGGACATCTTATCCAAATCGTCAAAGGGATCTACAATATCGATTTTTACAAAGCCTTTATCTTTGGCGTATTGGAGAAGTCTGGATACCGTAGGTCTTGATATTCCAAGCTGGGATGCAATCTCCTGCTGGCTGTAGTCTGATTTATAGTACAGTCTTGCTGCTTCAATACTCAATTGCTGCTTTTCGCTGTCCATAAAATTCACTCCTTATCTTTTGAGTTTCCTAATCTTATTATATAGTCTTTTTCAAACAAATCAAAAATTAACGGGATGAATTTGAGATGAAAGTCAATGGGGGTAATATGAAGAAAAAATAAAACATCTGTAATGATCCAAAGGTTATTGATAGACTTTGCATAAAGATTATAATTATCTTTATTTTCTATATAGGGTGAAAATAAGAATTTACAAAAAATAAAAAATTATATATAAAGTCTATTTACTTTTGGTAATTACTATGATAATATATAAACATAATATAACTTGCATGCAAGTTGAATACAACTTAAATATAAGTTGTATTCAATAAGCTTTATTATAAAAGGAGATATTAAGATGAATGAAAAGTATGAGGCATGTAATGCACTTCTAACTACCTGCTCTAATTGTAAAAGAGATGAGAATATCTTAATTGTAACTGATCCATCAAGTTTTGAAGTGGCTGATAATATGTGGAATTCCATGGGTGAATACACAAATAAGTCTCTTATATTGATGGATGAGCGTACAATGCATGGACAAGATCCTAACAAAGTTGTTGCCGCAGCAATGGCTGAGGCTGATGTCATATTTGGATGTACTAAATTTTCATTATTTCATTCCAAGGCAAGAAGAGATGCTGCTGCTGCTGGTGCAAGGTTTGTTAACATGGCGGATTACAGTGTATCAATGTTGAAAAAAGGAGGCCTTTATTGTGACTTCGAATCAATTGGCAAAATTTGTACACAGGTTGCTGAAAAATTAGAGGGTGGGAAGGTATGTCATATATCTACGGCCAGCGGCAGTGATTTTACATGCAGTATCGCTGGCAGAGCTCCTACTCCGCAATATGCCAGAAGCTTGATGCCTGGAGAATCATCTTCCCCTCCTGATATTGAATGTGCTACATGTGCCGTAGAAGGTACTGGAGAAGGTGTTGTCTATATAGATGGAAGTATACCCCATCCAGAACTTGGGCTTATTACTGACAAGATTAAGTTGACTATTAAAAAGGGTCTGATTGTGGATATATCCGGAGGAAACCAGGCAAAAAAATTAGAGAAAATCATGAAAAAATTTAACGACCCCAATGTATATAACATAGGGGAAATTGGTATTGGATTAAATTCAATGTGTGAATTGAACGGCAGAATGCTTGAAGATGAGGGATGTGGTGGAACCGTTCATTTCGGATGTGGTGATAACAGAGGCTTTGGAGGAGTTGTCCCAAGTGCCTACCATCTGGATATGGTATTTAAAAATCCAACACTGACAGTAGATGGGAAGACTATACTTCAAGAAGGTAAAGTCGTTTAAAATTTATTAGTTGAAATAATTACAAAATTAAAAATGAAAGGAAAGTTTATTATGATTGATACAAGTATACAAGAAGGAATACTTTTTAGCGATGAATTGCAGAAGGAAGTCAAGGAAAAATTTTGGCATGTTGATAAAGATCCATTAAGGGAAGGCAGAAGAATATTTTTTGATAATGCTGGTGGAGCATTTAGGTTAAAAAGCGTAGTAGAATCTATAGCAAGAATTGATGCAATTCCAGACTGTCCTGAAAGAGCACATGCTACAGCCCGTTATCTTCAAAAGGTACAAGCTGATGGTGAAAAGGATATAAGAATTATTTTAAATGCAAAGGATGGAAGTTTGCTTACCACTCTTACAGCTTCCCAGGCTATGTTTGAAATGGTGGGAGCCGTTGCTGAAAATGTACCGGGTACAAACATTGTATCTACTGTACTAGAACATCCTTCAGCTTATGATGCGGCATTTTATTATGCTAAAAAAACTGGAAAAGAATTTAGACCTGTTAAAACAAACCCTGTTACAGGTGGTGTGGATGTTGATGAAATTGTAAGCAAAATTGACTGTAACACTTGTCTTTTGAGCTTTATGTATGCATCCAACATTTCTGGTGCCATTTTCGATGCCGAAGCTATTATTAAGGCTGCAAGAGCAAAAAAACCGGACCTTTACATCATAATTGATGCGGTTCAGCACGCTCCTCATGGTGTTATTGATGTTGAAAAGCTTAAGGTGGATGGAATGAATTTTGCCCCATACAAGTTTTTTGCCAATAGAGGATCAGGTATTGCATATGTTTCGGACAGGCTTTCAAAACTGCCTCATCATACACTTCTTGCAAAACCCGAAGGTACTTGGGAGTTAGGATCTCCTGCACCATCCCAATTTATAGCTATAACCGAAGTTGTAAATTATGTATGCTGGCTGGGTGCCAAGTCTATAAATAGCACTGATAGAAGAGAATTATTCGTTGAAGGCATGAACAGAATTAAGATGCACGAAAGAGGGCTTATGAATAGAATGCTTAATGGCAGCGATAAAATTGAGGGCCTTAGGAAAATGAAAGGTGTAGATGTTTACCTTGACTACCCTGATATGACAAAGAGAGATCTTATTATTGCTATGGGAATTAAACGTCTGGGATTTACAGAGGCTGTTAGAGAGTATGAAAAGAGAGGCATTATTGTATATGAAAGAATTAATACAAGCCTATACTCAAAGAGAATGCTTGATTCTTTTGGTATGGAGGGATGCATCAGGGTGTCACCATTGCACTGCAACAGTATAGAAGATATTGATGCATTTTTGGAGACTACAAAAGAATTGGCTTAATACTAAATATTTCCGATATTGTACGCCGTGCAAAATCAACGCAGTTTTTGACTTGAATCCTCTATGTAAATGTTTTCTCAAAAGTTCACAAAAAGAAATTGTCATACTTTCAATTGTTCTGTATTGTTCATAGGGATAATTGATAAATAGGGTTATTTCTTTGGAAATTTGTCCCATTAAGTTGATCTGATGGTTTTAATTCAAGTGAATGTTTGAGTATGATAAAATGGATATTTATCATACTCAAACCACCAGATTAATACAGGATTGTAATAATAAAAATTAGTATATATTTAGGAGGTCATTTCTGTGAGTATAAAAAGTAGTATAGGTCCGAGAATGGATAGATTACCTACATCAAAATGGTTCTACAAAGTTTTTTGGATGATTGGCTGCGGTCTTTTAATAGATGGTTTTGATAATTATTCTGGTGGTGCAATTCTAGCTCAACTGGTAAAAAACGGATGGTCTAACAACTATCTAAATGCTGCTTTTACGTCTACTACGATGATAGGACTTTTTTTTGGTTCCTTGTTTGCAGGATTTTCGGGAGACCGTTGGGGAAGAAAATTTGCTTATCAGGTAAATCTTCTTATATTTGGTCTGGCTACATTAGTAGCAGCGTTTACTCCCAATATGACTGTATTGATTGGCCTAAGAGGAATAATGGGGTTTGGTCTTGGTGCGGAGCTTGTTGTTGGTTTTGGTACATTTGCTGAATTTGTGCCCGCAAAGACTCGTGGAAAATGGACGTCAACATTATCTCTCTTAGCAAATATTGCACCACCTGTAGCAACTTTAATTGGTTTGTTTGTTATGTCTGCATTGGGACCCCAATATGGCTGGCGTGGAATGTTTGTTATTGGTGGAGTCTGTGCATTGATATTGTGGTATATACGTCATGATTTTCCGGAGTCGCCGCGATGGTATGAATCACGTGGTGATGTGGAAAAAGCAGATGAAATACTTACAGAAGTTGAGAAGCAGATTGAAAGAGAAAAAGGAATTAAACTGCCGCAAGTTGAAGAAACGGAAGAAATAAAATTACATGACGAAGTAAAACAGATTCCCTTTTCAAGTTTGTTTAAAGGTAATTTATTGAAGTGTACAATACTTGGCAGCTGCCTGCTTATTGCTATGAATACAGCAGTGTATAGTATTACTACATGGATTCCAACAATATTTGTTAAATCCGGTATCACTGTTACCAGATCTGTATTTATGACTACAATAATTTTATTTGGTGCTCCATTTGGTGTATTTATTGCATCACGAATAATGGACAAATTTCCCCGCAGGCAGATGGGAGTAGTTCTTTTAATTACAATAGCTGTACTTGGATATATTTATTCATTGCAAAAACAGGAAACTGTAATTATTATAGTCGGATTCATCTTGATTTCCGTTCTTTACATGTATGTTTGTTTTGCCTGTTCTGTATATGCTCCAGAATTGTGGCCCACTGAAATACGTCTCAGAGGTTTGGGAGTATGTAATGCAATTGGAAGAGCTGTAACAATTTTTACTCCTTATGGAGTAGCAATGATTATGACAAAGTATGGATCCGTTGCAGTTTTCATAGCAATTGGAGTGATACTGGGCCTGGTGGCATTGGTTATACTTATTTTTGGTATAGAGACAAGACAAAAAACAATTGAGAAAATAGGACAGGAAGCAATGGATAAAAGTTGTGTTTAGTTATGGAAAGGCTGAAATTAAAAATATGAATTGTTACTGGAATAAAAGAGGTACAGCATGTTTTGCGCCTTGAACAAAGCGAAGGGAATGATTATGAAAATGAAAATTGTTGTATTGGATGGTTATACTTTAAATCCTGGAGATATTAGTTGGGACAATATGAAAAAATTGGGAGAGCTGAAGGTATATGATCGTACTTCATATGATTCCAGCAAAGAAGATTTAATAATAGAGAGAGTGGGAGATGCTGAAGCAGTATTTACAAACAAAACTCCCATTACAAAAAATACACTTGAGAAAATGCCTAATTTGAAATTTATAGGTGTGCTGGCAACTGGATTTAATGTTGTAGATGTAGATGCTGCAAAAGAGGCAGGAATAGTTGTAACTAATATACCTACATATGGTACGGATTCAGTATCACAAATGGCTATAGCACTGCTTCTTGAAATATGCCATCATGCAGGGGAACATAGTAATTCGGTCAAAGCTGGTGACTGGACCAATAACCCCGACTGGTGCTACTGGAATTATCCTTTGATTGAACTTGCTGGAAAAACTATGGGAATAATAGGCTATGGCAGAATCGGGCAGAGAACAGGAAGGATAGCACAGGCTCTGGGTATGAGAGTACTTGCTTATGACAAATATAAAAACCCGCTTCTTGAAAGTGAAACCATGAAATATGTCGAATTTGCTGAACTGACAGCTAAATCAGATGTAATTGCTCTGCACTGCCCGTTATTTGATAGTACTAGAGGTATAATAAACAAAAATTCAATATCAAAAATGAAAGATAATGTAATAATAATTAATAATTCCAGAGGACCTCTCATAGTGGAGGAAGACCTTGCTGAGGCATTAAACAGCGGAAAAGTTAGGGCAGCAGCAGTAGATGTAGTTTCCACAGAGCCTATAAAAGTTGACAATCCACTGCTTAAAGCAAAAAATTGCATTATTACCCCTCATATTTCCTGGGCTCCTAAAGAAGCCAGAGAGCGGCTTATGAATATTGCGGTGGAAAATCTGAAACAATTTTTATCAGGTACTCCCGTTAATATTGTGAATAAATGACTTGATTCTTATTGATGATTGTTTTAATGCATATTGACAATAGCTTAGAATTGTTATATTATAACTTTGCCATGGTATTATTGAAATTTAACTTACATGCAACTTGAATTTTAGACTTATTTTACAATTATCCGGGTAAACTACTATATGTTGAGGATGAAATTATAATTGCAAAATTAATTTTGCCATTGGGAAAGGGTTAGTTAAATGGAAACAAATAAAGTTGAAAATAATAATTTAAATGGTTTGACTAAAACTGCATATGAAATAATTAAAAAAAAAATAATAATTGGTGAACTTAAACAAGGAGAGGTAATTAGTATATCTGCCATGAGTAAAAAATTAAATATAAGCAGAACTCCTGTTACCTATGCTTGTCAAAGACTTGAATATGATAAATTTCTGACTATTGTACCTAAGCAGGGAGTAATTATAAATACTATAACCATAAATGATGCTAGAGAAATATACGAGTTAAGGGCTGCAATTGAAACATATGCTGCTAAACACGTTTTTGATCATATTAACAAAACTGACATTGATTATTTGGAGAATTCTTATAAAAAGCAAATCCAGGATGTAGAACAAAATGATCCAAAGCTATTTATGTTAGAAGATATTGATTTTCATAAATACATTCTGAAAAAATATGAAAACTCACATTTCTTTTCTATTATAGATAATCTTTTTGATAGAGCATATTTATTAGGTATTGAATCCTGCAAAAATTCAACAAGACTTAGAAAAAGCCTGGAGGAGCATAGAAGAATCATTGATTGCATAACAAACAATGATAAAGATTGTTTTGTGGAAGAAATAGAACAAAATATCTTAAATGGTTACATCAGTCTTACAAGCGGCTATATGATTTAATTGTCAAGATAAATGCAAAATTAATTATTTAAAGATGCCTGATTAAGATTATTTATTATTAGGTATCTCTTTTTGTAATTTTAAGAGGTGTAAATAGGATAAAAAATTTGTTGACTTATTTAAACGTTTACTATATAATAAGATTGAGAAGAAGGATAGGCTTTCTTCTTATAATCCTAACTCAGAAGAGTACTTGAAAAAGTATTTTAAGAATAAAAAATTTAAGAAAACCATATATTAATAAAATTTACTAAAAAGAGTTAAGTAACAAAAATAATTATGAATAGTTCATTTGCAACAATGTTTCAAAGAGATAAATAACTTTTGTAGATGCTGTGAAATATACAGATATAGTTTTAGAAGTAAGTTATTTATTGAAATGTCAATTAATAATTAAATTTATCTGCTGGAAGTGTATGTGAAAAATAATTTTTATAATGTAACACTTAATAGAAGGTAATTGAAAAAAGGGTGATAAATATTCAGATAGAATCGGAGTGCTCGGATGAGTTAGGGATTTCTTAACCACCAATTAGTATAACAGCTAATTGGTGGTTTTAACTTCTGCAAATTCCCCCGAGATACAGGAGATAATTTCCTGTACCTCGGGGGAATTTGTTTTATGAAGTATGTTTAAAAGTTGTTAAGCTTTTGATTATAGCTTCCTCTTGTTTTTGTGTTATTGTTCCATTATTTACAAGAGTATCAAATTTATGTTTGAAAAATACGGTCAGGTTATCAATATGCTCCTTTCTACAAGAAATCAATAGATTTTGTACGGAAGCCTTTTGATTTTTATTTATGGTACCCTTATTTACTAGATCGTCCAAGCCATTGTCAAAAGAATTTCTAAAATTTTTCCCCTGCTTTTTAGAAGAAGAAAATACTTTTTTTATGGAAGATTCCTGTTCTTTAGTTATGGTTCCATTTTCAACCAGAGTATTCAATTTATTTTTTGAACACTTGTGATTTTTTTTCATGAATTCACGAAAGTCATCGGATTTTATTAAATCCAGTGCAGCATTTTCCTGCTTTTGAGTTATGACTTTATCCTTTACTAGCGCATCAAGACGGGATTTATAATCATGATGTTTATGATTATTATTTTTTTCCAATGTGGTTTGACTTATTGCAGAGATATCCTTAGCTGATGAAGCTTGAACCGTCATGAAACTAATATTTAATGATGTCAAAACAGTTAAAGCAGCTATTATTTTAATATTTCTTTTTAACATTTTATTTTCCTCCCAAAATAGATTTATTTATAGTTTGCCGATTTATGTGGTAATTATTCGCAAAAATTGTTTAAAAGTTGACATGTAAAAACGTTTACCATATAATGAAATTGTAAAGTTGTTTAATCACTAATTAGTTTGCAGTTACATAGCTAATTGGTGATTTTATTTTAAACTTTTCTATAGTTTTAACTTAATATGGGGGGGAATCGTTGTTAGTATGGATAATAATATATTACTGGTGGCTCCATATGATAAGCTTGAGAGGTTGGTACGGGACATAAGGGATAATATAAATGTACCATTTTCTATAATAAAGGGAAATTTTATAGGAAAGAAATGTGAAAAGATAGGTGATATATATAAAAGTATTGCTCATGGTACAAAAATTATAGTTACAAGGGGCGGAACAGCAGCATATTTAGGGACTAAGATAAATATACCTGTGATAGAAATTCCAGTAACTTCATTTGATATATTGAGATCTATAAGCAGTGTTACTAATAGAGGTTATAAAAAAATTGCAGTTGTTACCATATCCAATATTATCTATAAAAAGAACTATTTTAATAATATATCGGATATCAATGTTGAATTTGAATCCTGTAATAATGTGGAGGAGATTCCGGAGGCAGTGGACAAAATTATAAAAAACAATAAAATAGATGCCCTGATAGGAGATGTTATAGCTGTTTTAGAGGCAAAGAAACACGGCATTTACAGTGAAATACTTGAATCAGGTCAGGAAGCTGTTGTACAGGCACTGAATCAGGCTGTGAGAATGATTCAATATAATATTGAAGAAAAGGCCAGGGTAAAAGAAATAGAATCCATATTGAATGTAATAGATGAAGGTGTACTGACAGCGGATAAGGATAATAGAATCAGTGTTTATAATAAATCCGCTCAAAAGATACTAGGGTATCCTCAAAGTGAAGTAATAGGTAATAAAATGCAGAACATCTTTCCGGTTCGCTGCTTTGAAAAGATTAACAAGGGCAGCCCAATTGAACTTGGAAAATTGATAAAATTAGGTGACAGGAGAATTGTCTCCAATATAATAAAAATTCTGGTTGACAACAAGATCCAGGGAACTGTGGCAATATTTCAGCAGGTGGATGATATTCAAAAACTGGAATTGAATATAAGAAAGAAGCTCAATGAAAAGGGACTTGTAGCTAAATATAATTTTGATGATATTATAGGAAACAGTGATAGTATAATGAAAACTAAAAGTTTGGCATTTAAATTTGCACATTCTGAAGGCACTATACTTATAGTCGGCGAAAGTGGTACTGGAAAGGAGTTGTTTGCACACAGCATTCATAATGTGAGCAGAAGAAAGAATGGTCCCTTTGTATCCATAAATTGTGCCTCCCTAAATGAAAATCTGCTTGAAAGTGAGTTATTCGGGTATGAAGAGGGTGCCTTTACGGGTGCTTCAAAAGGGGGTAAAAAAGGACTTTTTGAAATTGCCCATGGAGGAACATTATTTTTGGATGAGATTGGAGAGATATCTCTTAATTTTCAATCCAGACTCTTAAGAGTACTTCAGGAAAGGGAAATAAGAAGGGTGGGGGCAGAAAAAATTATACCGGTAGACGTAAGAATAATCTGTGCTACAAATAAAAATTTAAGAGATGAAGTAATAAATAAAAATTTTAGAGAAGATCTGTATTACAGGCTCAGTGTATTGGAGCTTAGGATTGATCCCTTGAGAAATAGGAAAGAAGATATAATACCAATGGCAATATCCCTTATGGAGAAAGAATGTGCAAATGAAAATAGACATTTGTACTGGAAAAATGAAGATGTATTTAAGTGCTTGCTGGATTATAGCTGGGCAGGAAATGTCAGGGAGTTAAAGAATTTTATTGACAAGCTTGTTATATGCAATGAAGGAGAAGAGATTACGGAGAAGTCGTTAATGGAAATCCTAAATTATAATTTTAGGGATAGAGACTGTAACAGAGAGATGAAGATAAGGGTATCCGATAACTTAAAGGAAATGGAAAGTGATATTATATATAATTTACTGAAAGAATATAACGGAGATAAAGACAGATTATGCAGGAAGCTCAATATGAGTAAAACCACTCTATGGAGAAAATTGAATTTCAAAAATGAAAAATAGATTTCATTTCTGAAATAAAAAAATATATATCGGATAAAGGGAAATCCCATGACAAGGGTTTCCCTTTATTTTTTCAGAAGTTTTAAAATTGGCATGGATATTGCTGTGAAAACTATTGCAGGATTATTTGTAAAAATTATTGTATAAGGAGATGAATTGAGATATGTACAGTGGAATTTTCACACCGATGATAACAGTCTTAGACGAAAACAGGGACATTGATTTTAAAGGTAATGGAGAGCTGATTGACTATATTATTGGAGGCGGAGTCAATGGAATCTTGATATTGGGAAGTACAGGAGAATTCTTTAGTATACCTCTGGATAAAAAGAAAAAATTTATCAGCTTTGTGATTGAAAAGGTGAATAAAAGAGTTCCGGTTCTGGTTGGAACAGGTGGAACAGATGTAGATGAAGTAGTTGAACTTACAAAATTTTGTAAAAAAGAAGGAGCGGATGCAGTAGTCGTTGTCTGTCCATATTATTTTAAACTAGGTGAAGACAGTCTGTATAGTTATTACTCTGAGATTGCAGAGAATACTGATATACCAATTATCATGTATAACTTTCCTGATAGAACCTGTGTCAATATGAGTGCAGAGCTTATATTAAAATTAGCTCTAAAATACAAGAATATTGTGGGAATTAAAGATACTGTAGATAATATGAGTCATACCAGAAAGGTAATTCAAGTTGTGAAATCACAGCTAAAAGATTTCATGGTATTTTCAGGATTTGAAGAATACTTTATCCCAAATTTAATTTCGGGTGGAAATGGATTAATCGGAGGTCTTTCAAATTTTGCTCCCGAGTTATTTTCGGAGATCTTTAGTGTATACAATAAAGACGATTTTAAAACGGTAAAAGTATTACAGAATAAAATAAATAAATTTATGGGACTGTATGATATTGCACAACCTTTTATACCTACTATTAAGACAGCGGTATCATTAGTTAAAAAGGATATAAAACCGGTGAGCTGCAAGCCTCTGGGAACTTTAAATGAGGTACAGGCTGCAAAATTAAAAGAAATTCTTAAAAATGAAATCGATTTTTAGAAAGGAAAATAGCTATGAATGATAATATAAATTCTTTGATTGTGGACAAGAAGGATAATGTAGCTGTAACCATGATGGAATTAAAAATTGGGGATACAGCTGTGTACAAGATTGGTGATGAATTGAAAAAAGTTTCTATTATAAACAATATACCTGTCTATCATAAATTTTCAGTATCCAATATAGATAAAGGCGAGGAAATTTATAAATACGGTCAGGTGATAGGAAAAGCCATAAAGGATATAAAAATAGGAGAACATGTTCATTTACACAATTTAATAAGTATAAGAGAAAATATATAGCAAAATAGTGGACAGGAGGATAACGTTATGAAATTTATGGGATATAGAAGACCTGATGGAAAAGTCGGAATAAGGAATAAAGTTCTTGTACTTCCTACTTGCGCATGTTCAAGTGAAACCTGCAGGATAGTAGCGGAGCAAGTAAAGGGTGCTGTTAATATAGTTAATCAAAATGGGTGTGGTCAGGCTAAAGGGGATTTGGATATCACTGTGAAAGTGTTGGTAGGCTTAGCGGCAAATCCCAATGTGTATGGTACAGTTCTCATAGGACTTGGATGCGAAAATGCCCAGCCTGATGAAGTTTCAAAACTAATAGAAGCTGTGACGAATAAACCTTTAAAAAAATTGGTTATTCAAGAAGAAGGAGGAACAAGTGCTACTATTGCAAAGGGTATTGAGTATGCCAGGGAGATGGCACAGGAAGCATCAGAACTTAAAAGGGAAGAGGCTGATATATCTGAACTCATAGTGGCTACGGAATGTGGAGGATCTGATCCTACTTCCGGGCTGGCGGCCAATCCGGTTCTTGGTGACATGAGTGACAGACTTGTGGATCTGGGATCGACTTCAATACTATGTGAAACAACTGAATTTATAGGAGCAGAACATTTACTTGCGGCAAGAGGAGCTACTCCGGAAATTAGCGATGAAATTATATCCATAGTTAAAAGATATGAGAACCATTTGAAGACTGCAGGGGAAAACTTAAGGGAGGGTAACCCTTCACCTGGAAACAAAGCAGGTGGTATAAGTACTATTGAAGAAAAATCATTGGGATGCATACACAAAGGCGGACATAGACCTATAGTAGAAGTGGTGGATTATGCTGATTTTCCTAGTAAAAAGGGATTGGTTATAATGGATACCCCAGGGTTTGATATAGCATCGGTAACCGGACTTGCAGCTGGTGGATGCCAGATAATAGTGTTTACTACAGGAAGGGGAACTCCTACAGGCAATATAATATCTCCAGTATTAAAAGTAACCGGCAATAAATATACTTTTGAAAAGATGAAGGGAAATATAGATTTTAATGCAAGTCAAGTTATATCAGGAGAAAAAACCATAGAACAATTAGGTGAGAATTTGTTAAATGAAGTCATAAATGTGGCAAATGGCAAAGTTACAAAGGCAGAGGCATTGGGTTTTAATGATACCGCAATAAGCAGATTGTGTAATTATGTATAGATTGTTTGTATAAATGTGGGAGTTGAAATAATATGGAAACGTTTATTATATTAAGGGGGAGTATAAATGCAAGAAAGTATAGATAAAGTAATACCTAGTGGGCGTTGGCTTCATATAATTCCACCTACAATACTGGTTTATATAGTAGCTTTTATGGATCGTACAAATATAGGCTTCGCAATGGCAGGTGGAATGAGTAAGGATCTAGCTATGACGGCCAGTGTTACAGGTCTTGCTGCAGGAATATTCTTTGTAGGATATCTGTTTTTGCAAGTGCCGGGTGGACAAATAGCTGAGAAGGGAAGTGCCAAGAAATTTATAGCCTGTTCAATAATGGCTTGGGGAGGACTTGCAGTTATATCCGGATTTGTTCAAAATGTGCCCCAGCTGCTTGCAATTCGTTTTTTACTGGGAGTCGCTGAGGGTGGTGTGTGGCCGGCAATACTTACTATTATAAGCCACTGGTTTCCAAATGAAGAAAGGGGCAGGGCAAATGCATATTTCATAATGAATGTGCCAATAGCTTCCATAATAACCGGTCCCCTTTCCGGATGGATTATAACTGTATACAGCTGGCGTGCTGTTTTTATAATAGAAGGTCTGATATCTCTTGCATTAATATTGGTTTGGCTGCCGCTTATAAGTGATAGACCTGAAGATGCCAAATGGATATCTAAAGAAGAAAAAGAGTATATCACACAAAAAATAAAAGAGGAGCAGAAAAATGTAAAAGATAAGGAAGGAACTGCGGTATCTCTTAAAGACATATTTTCCAATATAAATATGTGGAAATTAATTGTAATATATTTTTGCTATCAGACCGGAATATACGGGTTTTCACTCTGGCTTCCAACTTTGATAAAAGAACTTACTAAATCAGGAATGAATGGCGTAGGGTGGCTGTCCACATTGCCATATGTGGGTACCATAGTCGGGTTGTATGTCTTCTCTCATCTATCTGACAAAAGCGGAAATAGAAAACTGCATACTGCATTGCCCCTGATTGGATTTTCCATATGTCTGTTATTGTCAGTTCAAACAAAATCCAGTATATGGTTGTCATTTGCTTTTTTAATTGGCTGCGGTGTATTTCTTCAAGCGGCTTCAAGTGTATTCTGGACAATACCTCCAATATTGTTTAATACTGAGATGGCAGGAGGTGCCAGGGGAGTTATAAATGCACTTGGAAATTTGGGCGGTTTCCTGGGACCATATATAGTTGGATGGTTGACTATGAAATACAGCTCGGGTATAGGGACTTATAGTTTAGTAATAATTTTAGCAATTGGATTTTTAGTAACGGTATCATTGCCAAAAGAAACATCTAAAAGTGAAGGACTGTAATAGTGAAATAGATTATTTCGAGTATATATAAAATATTATATAAGTGGGAGATGTAAATATGGAGTCTTTGGATTTAACTAAATTTCCTAGGATAGAATTGCCTAGATTTTTAAAAATAAAACAGAATTTTGAGAAGGATAGAGTTGAAAATATAGAACTTGAAGTAGCAAATAAAGTAAAACAAAGTATAAAAAATATGAACCTGAAAGACAAGAGGATTGCAGTAGGAGTTGGCAGCCGTGGAGTTGCAAATATTGCTAAAATGGCAAAGACAGTTGTGGACTGTCTGAAAGAAGCTGGAGCAAAGCCTTTTATTATACCTGCAATGGGAAGCCATGGAGGAGCTACACCAGAGGGACAGGCAGGTATTCTGGCTTCCTATGGTATTACAGAGAAAACAATGGGAGTTAAAGTGGATGCATCTGTAGATGTTGAGCCAATTGGAGAATACGAGCCTGGATTGACTGTCTATGTTGCCAAAAGTGCACTTGAAGCGGATGGAGTAATTATAATTCCAAGAATAAAACCGCATACCTGTTTTAGAGGCAGAGTTGAAAGCGGTGCTTGTAAAATGCTTGTTATAGGGCTTGGCAAACAGCGCGGGGCGGATTCAGTCCACAGCAAGGGATTTGAAAGATTTCATGAATTGATACCTGGAGTTGGATGCATGATAGCTAAAAAAATTAAACTGCTTTTTGCAGTATCCACAGTTGAGAATGCCTATGATGATACTTACAAAATCACCATACTTACAAAAGATGAAATACTTGGGCTGGAGAAGGAAGCAGCTCTTCTTGAAGAGAGCAGAAAAAGGATGGCCCAAATACTCATACCGAAGTTTGACGTACTTATAATAGGAGAGATAGGTAAAAATATAAGTGGAGATGGACAGGATCCAAATGTAACGGGATTATATTTTACCAAATGTGCCAGCGGGGGACCTGAATTTAAAAAATGTGTTATATTGGATGTAACAGATGAGTCTCATGGAAACACAAATGGAGTTGGAATGGCTGATGTTACAACTAGAAAATTGTTTGATAAAATAGACTTTATTTCAATGTATACAAATTGTTTTACCAGTACGGAAATAGAACCTGCTAAAATACCTATGGTTGCCAGAAACACTGAGGATGCTGTGAGAATAGCAGCTAAATTATGCAATGGAATACAAAAGAAACAGCATAAGATAGTCTGGATTAAAAATACAATGGAGTTAGGAAAAATATGGGTAAGTGAGCCTTTGCTGGGTGAGGTTGAAAAAAATTCCAAGTTGGAAATCCTAACTGAACCGAAAGAAATGGAATTTCAAAATGGCGAACCCATAAATATATGGTAAGCGATTGCTGGCAAAAATGAGTTAGAAGTTTTTTAACCACCAATGAGTGAGTGTGGATTTGTGCAAAAATCAAATCCATGCTCATTCTATTTTTTACATTTAAAATTATGAAGTGTGCTTAAAGGTTGTTAGGCTTTTGATTATAACCTTCTTTTGTTTTTGTGTCATTGTTCCATTCCACTGTAAAATGCTTTAAAATCAGCGTGTTCAGATAAGTTAGGAGTTCCTGATCACCAATTAATCTTTGGAGATAAAGCTAAAATGGAAAATATAGTTTTAATATACCCCCAAAAAATGATAAAATCTGCGTATATATTAATAAAGAACAATACAAAAATGAAAATTTTGGTTTAATTGAGTACCAGTATTTTTATAGGTAGGTTAAGATTTGCCTGACTGCCAATTAATTTTTAGAAATAAAGCTAATTGGTAGTTTTAATTTTTTGAAAGAAGAAAATAAAATATTTCAGATGAAAAGAAGAAATATTTGAAGATATCCAGTTTGGCTAAAAGACTATTTTTGTTAGCAATAATAAATATGTAGGGCAGGGGGTAAGCTATTGAAGAAATTTATAATATTTTCTGGAATTATTATTCTATTATTTTTTTTAGCTTTTAAGTATATGTTTATCGTTAGAAATAAACTTTCTGTATATAAAAATGATAATATATCATATATTTCAAAATTGGACAGTAAATATTTCTACATATATAGGTATGGTAAATGGCAAAAGTTGTTTATTAAAGGAGTAAATGTCGGTGCTTCAGAGCCTGGTTCTTTTCCTGGGGATCTGAGTATAACTGAGGATCAGTACCTGAGATGGTTTAGGGAAATAGCAGGTATGAATGCCGATGCAATAAGAGTGTATACAATACTTAAACCTGAATTCTATGATGCCTTATATGAATACAATAAAAGTGCATCAAAGCCGCTGTATGTTTTTCAAGGTGTATGGATTAACGAAAATGATATATCAAAATTTGAAAATGCATACAGTCCTATAATTAAAAATAATTTTGAAGAAGATATAGAAAGTACTATTAATATAATACATGGTAATGCCAAGCTTCCTGTCAGAAAAGGCTATGCCAGTGGAACATATACTAAGGATGTATCCCCTTATGTTATAGGATGGATTTTAGGTGTTGAATGGGATCCGACTTTTGTGCAGAATACCAATAAATTAAATCCAAATAAAAATAGTTTCGATGGCAGGTATCTGTATACAAAAAATGCTTCACCTTTTGAAGCATTTTTAAGTGAAATAGGAGATTATGCTGTTAGGTATGAAACTGAAAAATATGGAATGCAGAGACCTTTGAGTTTTGTTAACTGGGTTCCTACAGATACTCTAAAACATCCCAATGGGCCTTTAAAAGATGAAGATATGGTTTCAGTAAATACAGAACACATAAAAAAGAAGAATTCCTTCAAACCGGGATTATTTGCATCCTATCATATATATCCATATTACCCGGATTTTATGAATTATCAACATGAATATGCTGATTATAGGGATAAAGATGGCAAAATAAATACTTACAGAGCATATTTGAAGGATTTGATAAAAAACTATAAAGTACCGGTTTTGGTAGCGGAATTTGGTGTGCCGTCATCCAGGGGAATGGCTCATAGAAGTATTTATATGGGATTCAATCAGGGAGATGTAGATGAAAAAAGTCAGGGTGAAATGGATGCCTTTATGCTTCAGAATATTTCCGATGAGGGTTATGCAGGAGGTTTGGTTTTTACGTGGCAGGACGAGTGGTTTAAGAGAACCTGGAATACCATGGATTTGGATTTGCCGGATAGAAGGCCTTACTGGTCCAATCCACAGACAAATGAACAGGAATTCGGAGTTTTAGCTTTTGATCCAGGAGAAAACAAGAGTACATGTTATGTGGATGGAGATATATCAGACTGGAAAAAAGACAAGCCTTTGGTAGATACCGGTGGTATGAAGTTATATGTGAAAAGTGATGAAAAATATTTATATATAATGGGGGACATAAGTGGATTTGACTTTGAAAAAGATAAATTGTTTCTGCCTATTGATATAACTCCAAACTCCGGAAATTTAAAATATAATTATTACAATCTGAAATTTAAGAGACCCACGGATATGGTGATTGTGTTGGATAAAAAAGCTGGATCAAAAATAGTTACGGATTCTTATTATGATGTTTTTTACTATATTTATGCTCATCAATTGAATGTGATTAGCAGGAATGCAGCTTATGAAAAAAAGAACAGTGGTATATTCAATCCCATTTATTTGTGTCTGAGCGGGTCATTGAATTTGCCCCAGGATAAAAAAACAATCCCTCTGGAAAAATATGAAACGGGCAAACTGGTTTTAGGAGATGCTAATCCGAAGCATGATAGTTACAATTCTTTAACTGATTATTCTGTGAAAGGAAATAAAGTAGAAATCAGAATACCCTGGCAGCTTTTAAATGTCATGGACCCTTCTACCAAAATGATCATGGATGATTTTTATAACAAGGGGAAAATAACTTCCATGAAAATACCGGGACTTTATATAGGAGGTATTTTAGTTAAAAATGATGTCGTAATGGAGAATAGTAATATGGAGTTATACAACTGGAAGGAATGGGATACTCCCACTTATCATGAGAGATTAAAGCCCTCCTATGATATTCTTAAAAAAGCTTTTAAGTCAATTGGGAATGATTAGACAAGGAGGTAAATATGGAGCAATATGTATATTTCTCAATAGTGTTTTTTTCCTTAATAATATTTTTTTTATACATTTATATAATATATGAGAAAATTGCGGAAGTCCATAAAAATAAAAAAATTGAAAAGTATAAAAGAGAAGTGACACCTTATGTTAACTTTAATATAAACAAGGTTATAAATGGACAAGATATAACTAGTGATATACTGAAAAATATTAAAAGATACTGTAAAAATAAATATAAAAGAGAGATAATCAGGAAGAGGTTAGTATACTATCTTGAAAATTTTAAGGGCGATTTTTCTCAAAATATAACAAAAGTGTGTGAATATATTGGAATTGTTCAATATGAAATCAATAATTTTCAACATGGAGATAATTTTAAAAAGGCATTATCTGCTAAAAGATTGGGGCAATTCAGAAGTAAGAATGCAATCGAACCACTTCTGGAGGAATCTGATATTTCAGATAATGACGTTAAATACAATATTTTATTGGCTCTTGCGAAGATAGGAGAGGAGGAGACTTTCATTAGGGCTTTTGAAAATGTTGATTCATCAGTGGGTTTAAGTGAAAGAGGTTTAATAGAAATAGTGGATAGTTTTGAAGGAGACAAAAATAAAATTTATAAGAAAATGATACATTCAGATAACAGTTTGGTTGCCCGTGTGTTTATTAAATCAGCAGGAAATTATAAGCATGCTTCATTGAGCAGGGACATATCAAAATATTTATTTAGTGAAGATAAAGAGAGAAGAATTGCAGCTGTAAAAGCTATTGGCAGTATTGGCGATGCAAGATATTTAGATGATGTTATAAAACTTCTGAAGGATAGTGAATGGGAGGTAAGGGCTGTAACTGCAAAGGCGCTGAATAATTTTACCAATAGTAAAATACTGATCCCGCTAGCTAGATCACTTTCTGATAATAAGTGGTATGTAAGGTATAACGCAGCTATGTCAATATTAAATTATGAGAAAGAAATAGGAATGAGTATAATTTCTTATGCTTTTCAAAGAAAGGATAAATTTGTTAGAAATATAATAATATCTGCCATAGAAAATTCATCAAATAATAAGTTATATTTATATGAAACTTCAAAAGATAATACCAAAAGGGCAGTAGAGTGTATAACAATGGAAAAAAAGGATGAGGAATATGAATATAATGTTAATTAAGCAGATAATTATGTATTTTAATTATTTCTTGCTTTATTATGTATTGTGTATCAACACCATATATTTTATACAGTTGATATTGTCTGCGTTTGGCCTGTATGATTATATAAAGAAAATGCATTACTCCGATTACAAAAAATATATTACTTCTCATAATATGATACCAGTTTCTATATTAGTTCCTGTATATAATGAGGAAAATACCATAGTAGACAATATAAAATCTTTATTGAATTTAAATTATCCGCTGTTTGAAATTATTGTGATTAATGATGGCTCAAAAGATGATACCTTGAAAAAAGTAATTGAAACCTATAATTTGCTTAAAATAAATCAACCAGTGAGATATCTGTTAAAAACCAAAAAAATTAAAGGTATATACAAGAATATGGATATTCCATGGTTTACTTTAATTGATAAGGAAAATGGCGGCAAAGCAGATGCCCTTAATGCCGGAATAAATGTGTCAAAATATCCGATATTTACATCTATAGATGCGGATTCAATACTTGAAAATGATTCTTTAGTCAGAGTGATTATGCCTTTTATTGAGGACAAATCAACAGTTGCAGTTGGTGGAATTGTCAGAATTGCCAATGGTAATGAAATTGAAAATGGAAAGATAAAAAATGTTGGATTGCCCAACAATAAATTGGTAATGTTTCAGATTGTTGAATATTTAAGAGGATTTCTCAGCGGGAGAATGGGATGGGATGCTCTAGGGTGTTTGTTGATTATTTCAGGGGCCTTTGGAGCATTTAAAAAAGATACTGCCGTGCAAGTAGGGGGATATACCAATAATACCATCGGAGAAGACATGGAATTGGTAGTTAAGATGCATGAATATTTGAGAAAAAATAAATTAAAATACAGAATTAAGTTCATACCTGATCCTGTCTGTTGGACACAGGCACCTGAAAAGATAAAGGATTTGAGAGTTCAAAGGAGACGCTGGCAAATTGGATTGATGGACAGCTTATTTCGCCATAAAAAGTTATTGTTGAATCCTAAATATGGTGTTATAGGTATATTTGGAACTCCATATTTTTGGATATTTGAAATGCTTGGACCCATAGTTGAAGTGTTAGGGTATATATTTATTCCACTAGCTTATATTTTAGGACTGCTTAATATCCAGTATTTTGTGATGTTTCTGGCTGCATCAGTACTTTATGGCATAATACTGTCCATAGGTGCGATTTTGCTGGAAGAATATACTTTCAGCAGCTATCAATCCATTAAGCAGCTATTTAAAATTTCATGGTATGGAATATTAGAAAATTTTGGATACAGGCAGATGACAACATTTTTTAGGGTATATGCAATCATAAGGTTCAAAAAGTTTAAAAATAGCTGGGGAAAAATAAAGAGGAAAAGTTTCACATAAATCCTAATTGTATGTCTGCTGCAAATCATGCCTGAATAGTAAGTGTAATAAAGTTGTATAGTGTAGTGCACATTATAAAGAAAATTAGAAAAGAGTGATGGATATTCAAATAGAGCCAGAGTGTTTATATGAGTCAGGAGTTGTTTGACCACCGATTAGTCTATAGAATTATAGCTGATTGGTGGTTTCAATTTTTGCATATAATATAAAGTGAATACAATTATTAAGATGATAAAAAGCATTGACAAAAATTTATCATTATTATATAGTAGTATTAAATGATACTACTAATCGTATAAGAGGAATAATTGAGGGATAATTATGGATAGAATATTGGAATTGTTAAAAAACTTTGATTTAACAGATGTTGAAGCAAAGGTTTATATAGAATTATTGAAAAATGGGCCGTCTACAGGTTATGAGATAAGTAAAATATCGGCAGTACCGAGATCAAGAGTATACAATGTACTTTCAAAATTAGTAAAAAATGGATTTGTAGTAGCCTCAAAATCTAAAAATCCTACATATTATAATTGTATATCTGTTGATGAATTTATAAGCAACAAAAAATTTGAATATAATTCATTATTTTCGGAAATGTCCAATGAACTGAAGAAAGTTGAACGATCAAATAATATGGATTACATATGGTATATAAATGGTTATAACAATATATTCAACAAGTGCCGAAATATTTTAAAAAAATCAAAGAAAGAAGTATATGTGCAGGTATGGATGGAGGATGTACCACAAATACATGAAGAATTAAAAACATTGGATAATAAAGATATTCCACTATTGACGGTGTTGTATAGTAGTGAACATAAATATAAATTGGATTTAAAGCTAGTATACAGGCATGGCTTTGAAGATGAAAAACATGCAGAATTAGGCGGGAGATTAATTTCCCTTGTTTCAGATGATAAAGAAGTGGTCTTCGGACGCATATTTGACAACGAAGAATCAGAAGTCATATGGACTGAAAATCGTTCTCTTGTATTTTTGGTTAAAGAATATGTAAAACATGATGCTTATTGTCTTAAATTGATTGATTCTGTTGAAAAATCAAATTCCAATAAGTTAAATCAATGTATATCAAATATAAGAGATATATTTTAAATTAAATATTATAAAAAGTAAAGGAGACAATTTCATAATTGCCAGGGGTTGTAACAGCAGTTATATTATATTCAGGATTAACAATGCTCATTAAAGAATTTAAAACAGATAAATAAATGTTTAATATTAAGGGAGGATGCTAAGTTATGTTGTTGCTTAATAAAAGCGATATAAAAAAGGTTTTTAATATGAAAGAGGCTATTGACGCCGCAAAAGAAGCATTATCTATATTTTCAGAAGGTAAAAGTGTAGTTCCCTTGAGAACAAATATTGATGTACCAAAATATGAAGGCCAGAGTTTATTCATGCCAGCATATGTGGAGGGGCTTGACAGTGTTGGTATCAAGATTGTTTCAGTTTTCCCGAAGAATATCGAAAAGGGCGTACCTTCAGTACCGGCTAAAATGATATTGCTTGATGGTAAAACCGGTGATGTAATATGTATCATGGACGGTACTTATCTGACTCAACTCAGGACAGGGGCCACATCTGGGGCGGCAACTGATATATTGTCAAGAAAAGATGCAAAAAATGGTGCACTGTTTGGAACCGGTGGTCAAGCAGGGTCCCAGCTGGAAGCAATGCTTACTGTAAGAAATCTTGACAGGGTAAAGGTATTTGATATTGATAAAAAAAGAGCTGAAGCTTTTGCTGAAAGGATGAGCAAAGAACTTAACCGCTTTTCTACAAAAATTATTGCCGCCGAAAGTTCGGATGATGCTGTTAAGGATGCTGATATTATCACTACAGTAACTACTTCCAAAAAAGCTGTTTTTAATGGAAAACTTGTAAAAAAAGGAACACATATAAATGGAGTTGGATCATACACTCCTGTTATGGAGGAACTTGATGAATATATAGTTCAAAATGCTGATAAGATTTATATGGATTCAAAAAGTGCTGTTCTTTCTGAAAGCGGTGACTTTATAATCCCTATAAAAAAAGGACTTATTGATGAAAGCAAAGTCAACGGTGAATTGGGAGAAGTAATTTCTAAGAAAATCGAAGGAAGGACTTCAGAAGATGATATAACTATTTATGAAACTGTTGGAATTGCTGTAATGGATGTGGTCACAGCATATAAAATCTATGAAAAGGCACTTAAAGCCAAAATCGGTATAAACATAGAATTGTAAAGGCCCAAAGAGAAATTTAAAGGTAATTGTGATGTGGGTAAAGTACGGCAAATAAATGACTTAGAAGGAATTTGATTTCCGGCAGCTTGAAATATGAAGGCTGCCGGATTTTTTATGTTGAAGTTATTTATCAGACAGTAATTTAGGAGGGAATTGCCTTTTACTGATACTGTAAGCTTGAAATAATATTTGAAAAAACACTTGACGTATATAAAGGTTTAACATAGAATGAAATTAAGAAGAAGATAAAACTTCTTCTAGTACTCCTGATCCAGAGAATGTCCACAAATAAATGGCATTCTACGGTAAAATTTTATGGCAGTGAAAGATAATTTGATGTAATTTGTTATCGGCAATTGCTGTAGGAAAATATCTAAAAATATGGGTGAACATGCGGCCTATGATGAGTGTTCATCAGTATAGGGTGGCAGTTGACAGAATCAGTGGCCTGAAAAATATATGATGTTGGATATATTTGAAAGGAATGATAGCTGTTGGTGCTGCTGAAAGAATAATATAGTTGAGGAGATGGTTGTAGAAAGTTAGAGTTATAACTGTATATGATATATCTTTGAATATTATATGTATAGGTCATGTAAGATCATAAAATTTTAATTTTATGGTACGGAGATGCGTTAAAGTAATAGGATTCCATGATACGGAAATACTATGGATAATAGTTAGAAAAAGGTGATAGAAATTCAAATAAAATTAAATAGTGCGGATGGGTCAGGAGTTACTTGACTACCAATTGGTTTTTGAAATAAAGCTGATTGGTAGTCTTAATTTTTGTAAAGGACAAGCTTAGGGTCTGACCCCTGCTTGGGGATGAAATTTATAGAAAATTACAATCAAAATTGTAGTATAATTTAAGGTAGAATGTAATTTACAGGTAAAATGAGAATGGGGGTTTTAATTTATGTTGATACAGTGTACACAAAAGCTTTTGAAACAACTTAATATAAAGCCGGCAGAAGTTGAATATGGTGACCCTCTTTTTTCCTGCCATGCCAATTTGATGATGGTTAATCGCAGAAAAGCAGTAGTTTTTGTCAATGATAAAAACAGGTATGTTATTGTTCTATATGGACTTAAGACTAAAGATTTTAAAAAGCTTGATGAGCTTTTCATAAAGGCTGTCCGTGAGGTATTGGAGAATGAATGTATAAAGAATTATTTTATAGAACAGTTTATAAATTATTCCCCGAAAATTGTTTATTCAAAAACAAGGGATAGAAAGTCCGTGGCCAGAATGAACAAATCATGTGAGGCTGTATATTATTATGCGGATTTTCTGACAGCAGATTCAATTTACCAGAGTGCATTAAGCAAAAAATTAGGACGTTATCTTGTGGGAAATGGAAAGAATAATTTTATAACTCCAGTAGAAGAAATGTATAAGGATCTTGAGAATTTTTTCAGAAAACCTATCTTTAGTTGCAAAGCTGTACAACTGAAGATAACTTTGGAACTTTGTAAACATAAAGTCTGGCGAAGATTGGTAGTTCCTCTAAATATCACCTTTGATAGGCTGCATAAAGTTCTACAGAAATTGTTTGGCTGGAAGGATTATCATCTGCATGAGTTTTATATTTATGACAGTACAAGTTTTTGTAGTAAATTGTCTATAAATGATTCTGCATATAATGAGCACTCGTATAATCCTATCATAAAATTGGTTTGTGATGAAGAGGCTTTTGAGTATCCGGATGATATACAGACGAAACTTGAGACAGGTATAAAGCTGTCAGAGTATATTCCCCGATATAAGTGGTTGAAATATGATTATGATTTTGGGGACAATTGGCAGCATTATATTGAAGTGGAAAAGGTTATAGATGACTACAATCTGAATTATCCTGTCTGTGTTGATGGGAATGGGAAGGCTCCACCGGAAGATGTGGGCGGAGACCCCGGTTATGAAGAATTTCTTGGAATCTTACGAGATAAAAATAACCCTGAATATGACAATATGCTGGCCTGGGGGTCAGGTCAGGGATATGAAGATTTTGATATTGAAGCAATAAATAGCAAGATTAGATATATTTGAAATCTAGATTAATATAATATCTTGAAAAAAATGATTTTTCCAACCTCACACATAAATTCAAGTGACATAAGCCTTGAAATATAAAGACTTATGCCACTTTTCTATATCAACCATTAAAAAATAGAAGGCGGTTGGAAAAATTTCAACTGATCTCTTTATTATGAGTGCTTTTAGGGATATAATAAAAATAAAGAGCGGCTATTTCACACTGGTTGAACCTTAACATGGGATGTATTTAAATAAAATTATTTTTTGCGGAGGCTCCGAGATTTTTTCGTTGAACTTCAGCATAAGATGTATTTAAATAAAGTGCTGAGGTTTAGTACAACTGGTTTCTGCCTGTTGAACCTCAATATGAATACTGCTTAATGTGTGGTAAATGTGTAAAAAATTATCCAGTTAATGCAATATCCATAAAAAACGGGAAAAACCATAATATATGTTCTGAATTCTTGAATGAGACAGCTGAAAAATACAGACCTAGATATGGTTGTGGAAAATGTCGGGTAAATGTACCCTGTGAACATAGAATACCTGATAACTTAAAAATTCTATAGGAGGGTTCATGTGAATGTTAATTTTAAATTTAGTAAATTTATTTGTATACTGTTGTTCTTAAAATCAATGTATAGGAATTATTTTTTTAAATGTTTTAAATATACTTTTATATTTTATTTCTTAATAATGATAACATTTCAGATCAAGATTTATTAGAATTAAACTTGAATTTATTTGATGGTGTCAGTTTCAGCAATGAAAGTCATAAGTGCAATAGCTGCGGCTTTGTGTTATCCATTACAAAATGGTTGGATCCCATTTCTTTTACAGGTGCACCAATAATATGTTTCATAATATAAGCTGTACAGGCCAGGGAAAATGGCAGAGAAATTGTGATAAATCATCTAAAAAATAAAGCCTGGCCCTTGCTTATAATTAAGCTGTAATACCTTTCAGTCCAAACTTAGGTTTCATAAAAGGTATTTTTGTTTTTTGATAAACATTTATATCTCCAGTAACTTTTAAATTTTTTAAGACAAACAACTTGACTCCTTCATATTCATATATATCATACAGCTCTTGGTCTGCCACTTCCGTTTCAAATAAAACCTTGATTTTAAGAGTTTTGACATTGTTATGAATATTTCCACAGTCACAATCTATTGACGTATTTTTAACACATACTACAAAGCATAGATTTTTACCGTGAACATAATCCAAAGACTTGTTATCAATTTTTATCATAATTTAATACCTCCAATTACATATAATTAATTAACATTTTTTATTCTTGAATTTTAGTGAGGATCTAATTCTAACATTAAAAATATAACAGTTTTGCTATATTATACGTTATTGATATGTAGATTTTATGAAGATAGAAAATATAAATTTTTAATGAACCACCTAAAAAATAACAAAATCTACGTATATATTAGCAAAAGACAATATAGAAATTTTGGTAGTAGCTTGATTTTAGCAATAAAAAAGAAAAAGTTATTTGGGAGGTAAATAATGGTTAAGTCAGAGATTAAAAAATTTATTTTCAGTAAATATTTAATTTTTAGCTGCCTGAAAAAGGACGTGAATATCAAAAAGCTTATCAAGAAAGCAATGGTATTTACCTTTACTGGAGTGTTACTTTTAGGGAGTGGATATCCGGCTTTTGCGAAGGAAAAAGACAATATGGATTACAAAAACACTTATGATATTTCTCATATCACCCGTTATGACATGCTTAAAATACCTGGACAGCAAAATAGTGTACAATTTAAGGTACCTCAATTCGATGCATCAACCATAAAGAATATCTCTTCAGCAAAAGGTTATGATAAGTCAGGTAACTTAATCAATCTAGATGTGTGGGATAGCTGGCCACTGCAAAATGCAGATGGAACGGTGGCAAATTATAATGGATACAATCTTATTTTTGCTTTGGCAGGTGATCCAAAAAACGGGAATGATACTTCCATTTACTTGTTCTATCAAAAAATCGGTGACACATCTATTGATAGTTGGAAAAACGCTGGTAGAGTATTTAAGGATAGTGATAAATTTGTTCCAGATGATCCTTATCTTAAATATCAGACACAAGAATGGTCAGGATCTGCAACATTAACATCTGATAATAAAGTTCGTTTATTCTATACAGATTTCTCGGGTGCTCTAGAAGATGGAGGAACAGGTGACGGGAACCAAGTATTGACAACAGCTCAAATCAATTTATCTGAACCGGATGCTGATACGCTTAAGATTGACGGAATAGCAGATCACAAATCTATCTTTGATGGTGGAGACGGTACGATTTATCAAAATGTTCAACAATTCAGGGATGAAGGCATGTATCTTTCAGGAGATAATCATACTTTAAGAGATCCACACTATGTTGAAGACAATGGTTATAAATATCTTGTTTTTGAATCCAATACAGGGACAGCAGATGGCTATCAAGGTGATCAATCTTTATACAATAAGGCTTACTATAGCGGAAGTGAAACTTTTTTCCGGACAGAAAAAAATAATCTGCTGCAGAGTCCTAAAAAGCAACTTGCATCCTTAGCCAATGGTGCATTAGGCATTGTTGAATTAAATGATGATTATACAGTTAAAAAGGTCATGAAGCCATTGATCACATCAAATACAGTAACAGATGAAATCGAACGTGCCAACATATTTAAAATGAATGGTAAATGGTATCTATTTACGGATTCGAGAGGATCAAAAATGACCATTAATGGGATAGGTGACAAAGATATTTACATGTTAGGTTATGTATCAGGTTCCTTAACTGGCCCATATAAACCATTAAATAAAAGTGGACTTGTATTAAACATGGATCTTGACCCTGCTGATCTTACATTTACTTACTCTCACTTTGCTGTTCCGCAATCCAGCGGCAATGATGTAGTCATAACAAGTTACATGACTAACAGAGGTTTTTATGCAGATCATAATGCCACCTTTGCACCTAGTTTTTTACTTAACGTTCAAGGCTCAAAGACGTCTGTTGTACCAAACAGCATCCTTTCACAGGGACAGTTGATAAGTAATCTTCATTAACTAGTTTGATATTAATATTTTTATATATGAATTAGTATTTACCTAACCACCAATTAATTTTTAGAAATAAAGCTAATTGGTGGTTTTGATTTTTTGTAAAAACTAATTCGCTATAAAAAATTATTGTTAAATCCCCAATATGATAAAAAAATTTTGCTTTATAGAAACATATGTTCTATAATATTATAAAGGAAAATAAGGGGATGATTTTATGGATATGTTTCATAAACTTAAAATTCTCACTGATGCAGCAAAATATGATGTGGCATGTACCTCAAGTGGAGTGGACAGAAAGGCTGCAGCCGGTGGCATTGGAAGCTCTGAAGCCTGTGGCATATGCCATAGTTTTTCAGCAGATGGAAGGTGTATCTCTCTGTTGAAGGTTTTGATGACGAATGTCTGTGCTTATGACTGTAAATATTGTGTCAATCGCCGTTCAAATGATGTGCCAAGAGCTTCTTTTACACCTAGAGAACTGGCGGATCTTACAATGAATTTTTATCGCCGCAATTACATTGAGGGCCTTTTTTTAAGTTCCGGTGTGCTGAAAAATCCTGATTACACCTGTGAACAAATGATTGAGGTACTGCGAATTTTAAGGCAGGAATATAGATTTTTTGGATACATCCATGCAAAGGCCATTCCAGGATCAGACAGTGTGCTTATTGATCATCTTGGCATGCTGGCAGACAGGATGAGTGTGAATATAGAGCTGCCTTCCCAGAACAGCTTGAAGCTTCTGGCTCCGGATAAGTCAAAACATTCTATTTTAAAACCCATGGGATATATTAAACACCGCATACAGGAAAATTCCATGGATCTGGTAAAGTATCGAAGCACACCTAAATTTGTGCCCGCAGGTCAAAGTACTCAGATGATTGTCGGGGCAACGGGTGATACAGATTTTCAGATTTTGAATTTAACTGAAGGCCTTTACAGAAATTACAAGCTGAAAAGAGTTTTCTTTTCTGCCTATGTTCCAGTTTCTGAAAACTCTCTGCTGCCTCAGATAAATAGAGAGCCTTTGCTTTTAAGGGAACACCGCCTTTACCAGGCGGATTGGCTTATAAGATATTATGGCTTTAAGGCAGGTGAAATTCTGGATGGGAATCATCAGAGTTTTAATCCTTACATAGATCCAAAATGTAATTGGGCATTGAATCACAGGGAATACTTTCCTATAGATGTAAACTATGCACCCTATGAAGATTTATTGAGGGTACCGGGTATTGGAGTTAGAAGTGCCAGACGGATTGTAACTGCCCGCCGTAATTTTTTATTGAATTTTGACGGCCTGAAAAAACTGGGGGTTGTGCTTAAAAGAGCACGGTATTTTGTGATTTGCAGCGGTAAATCGGCTGAGAATCTTAATACAACAAGGGATGCTGTAATTAGATCCCTAATGTCCAAAGGAGCAGCGGACAGATATTACAAGAATTTTGCCTCTCATGAGGACTATGAGCAGTTATCTTTTTTGGATAAATTATCATTGATATAGTAGGAGGATTTATAAAATGCCTGGAAAATCGAATCTTATTTATAAATATGATGGTAGTTTTGATGGACTCATGTGCTGCGTATTTGAAAGCTATTACAAAAGGGAAATACCCATGGATATTATCTCTCCTGTCCAGCTTCAAACCACCTTTTTCCCACTAAAGGAAATTAAAACAGATTTGCGGAAATCCAGCAGGGTAATTGACTCCATACCTAAAAAAATCAGCATTTCAGCACTGGATTTTGTGAGACATGCTTTTTTAACCTGTATGCCCCAAAAAGAATTATATATATTTTTGTTTTTGAGAAGGGGATATCATTATGGACCACCTGTTATGGAGATGTTGGCGGATGATGTAGTAAGCAGTCTGTTTAAGGCTGTAAAATATTTAAAAAATGAAAGCCACCTTATAAAGGGTTTTCTTAGATTTTCTGTTTTTAAGGGCGGGCTTGTGGCGCAAATCGAGCCTAAAAATTATGTTCTTCCTCTTATCACGCAGCATTTTTGTGAGAGATATCCTGAGGAATATTTTTTGATCTACGATAAAAATCATGATATGGCACTTGTATATAATACCCATGAACCTGCTATTATCCCTGCTGAAGATTTGCAGGTGCCGGAGCCGGATGCCAGGGAGAAGTATTATAGAAAATTGTGGAAGCTTTTCTACAATACCGTTGAAATTAAAGAGCGGAGGAACCTTAAATGCCGTATGGGAAATATGCCAAAACGCTATTGGAAGTATATGACAGAGTTTGCTTCTTACCAATAATTTTTTTATACTCAATGTTTAATGTTGTATTTGGTGGTTATTGGGTTTTATAGAAGGATAATTCATAGTATAATGGATTTATTCAATCGGGAGCCAGTGAAGATGGATTATAAAATGTTAATTTCTAAGGCTTTTCAGGGAAGAAAAAATGCTTATGCACCTTATTCCAAATTCAAGGTGGGAGCGGCCGTACTAACTGATGATGGAGAAATATATACAGGATGTAATATAGAAAATGCATCTTATGGTGCAACTAATTGTGCAGAAAGAACTGCTATAAAGATGAAAGGAAGATTTGTGATGAATATTGCTGAAATGATTGATCACACAGCTTTAAAACCGGATACTACAAAGAAACAGATAATTCAATTAATAGAGGAAGCAAAGCAATATCAATTTGCTTCTGTTTGTATAAATCCGATGTGGGTTAAGCTGGCAGGTGAGAAATTAAAGGATAGTGGAATTAATGTATGTACCGTTATAGGATTTCCCCTTGGAGCCAACACAACTGAAACAAAGGCATTTGAAGTAAAGAATGCTATTAAAAATGGGGCGTCGGAAGTAGATATGGTTATAAATATAGGTGAACTGAAAGATAAAAATAATGTTTATGTAGAGAGGGATATAAGGGCTGTTGTCGAGGCAGCAAAGGGAAAAGCTCTGGTAAAAGTCATTATTGAAGCTTGCCTTTTAACACAGGAAGAAAAAATAAGAGCTTGTAAAATAGCTAAAAAGGCGGGAGCCGATTTTGTAAAGACGTCAACAGGATTTTCAAAAGCTGGAGCTGCAGTGGAAGATGTTGAATTGATGCGGAAGACAGTGGGTGATGATATGGGGGTCAAGGCTGCCGGTGGTATTCATACTGAAGAAGAAGCCGTGAAAATGATTGAAGCAGGTGCAAATCGTATTGGAACAAGTTCTGGAATTTCCATTATGTCCGGAATTTGAAAAAATTGCAGCAGGAGCCGATGCCATAGTATTGGTTGTATTGGCTGAAAAAGCAGATACATTGAAGGAGGCAAGAGAAAAATTTGTTGAAGCAATAGAAAAAAACCGATATTAATACACAAGATAATTACGGAATAAATATAGCTGCTTTACATGAAAACATCTATATTTTTCCGTTTTTTTTGCAACAAGGTTTTTAATACATTGAGGTTTTGCTTTAGTTGCTTTAATTCAGCCTTATATTTTTTTGAATTAAACTAAAGTTCACTTGAATTCAGTGTCAGATAAATAGATTAACATTTGAATCCTCAGCTTCACCTAGATAGTAGCCGACACCTCCAATTTTAATACCATCAATAAGCTCTTCTTTTCTAAGTCCCATAACATCCATGGACATTTGACATGCTACGATCTCTATGCCATTGTCCAAGGCTGATTTAATTAAGTCTTCAAGGGAGGTTACATTTTTATTTTTCATGACCTTTCTTATCATTTTCGCACCCATTCCCATCATGTTCATTTTAGACAGCTTTAATCTTCTGCTGCCTCTTGGCATCATAAATCCGAACATGGAATCCATAAAGCTTTTTTTAACAGATACCTTTTCATGTTTTCTCAGAATATTTAATCCCCAGAATGTGAAGAACATGGTAACCTTTTTACCCATTGAAACGGCTCCGTTTGCTATGATAAAAGAAGCTATGGCCTTGTCTAAATCACCACTGAATACTACCAGGGTTTTGTTGTCTCTTATAGAAGAAGCATTTTGAATGTAATTTTCTACTTTAGTGCTGCTTTTTTTTATAAAAGCAGTGATAGTGCTTTTATCTCTATTTAAATCAACAAGTTTATTGCTGGTTCTTTGACACCATGCCTTTATATCTTCATAAAAGCCGGGGTCAGAAGCGGTTACTTTAAGAATTTGGCCTTCCGTCAAATTATCCATAGATGCTTTAACCTGCATGAGTGGACCGGGACAGCAAAGGCCGCAGGCATCAAGACTCTTATCATAGTCTAATTTATCCAAGGCCACCTCTGATTTTACAGTCTGTGTATCCTGGTCTAGAATTTGTTTTTGAGAAGTATGACTGTTTTTATCATACTTTTTAGGAGTAAAGTTTAAAATTGATAGGCTTTTGTATCCACCAGTTAAGTTTTTAGCTTTGTATCCATGCTGTGAAAGTATTCTTGATGCAATATATCCTCTGAGACCAATTTGACAATATGCAATGATTTCTTTATTTTTATCCAATTCTCCAAGTCTTTTTCTTAAATTGTCTAAAGGTATGTTTAAAGCTCCTTCAATGTGACCATTACTGAATTCTATCTCTGAACGTACATCTAAAAGAATAGTGTTTTCTCTATTATAATTTAAAAATTCTTTTGGAGTAATAACATCCGTTTTTCCAGAAATAACATTTTCAGCTACAAAACCTGCCATGTTTACCGGGTCTTTTGCTGAAGAAAATGGCGGTGCATAACACAATTCCAGTTCTGTTAAATCTGATACTGAACCGCCAAGTCTTATTGTTGCAGCAATAACATCAATCCTTTTATCAACACCGTCATAACCTATAGCCTGAGCGCCTAGGATTTTACCGTTATCAGTAAATATAAGTTTTAATGATAGGGGAAGAGCACCGGGATAATAAGATGCGTGAGAAGCTGGGTGAATATAAATAACTTTGTAAGGTATACTAAGCCTTTTTAAAGTTCTTTCATTATTTCCTGTGCTTGCAGCTGTTAAACCGAAGATTTTAATTATTGCAGTACCTTGAGTGCCTTTATAAGTTGAATTCAATCCTGCTATATTGTCTGCAGCTATTCTCCCTTGTTTATTTGCCGGCCCAGCCAGAGGTATTGCAGTATTTTGATTGTTGACAAAATCAACTACTTCAACGGCATCTCCAACAGCATAAATATTTTCAATATTTGTTTTCATTTTATTGTCAACTAGTATATGTCCCCTGACTCCAAGATTTATTCCACTATCTTTTATAAAATTAGTATCAGGCCTTACTCCAATTGCCAATATAACTAAATCAGCAGTAATTTTTGTATTACTGTTCAGGGTAACTTCAATACTATGTTCACTATCCTTAAAGGATTTTACTCCATCATTTAATACTAAATCTATGCCGTTTTCCACAAGTTCTTTTTCAGCCATGACTATCATATCTGAATCAAAGGGCGCAATAATATGTGGTGCGGCCTCAACTAAAGTAACCTGCAGTCCTCTTTTTTTCAGGTTTTCAGCCATTTCAACACCTACATAACCACCGCCAATTACTACAGCACTATTTACTCCACTTTTATCAACTGATGATTTTATTCCATCTGTGTCCGGTATATTTCTTAAAGTAAAAATTTTATTGCTGTTTATACCCTCAATTTTTGGTTTAATGGCCTCTGCACCAGGAGACAATATTAAATAGTCATAACTTTCTTCATAGATTCCACTATTTTTGCTTTTTACTTTAAGTATCTTTTTGTCGACATCAATACCTAAAACTTCACTATTAATTCTTACATCTATGTTAAATCTATCATGCATGCTTTCAGGTGTCTGAACCAGGAGCCTTTGTCTTTCTTTAATTGTTCCGCCTATGTAATAAGGCATTCCACAATTTGCAAAGGATATATATTCATCTCTTTCAAATATTATTATTTCAGCATTTTCATCCAATCTTCTAAGTCTTGCAGCCGCGGATGCTCCGCCTGCAACTCCGCCCACAACCAATACTTTTTTACTCATAGAAATTCCTCCTTTTATTTGTGTATTGCTGGTATCAGTTAAACTTTTGATTTTATATAAAGATTAGAATAGAACTTCAAGCAATTTGATAACTATTGGATTGCAAATTTTATAGTTGATTTCAAGACCATTTCGTTCACCTTTTATAATTCCTGCAGTTCTTAGTTTTTGTATGTGCTGGGATAATGTAGATTGGGGTATTTCAAGACAATGCTGCATATTGCTGACATTGCAGGTTCCCTTTTCTAATAATCCTTTAACAATGCACAGCCTAACAGGATGTGCCAGTACTTTGAGAATTTCAGCTTTTTCATTGTATTTCACAAAATCCTTATCCATAATTCTACCTCTTTCAAAATATATATATCGTTATATTTATATATTACGATATAATGATGAAATTTTCAATAGGTCTAATAGGAAAATTTATATATTTTTTTTGCATTATAAAGGAGCTGCCTCAAAATTTATTTTGGGGCAGCTCCAGTTACCTTTTTAAATCTTTTCTGTTTCTAAATTAACTTTTAGGCGTTTCTTTTTATTTCTTTTGCTTAAATAGGTTACAAGTATCGGACAGAGAAATGCTGTAATTACCACAGATGCAGATACCTGTATAGTTGCACTCTGGGCAAATTGAGCCAAAGATGGATCTATAGCTGCTATTGCCATAGGGGTAGCTGTAGCAATCCCCGCTGTAGTTCCTATGGCTGCGCCAATAGCCCTCTCGCCATGAAATATTCCATATACAAAATAACCTGCAAAACCTGTAAGTACAAGTGTAGTTATTCCCAATATTAATCCTGGAGCACCTGCATTAATTATGGATTGAAATTTCAGCGAGGATCCAATAGAAAATCCTAAAAATGGTATTAACATGTTCCCATGTGATAATAGATCTCTCCACTCTGAATCTATGTTTCCAAGTATAAACCCAACTACAACTGGTATTAATACGGCAATAAATGAAGTGAAAGGTATATTTGCGAGCCCTGATGTACCTAGTATGATCATTGAAAATAGAGGTCCATTATTAATGGCTATTATAGATACTGCACCAACATCCGTATCATCACCTGTTTCACCGGCTATAGCAGCAAATAGAGAACTATTTGAATTTGTCATGGCCGGAATTATTGCAAGAATACTCAATCCCCAAATTCCTGAATTTCCAAATACTTTACCTATTAGTAAACCTATACAGGCTCCAACCAGGATTTTTGTTATTGTCAGTATAAATCCCTTTCCAAGAGCTATTTTAGCTTTCCTTATATCTATTTGTGCACCGGCGCAAAGCATAAAAAGTGCGAGGAATGGTGTAGTAGCACCCTTAAAAAGGGCAGTTGTAAAACTACCGATTTTTAGTGCATCAGGGAATGTGCTATTTATTGTCAAACCAATAATTGCAGGAATTAGCAAGACCCCTCCAGGCATTTTTCTCATTGCTTGCATTACCTTCATAAAAAATCCCCCTTTATATTATTAAAATCGTTTACCCATGTTAAAAAATTATACAGCATTGATTTTATAATTCTATAGTTATGGACGAAATACTATTTTTATTGCAGTATCATCCTTGTCAGCCATATCAAATCCCTTTTTAATATCTGAAAGCTTAAATTCATTAGTGATAAGGGATTTAACATCTATAAGGCCCTGCTGCAATGGTTTTAAAGTATCGGGTACCCATACATATCTGTGATGCCATGTGTGATGAACAAGACATGTATTGATGAATTCAAGACCATCATCATGCCATCTGCTGATATCTAAGGTAATTGGTTGAGTTACCCAACTGTAAAATACAAACTTTCCATTATGTTTTATAATGTCACTTGCCATGTTAAATGATTCCTGAGTACCTGCAGCTTCTACAACAACGTCAGCACCGGTACCATTTGTAAGTTCATCTATGACTTTTTTGACATTTTCTTTCTTTAAATTGATTGTCATATCTGCACCGAGTTCTTTAGCCAGTTTAAGTTTTCCATCAAGAACATCTACCAGTATTACTTTATAGGCACCTTTTTTCTTTGCACATTGTGCAATAATTTGTCCTGCAAATCCTCCTCCCATTACTACGACGATATCACCGAGCTGAACGCCACAGTTTAGTCCGGAATACATTGCACAGGATATAGGCTCTCCGAGACTCGCAATATCCATATCCAAGCCATCTGGGACAGGCTGAAGCTGCCATGTTGGAGTTTTGAAGTAATCGGCATAATTATTGTTCCAGCCAAAGGCAATAACTTTATCTCCAACTTTGTAGTCCGTAACTTTACTTCCAGTTTCTACTATTACTCCTCCGCTTTCATGCCCCAGTTCAAAAGGAAATTTAGGATCCTTTCTAAATTCTGCTGTTTTTTTAGGCATAAGACCTCTGTAGAAATTTTTGTCTGATCCGCATATACCGATGAGATGATTTTTTACTATGACTTCATTTTCACCACAAACTAATTCCTTTTCCACCAGCTCAATATCATATGGGCCCTTTAAGAGGGCTGCTCTTGTTATAACACTCATTTTTTATTTCTCCTCTCCGACGTGTAAATTTGTTTATATTATAAATATAAGCAACTGCTGTGCCAAAACTTAAGTTCTATTAATTCTCAGAAAGTATTGCTTATGGATTAAGCTTTATGAAGTAAAGGTTTATTGAATATAGAAATGTTAAGTGCTGTGTTTTACACCATTGCAAATGTTTTCATAAAGTTGTATGATTGAAATATATTGATGTTGCATCTGCAACACATGCAACACTTTTAATAATTATTGGAGTGATTATTAATATGATTAATATAGTGTTTGTCGTACCATATCCCGAGATGGAGGAAACAGTAAAAAAAATATTTAACACTCACCCCCAGAAGAACATACTGTATGAAAATATTTCTGTTGTATATGCTGAAAAAGTCAAGGTAAATGAACTAAAAGGGGATATTGTAATTGCGAGGGGACTGACATTTCAAAAAATAAAAAAATATAAACCATTAATGCCTAAAATTGAATTATCAATAAGTGCACTGGATATAATAAATGCATTAAGACAATGCATTAAAAAATATAACCCTGAAAAAATTGCTCTTATAGGGAATTATTCTTCCATAGCAGAAGCTGAACCTTTTTTTGATCTTTTAGACTGCAATATAGAAGTTTTTAATAAAGATATTTTAAAAAATATTTCTTCAACATTTAAGCTTGCAAAACAGCATGGTTGTGATGCTTTTATAGGTGGCTATTCAGTATACATATATGCAAAAGAAAGAAATGAAAAATGTTTAATTATAAAAACTGGCAAAGAAGCCATTTTAAATGCTATCAATGAGGCAATAAGAACCTATGAAATTTTAAAAAATAATAAAATCTTCAAAATTATTATAGAACACTCAAAATCAGGTATAGTTTATGTAGATAAATATTTTAAAATAACTATTATGAATGAAGAGGCACAAAAATATCTAAAAAACTCTAAAACAAATAATTTTTATCAAAAACATATTAAAGATGTATTTGACTTTATGTTAGATGGTATTAAAAATGTTTTTTCAAAAGGAAAAGAGATAGCCAATGAACTTCATAAAATTGGAGATGTTAAAATAACTGCAACGTATATGCCAATATTTATAGGAAATATTGTGACAGGAGTTATAATAACTTTTAACAATGTGGAAAAAATTCAGCAGGATGAAATCCAAATCAGGAAGAAATTGAGCTTGAAAGGATTATATGCCAAATATACATTCAAAGATATCATATATAAAAGTAAAATAATGGCTCAAACTGTTGAACAAGCAAAAAAAATAGCTAAGGTTTCATCAAATGTACTCATAATGGGCGAAACCGGAACCGGGAAGGAACTTTTTGCTCAAAGCATACACAATGCAAGTTCTCGTAAAAATGGACCTTTTGTGGCAATAAACTGTGCTTCTCTCCCTGAAAATCTAATAGAAAGCGAACTGTTTGGATATACCAGTGGAGCATTTACAAGTGCAGTTAAAGGTGGAAAAACTGGACTCATAGAACTTGCACACAATGGTACATTATTTCTTGATGAGATTTCTGAAGTACCTATATCATTTCAAAGCAAATTATTAAGAGTTCTTCAGGAACATGAAGTTAGAAGAATTGGTGATGATAAAACCATATCAGTTGATGTAAGAATAATATCTGCACTTAATAAAAATATATATCAGCTTGTAAAAGATGGACTTTTCCGCAGAGATCTTCTCTATAGGTTGGATGTATTGAGGCTGTATACTCCTCCACTTCGCTCCATGCCTGAAGATATAATAGAGTTATTTATGTATTATGTCCGCGCTTTTAATAGAAAAATAGGAAGCAAAATCACACATATAACGCCTAAAGCTGCAAAACTTTTGGAAAATTATAAATTCGAAGGAAATGTACGGGAAATGAGAAATATAGTAGAGCGGGCATGTGTCATAAGCAGCTCAGCTGTTGTAAATTATGATGATATGTACAATGCGCTATATAATAAAAATGTTGTGTACAATAACTCAAATATGAAAAATAAAATATCAAATATAAAAAATAAGGATTCTGAAAAACAGATTATAGAACAGACCTTAATAGAAACAAAGTTTAATAGAAAGAGAGCAGCAGAACTTCTTGGAATGGATCGTACTACCTTATGGAGAAAAATAAGAAAAATGAATATAAGAATTTAAAAATCAATATTGTAATTTGACAGGAGCAAGGCCTGAAATATATAAAGGTTTTGCTCTTTTTAAATACTTTTCTTATAACTTTACAGAGGACTGCCAGTCATGTTATAATGAGAATTATTTTTAAAGGGGGTTGGTGGAAAGTGTATTTCAGAAAATAGCAGAAAGGACAATAGCGAATTTTATGAAAATATTAAAAAAATTTTTGCAATATTACAGGCCTTATAAATTTCTTTTTTATGCTGATATATTTTGTGCACTTATAGTCTCATTGGTGGATTTGACATTTCCTTTAATTCTAAGTTATCTTTCAAAAAATGTTTTTACAAAAGATAAAATGGTAATACTGAATTCAATAGCGTACATTGGTGTAATTTTACTTGCAATTTATGTACTTAAATATTTCTGTCAGTATTTTATCGCTTCCTGGGGACATATAATGGGTGCAAGGATGGAAAATAACATGAGAAAAGATTTGTTTTACCACCTCCAGAAAATGTCTTTTTCTTATTATGATGAAAACAATACAGGGCAGATGATGTCAATACTTGTATCGGACTTGTTTGATATATCGGAACTTGCTCATCATGGACCTGAAAATGTATTTATATCTGCAGTTAAAATAATAGGCTCTTTTATAATATTGATGCTTATCAATTCTAAAATGACTCTTATACTTTTTGCGGTAACTGTAGTAATGGTTTTATTTTCAGTTTGTGAAAATAAAAAAATGCAGAGGATATTTTTTGATAATAGAAAAAAGATGGGTAACATAAATTCATCTGTTCAGGACAGCCTTTTGGGAATAAGGGTTGTAAAGTCTTTTGCCAATGAAGATATTGAAAGGGAGAAATTTGACAGAAACAACAATGCATATCGTGTGTCAAGAGAAAAAAGTTATAAAATAATGGGCAGATTTATAGCGGGAAATACTTTTTTTGAAGGCCTTTTATATATGGTGATACTTGTTACGGGAGCATTTTTTATAGCAAACGGTTCATTGAGAATATCGGATCTTGCCGTTTATGCTCTATATATAAACATATTTATAAATCCTATAGATATACTCATAAATTTTGCAGAGCAGTTTCAGAAAGGATTTGCTGGATTCAAAAGATTTTTGAATATTGTAGATACCAAACCTGAGATAGTGGATAAAAAAGGTGCCATACTTCTAAAGGATGTAAAGGGAAATATAGAATATAAGAATGTTTCCTTCAGTTATAATGAAAAAAAGCAGATACTTGATGATGTGAATGTAAAAATAGAAGCTGGCAGAAAAATTGCATTTGTGGGACCTTCAGGAGGAGGAAAGACAACGATTTGTTCACTTCTTCCAAGATTTTATGATGTTTCATCGGGTTATGTAATGATAGACGGAGTGGATGTGAGGGATGTTACTCTTGAATCACTGAGAAATTCCATCGGAATAGTACAACAGGATGTATATTTGTTCTCTGGAACTTTGAAGGATAATATAAAGTATGGAAAACCTGGAGCCTCTGATGAAGAAATAACAAGGGCAGCTAAGGAAGCCAATATTCATGATTACATAATGAGCCTTGATGATGGATATGATACTTATGTAGGGGAAAGAGGAGTCAAGCTTTCCGGCGGTCAGAAGCAGAGAATTTCAATTGCCAGGGTGTTTCTTGAAAATCCCCCTATTTTAATATTGGACGAGGCCACATCAGCATTGGACAATGAAAGTGAGAGCTTCATACAGAGATCTCTCGAAAAACTTGCTAAAAACAGAACTACCATAGTTATTGCCCACAGGCTAAGTACTATAAGGAATGCAGATGAAATAATAGTTATTGATGATGAGGGAATCAAGGAAAGGGGAAGCCATAGTGAACTTCTTAAAAAAGGAGGAATTTACTCTTACTATTATAACATGCAGTTTGAAGGCCTGGATATAAGGTAAAGCAATAAAAATGCTCTCTTTGTCATTAATAATTTTTTCTGATAGATATCAAATCCAGTGGAGCCTTTCTCTCAAGGAGGATAGGTATCACAGGAAGCTTGTTGAAACTTCGGATTTGTGAATGATATTGGCAAAGGGAGCATGATTATTTATTTAGTTTTTTATCATTATAGGTTATTATCCAGTCCTTTTATTAGCTCTTCAACTTCAGGTATGATATAGTCATTTGTTTTCTCTAAGATATTTCCACTTTTAACTACCATGTATGGATTGCCTAAATAATTTAAATCCTCAACAGGATTTCCATCAACTGCAATAAAATCTGCAAATTTCCCAGGTTCCAGTGTACCGACTTCTTTATCTATACCTAAAATTTCAGCATTTGATTTAGTTGCGATCATTATAGCTTGTTCATTTGTAGCTCCGTATTTAACATCAAGTTTTAATTCTTTCCATGTACCATAATGAGTTACATAAGGCATGGCAGCATCAGTACCAAGGGCTAATTTAATTCCTTCTTTAAGTGCTGTCTTAAATCCTGAAATCATACGTTTTTCTATAATTTTTCCATTGGCAAGCTGAATATCGGTTAGTTTAGTATATTTTGTACTTAGCCCTGATATATAATATATTGTAAGGAATGTTGGAGTAAGAGAACTATACCCTCTTAAAGAATTAGGATTGTGTTTAAATAAGGATATTACTTCATCGTCCATTTCAGCTCCATGTTCTATAGTATCCACTCCTCCTCTAAGGGCTTCTTTTAATCCCTTAGTACTCTGACAATGACTTGCTACAAGATAACCTGCCCTGTGTGCTTCATCACATATAGCTGCAATTTCATCATAGGTCATTTCCGCTCTTCCAGCTTCACCTATTTTCTTGGAATCGGTGACTCCGCCGGTGTTGGCTATCTTTATTAAATCAGTACCGTTGTATATATGATTTCTGACTTCTTTTCTTCCTTCCCAGGGGGAATCTATAGCTTCAGATACGAATTTATATCCATGGCCTCCAGTTATGCATATCATAGGCCCTGCACATAACATTGTAGGCCCAACTTCTGCACCATTTTTTATTTCATCCCTGACTTCTAGGTCATAATAAAAAGGATCCCCTACACTCCTAAAGGTAGTTACTCCTGCATGAAGTGCTGCCATTGCATTTTTTTTCATGGTTTCCTTAATTAAATATTTTCCAACAGAAGATTTCATATATTTTAAATTTTCATCAGGGGTTCTCTTTACTTCCTCTGGAGAATTAGGTTTTCCATCTCCAAAAAGATGAACATGGGCATTTATAAGTCCTGGAAGCACATATTTCCCCTTTAGATCTACAATTTTGCAATCCTTTGGAATACTAACTTCATTTTTATTTCCTAAAGATTTTATCTTTCCTATACCATCAGAATTTTCTACTAATATCACACCTTCTTTTATCATGTCATTTTCAAATTTACCATCAATTATATTACAGTTGATAAAAGCACAGATATTGTTTTGCTTGTCCATAAAAACCATCCTTTCTTAGTTACATCCTTGAAACTTATAATATTGTCCAGGGATCTTTATAATGACTTATTTATATGATATTTTAACACATTAACTTGCAAAAGTTAAATTTTATTTGAAATAAATAAATTATATATTGATTTAAACATATTTACGAAGCAGCGGCAGCCTTAAAATAAACCAATAAAATAGCAGGTGTAGAAAAATTGAAATACTTGTGATAAAATTAACCTATAATTGGTAATACCATAATACCAGTATTTATATCTGTAATATTAAGCAGTATATACGATTTCGCTGAATTGTAGAAAGGAAGATTTAGTTATGCCAATGATAAAATTACCCTATAATAAAAAAATTATTGAAATTGAAATTGATAATAAAAATCTCGCTGCAGTACTTGAGCCGAAACCATATAATTGTAAAACAAAACTTACGCAATCTGAAATAGTTGAAAAGTCATTAGATAATCCCATAGGATCTCAAAGTTTAGAGGAACTGGTAAAAAATAAAAATAATATGGTTATAATAAGCAGCGATCATACAAGACCACTTCCAAGTAAAATTATAATGCCTATACTTTTAGAAAGAATAAGGAAGGCAAATCCTCATATTGATATAAAGATTTTAATTGCTACAGGATTTCATAGAGCTACAACTAGAAAAGAGCTCATAGACAAGTTTGGTGAAGAAATAGTTGAAAATGAAAATATAATAGTACATGATTCCAGAGACGATAGCCACTTAGTTAAAATAGCCACATTTCCTTCCGGGTGGGAACTTATAATCAATAAAACAGCTGCAGAGACGGAACTTTTGATTGCAGAGGGCCTTATAAAATCCCACTTTTTCGCAGGATTTTCGGGAGGAAGAAAAAGCATACTCCCTGGAATATCTTCAGCAAAAACTATTATGTCCAATCATTGCTCTGAATTTATAGCAAGTCCTTATGCCAGAACGGGTAATCTGAAAAACAATCCAGCCCATAGGGATATGCTTTGTGCTGCTGAAAAAGCAGGGTTAGCTTTTATAACAAATGTAGTTACAGATGAAAATAAAAAAATTATAAATGCGTTTTCAGGTGATTGTAAATTGGCCCATGAAGAAGGTTGCAGATTTGTTACAAAACTGTCCAGAGTTGACAAAGTTGAAGCAGATATTGTTATTTCAACTAATGGAGGATATCCTCTGGATCAAAATGTATATCAGGCTGTTAAAGGGATGGTTGCTGCTGAAGCAACTTGCAGAAAAGGTGGTGTAATAATAATGGTAGCTGCCTGCAATGATGGCCACGGAGGCAAGGGCTTTTACGATAATCTGGCAAATGTGAAATCCCCTGAAGAATTTTTGAAAAAGGTTTCTAAGGTTCCAAGGGAAAAAACCACACCTGATCAATGGGAATCTCAAATACTTGCGAGAATACTTAGTAAATTTACTGTAATTATGGTTACTGACATGTGTGATGCTGAGATCATAAAGAATATGCATATGCAGCATGCATATACGATTAAAGAAGCTCTTAAAAAAGCTTACGATATTGCGGGAAAGGACGCAAAAGTTACTGTTATACCGGATGGAGCTGCTGTAATTGTAAATTAAATCATATTATATCAATTGATTTTTGGGTTCAAGTGGTGGAGTTTACCAATAATGAATATTTTTCGTATCTGAAACTTAGAGAAACTTATTCAGCGATGTAGCAGTGGTTACCCTCAACTTTACGAAGCTGGGGGTATTGGCATTGGCAGCTTTTGGATAAAACTATCAGATAAATATCAGTGTATTAAAAAAATTCAAAAAAATCAGTTGACATATTTAAACGTTTACTATATAATAAAATTAAGAAGAAGAATAAAAACTTCTTCTAAGCACTCCTAACTCATGAAGAAGATTGAGAAAAGGGTTTTAGACAATAAGAAAGTTAGGGCATCAGGTAGTGAACGCTTATAGTATACAGAAGTAAATATGATAGTATATTGATGGAAGTAAACCTTAGGAAAGTATCTACTGAGAGATGCTGGTGAACATTTCAATTACGAAAGTGTTCATGGTGAGTAGTATTTGATGATATGAGCTGTAGAAAATGCAGAAGGTCAATGTTTAATTGAATGTATGATCTAGAAGTTGGTATTTACAGATGCTATAGGATGTATCAGGTAAGATGAAGGAAGATATTTGTGAAAGAACAATTGTCAATCAATTGTATATCTGTTGAAAGTTGAATTTAGGTAAATGCAATAAATTTTTATAATGTACTGTACATTATAAAAAGTAATTGGAAAAGGGTGACGAATATTCAAGTAGAATCAGAGTGTTTAGATGAGTTAGGAGTTGCTTGACCACCAATTAGTCCGTGGATATATGGCTAATTGGTGGTTTTTATTTATCAAAAAATGGTGCTGCAAGTGATATTTAAGTGATATCGTATATAAGTTTAAAGGAAAAATATAAATAAGCTTATATTTCTTCATAATATCTCCACAACAATATCATATTATTAAATCAATAAAATAAGTGAGGAGTATTTATATGAATTGTCATGGAAGTAATAATATGAACAATAAAAGTGGCCACAGTGGAATAAGTCATATGCTTATGATGGTTCTTTGCTGTGCTATTCCAATAATTTTAGTAGCATCTTTACCATTTTTAGGGCTGGCACCAAGATTTAAGATCATGCTTGCAGCAGCAGCTCCGTTTATATGTCCCATAATGATGCTTTTAATGGTAATAGTGATGTTCATGCATTCTAAAAAGAATAAATGCTGTAATGATATGGAAGAAAATAAAGAAAATACAAATGTTAAAAAGGTTAATGGCTAGATTATAGATATTAACTATAAAGGGCTGCAGGAATGTAAGCAGATTTGTTTTTTACATGAATCCACTTACATTTCCCAGCTTTTTTTACTATATAAAATTCATTGTTTTGAGTCTCTTATACTTCCAAATTTATAACCTATTTTGACTACAGTGATTATATATTTTGGAACTTTACTATTATCTTCTATCTTTTTCCTCAAATTTTTGATATGGGCATCTATAGTTCTGTCGGATCCTTCAAAATCGATGCCATAGATATTTCTTATAAGTTGTTCCCGGGATAGAACTTTACCTTCGTTTGAAGCAAGAGTATACAAAATGTCAAATTCGTTGGGAGTGAGAATTATATATTTACCTTTTACCTGAACACTTCTCCTTTCTTTATCAATTTTAAGCCTTCCGTTGTCATATGAAAGTATTGTTACTTTATTTGAATCTACCCTTCTAAACAGTGCGTTTACCCTTGCTGTCAGTTCTCTTGGGCTCAATGGTTTAGTTAGATATTCATCAGCTCCAATATTAAGTCCTTCAATTTTATCACTTAGCTCTACCTTTGCAGTAAGCATGAATATATGCACATCTGATATTTCCCTTATAATTTTACATACCTCTTCTCCGTCAATATCCGGCAGCATCAAATCCAATATGACAAGCTGAAAATTTATCTTGTTGAATAAACTGATTCCATCATATCCTTTGGCTGCACAGTGTACGTTATAACCCTCTCTTTGAAGATAAGCTTTAATTACTTCCGATACTTTTACTTCATCTTCAATTATCAAAATATTATTCATTATCATTCTCCTTGTCTTTGTTAAAATATAATGTAAATGATGTTCCTGTGCCAAAAGTACTGTCAACATCAATAGTGGCGGAATGAAGAGTAAGTATTTTTTTTACAATAGTTAATCCAATACCGCTTCCTTCTATTTTACGTCGGCTTTTATCTCCTCTGTACAACCTTTCAAAAATATAGGGAAGATCATCCTTCTTTATACCCATGCCGTTATCTTTTATTTTAACTATGATTTTATTCACATTTGTGTATAAATCAATCCATACAGTTCCTCCAGATGGGGTAAATTTAATGGCATTGGATAATAAATTTATAAAGACCTGCTTCAACCTGTCTTCATTTCCTAGTACTTGAAATTTTTTATCACTTTCAATATTTAGTATGAGATTAATATTTTTATTTTTAAAATCAATGGAGAGTTTGCTGCTTACAGCAGAAACCAGTTCATCCAAAGATATAGTCTCCATCATATCCAGACCTAATTTTTCCTCTTCAAATTGCTTTAAAATATTTAAGTTGTTTAACAGTTTGCCAAACCTTATGACCTCCTGGTTTAAATAATTTAAACGTTCTTTATTTACAGGAAATATTCCGTCAATCATTGCTTCTAAATTATTTTGAAGAATATTTAATGGAGTTCTTATTTCGTGGGAAATATCTGAGACCAGCCTTCTTCTAATGAGATCCTGCTCTTTTAATATTTTCCCCAAGGTATTTATGCTCTCAGTTAAATTATTCAGTTCTTTTATATTACTTTTTATATTTGATGTGGAGTCATATCTGCCCCTGGAAAGTTTAACAGAAGTATCCGAAACGGATTTAATAGGTGATGAAAATTGTTTTGATATGATTATGCTGATTATAACAGCAATAATAATTGCCGCTATAACACTTATAATAATACTCCTGTTTACGGATATCTTAAAATCTATGTCCTGCTGTGTCAGCAAAATCGGAGAATATTGTCCAATTACCACATAGCCCACAACTTTACCATGGAATTTAATTTTAAGGGAGCTTGATGTATAAATTCCCTTGTTATTATAAACCTTTTGCATCATTATATGAGCTTTTTCTTTTATATCATTGGAATTCATGCCCCAAATTACATTCTTATCAGCATCTAAAAGGGTTAAACAGTAATTGCTCATATAAGCTTCATGCATTATTTCCTCCCCGGAACTTGTAGTCCATTTTTTATCTCTTTTATATATTTGCTGAAAATAATCCACAATCCTGCTGTTTCTGTTATTCTGGGTGTCCATCATATATTTATTAAAGGTGCTGTTTATTGTAAAGTTAACGGATAATGCCAATAAAACAACAGAAATAATTGAGCAGAAAATAATTATTATACTTAATCTTTTCCTAATACTTTGCAAAAATATCACTTCCAAACTTGTAGTAACTTTATTATATTTTACAGGTAATTTTATATATTTACAATTTTAGTACTAAATATAATTTTAAATTAGTTTACCAAATTAGTATGTTGTTTTTATGAAGATTTTAGTGCTGATTTTTATTTTTACTTTCATAATATCTTCATATGAAATGTATATACTTGACTTATTAAATTGGATTTTTATCTGCATAATTTTATTTTATATTTAAATAATGAAGATTATATAGGAGTTGAAGATGTGAACGTTAAAAAAGAAAAATTTAAAGTTTTTGATATGACATGCGTTTCCTGTGAATTACGGGTAGAAAAGGCAGTTAAAAAATTAGACGGTGTAAAAAATGCTGTAGCAAGCTTTAACGAAGAATCTTTAGTTGTAGAATATGATGCAGATCTCTGCAACTCTGAAGATATTAAAACCGCAATTAAAGCAGGCGGCTATAGTACTGAAAGTTCAGATAAGTATAAAATAGCCGGTATATTTGTAATTGCAGCTGCAATTATATTGATTGGAAATTCAACAGGCGGAGTGGATATGACCTCCAGACTTAATGGTGCCACGTATTTGGTTTTGTTTATGGTTGGAGTACTTACATCAATACATTGTGTGGGTATGTGTGGTGGAATAATGCTGTCACAAAGTATAAATAGAGATAACAAGAGTAAAATTGATTCTATTAAACCTGCTGTTTTATACAATGCAGGAAGAGTTTTATCTTATACGGTAATCGGTGGGATAGTTGGTGCCCTAGGATCAGTGTTTTCTCTATCCATATCCGTGAAAGCTGGACTTCAAATATTTGCCGGTATATTCATGATAATAATGGGACTTAACATGAGCGGTTATAGTTTCTTTAGAAAATTAAACATAAAACTTCCATGGTCTGCTTGTTCAGTAAAGAAAAAACCCAAGGCACCCTTTCTAATTGGTGTTCTCAATGGACTTATGCCATGCGGTCCACTTCAGACAATGCAGTTGTACGCCTTGGGAACAGGAAGTGCTCTTAATGGAGCAGTATCCATGATGGTATTTTCTCTTGGTACAATACCTTTAATGTTAAGCCTTGGTGCATTATCAGGTCTGATGAGCAGAGAATATACAAAAACCCTATTAAAATTTAGTGGAATACTAGTGGTGGTTCTGGGTATTATAATGGGAACCAGGGGACTGGGATTAGCTGGTGTAAACATACCAACCGTATCCACATTGGCAGCTGGTTTATCTGATAGCAAAACATCCACATCATCTTCAAACCTTGCTAAACCAACTGTAGAAAATGGAGTTCAGGTAATTAAAATGACAGCAGATGATGCAGGATATACTCCAAATGGATTGTATGTTCAAAAAAATATGCCTGTAAAATGGATAATTAACGGCAAAGCGCTTAACTCCTGTAACGGACAAATTATTGTACCTTCCTTAAACATCCAAAAGAATTTACAATCTGGTGAAAATGTAATTGAATTTACACCAAAAGATAAAGATATAAATTTCAGCTGTGGAATGGGTATGATTAGGGGTGTAATTAAGGTGGTTGACGATATTTCAACTGTAGATACTTCAAGACCTGATTCTTCAATACCGGCTCCATCCAGCGGAATGCCTGGTTGTAATATGAATGGGTCAGCTGCAGGATCAGGAGATTCTACAGCTAAAGAACCAAGCATTTATGGTACAGATTTAAGTAAAGTTGAGACTAGCCGATTGATTCAAAAAGCTGCAGACTCGGGAAACAGGCAGACTGCTTCAATTAAAGGGACAGGATATGAGTTTGAACCATTGATTGTAGTTGTAACAAAGAATGTTGACACAATTTTGAACTTCGATTTAAGTAATTTTGATACTCCAGAGGGAACTTTTATAATTTCATCTCTTAATACAGGTAATTCAATTGCTTCTTTTCAAGGCAAAAAAGGAATTGTTGAAGTTGATATTTCTTTTAATGAGAATGATATATATACAATTTCAAAGGATGGCAATGTTATAGGAGCTATAGTTGTAGTGGATAATTCGAAAAATGCAGATTTGGAACAGATTAGAAAAGAATATATAGGCAGTTGAAATTAGCTATTTTCAAAGTTACTACCTTTTTAATAATTTATGGAATATATGGTTGTGATGAACTATGTACCTTTATGTAAATCTTTTGCATAGTATAATATCGTAAGAAAATTTTATCGGAGGTTTTTATGTATCCATATATACATCCAGAGATGGAAATCATGCCAATGTGCTGCTATTGCAGAATGAACAGCAGAATTATGAATAGGCCTGCAATGCCGAGGAAATACAAATCCATGTTCAGAAATGAGGAACCTGAAGAGAATAGAATGGATAATGAAAGTACAACACCACCTATGCAGCATATGCCTGATATGGGACAAAAAATGCAAGACATGACGGAAAATATATCAGAGGCAGACAGGGAAAGAATACGAACAGATACTCAAGAGATTGTAAGGATGTTTGAGTGTCATCATCCAGAGTTATTAACCACATTGACAAATTGCAGCATGTCAATGACTCAAGCAAGACAATATTTAAGCAGAGTTGTTGAAATGGCACTTATGCATCAGNTTAACCACATTGACAAATTGCAGCATGTCAATGACTCAAGCAAGACAATATTTAAGCAGAGTTGTTGAAATGGCACTTATGCATCAGCAGATGTAAGATAATTCCCCCAAGGCATTGACAAAATTTTATAGTACCTCGGGGGAATTTTATTGACAAAAAAATTGTAGAATTATATAATGAACATATAAAATTTAATAATTAGTTCTTATCTAGAGTGACCGAGGGACTGGCCCTATGACGTCCGGCAACCTGAATTTATTTAATGCATGGTGCTAATTCCAGCAGACTACGGTCTGAAAGATGAGAAAAAAGTATGGCTTTTTTGTATCTCATTTTACAAAAAAGCTTTTTATTTTACAAAAGTTCCTAGTAATTTAAATTATTTAGATTTAGGAGGGTTTTAAACAATGAATTCTGATGAAAATAACCATTATCATCATGAACATGATCATAATGATGAACATGTCCATGAACACCATCACCATGGCGGCGTTAATGATTACATGAAGGCAGTAGCCGAATATAAAAAGACTTTTGCATCAAAACAGGATGTCCTTGACAAGACTCCAGATCCGGCAGTAAAGGAAATGATATTGCACATGGAACAAATAGGATGTGACACAACTTTTGATAGATTTGACAGGCAGAAACCACAATGCAGTTTTGGTCTTGCAGGGGTATGCTGCCGGATTTGTTATATGGGGCCTTGTAAAATTACTCCTAAAAGCCCCAAGGGAGTATGTGGAGCTGATGCAGATCTTATAGTGTCCAGAAATTTGTTAAGAGGTCTTGCAGGGGGAGTTGCAGCCCATGGAATACATGCGAGAGAAGTTATTCTTGCTTTAAAATATGCAGCAGAAGGTAAACTTAATTTGCCTATTGAAGGAAAAGATAAGGTGCTGAAAACCGCAGAGCAATTTGGAATAGATACAGAGGGAAAAACAGTAGAGGAGCTTGCATCAAAAGTTGCGGATATTTTATTGGAGGATATATCAAGAACTGTTCCAGGTGAGTATAAAACAATACAGGCATGTGCACCTCCTGAGAGAATAAAGGTATGGAGCAATATGGATATATTGCCTATAGGAGCCTATCATGAAGTGTTTGAGGCACTTCATAGAACAGGTGCTGCAACGGATGGTGACTGGAGAAATGTGATGAAGCAATTTTTAAGATGTGGACTTGCATTTGTATGGTCAGGTGTTGTAGGATCCAATATTGCAACGGACAGCCTTTTTGGTATAGGAGGCAGGAGAACTTCCAAAGTCAATGTAGGGGCACTTAAAAAAGGTTATGTAAATATAGCAGTTCATGGACATTTACCGGTTCTTGTAAGTGAGATCATAAAACAGGGACATAGTGAGGAATTTATTAAACTTGCTAAAGAAAAAGGAGCTAAGGGTATACAATTTTATGGAATATGTTGTTCCGGGCTTTCAGCAATGTATAGATATAATGGGGTAATTCCGTTGTCAAATGCAGTAGGTGCAGAATTGGTGCTTGGTACAGGAGCTTTGGATCTATGGGTGGCTGATGTTCAGGATGTATTTCCGTCAATTATGGAGGTGGCAGCATGTTATAAAACCGTGGTTGTCACCACAAGTGATTCCTCAAGGCTTCCGGGAGCTGAGCATTATGCCTATAACCATGATCATTCCAATATAAATGAGACCCAGGCCATTGCAAGAAAAATAGTTACAAGGGCAATCGAAAGTTTTGAGAACAGAAAGGGTATGCCTGTATTTATACCGCCTTATGAAGTGGATGCAGAAGTTGGTTTTTCTCTTGAATATGTACAGAATAGATTTAAAGGGATGAAGCCGATTTTAGAAGCACTGAAAAGTGGAAAGATTTTAGGAATTGTAAATCTGGTAGGATGTAATAATCCCAGAGTGATTTATGAAAAGGCAGTCGTAGATGTTGCAGATGTATTGATTAAGAACAATGTTCTTGTATTGACTAATGGCTGTGCATCATTTCCACTGTTGAAATTGGGATATTGCAATGTTTCAGCACTTGAAAAAACAGGTCAGGGTTTGAGAAGTTTTCTGGAACCGGATCTTCCACCGGTATGGCATATGGGAGAGTGCATAGATAATGCAAGGGCTTCAGGAGTGTTTTCATGTGTAGCCGCGGAAGCCGGGGAAGCAATTAAAGATATGCCATATGCACTGGCAAGTCCTGAATGGTCCAATGAAAAGGGAATAGGAGCAGCACTTGCTTTCAGACTTTTAGGAGTAAATTCCTATCATTGTGTTCATGCACCAGTACAAGGGTCGGACAATGTTATGAATTTTATATTGACTGGAACTAAAAAGTCACTGGGTTCTACCATGACTGTGGATGTAGATCCAATTAAACTGGCAAACAGGATAATTGATAATTTAAAACAAAAGAGGAAAGCCCTTAACTGGGATTAAAATTTAGTTTAAGTGAGGTTGATCATTATGAAAAGATTGGGAAGACTTATTATAGGTACACTTGTGTTGAGTCTTGTTTTAGGGCTTACTGCATGCGGAGGTAAAAATACAACAGGAAGTAATGAAAAGAAAACAATTAAAATAGCATATTTACCTATAACTCATGCCGTACCTTTATATGTAGAAAATGAGGATGCAAAGGTCAATAAGAATCAATTTAAAGATGTGAATATTGAACTTGTTAAGTTTGGAACATGGCCGGAGCTAATGGATGCTTTAAATACAGGAAAGGTTGATGGAGCTTCTGTACTTATACAGCTTGCAATGAAAGCTAAAGAGCAGGGTATAGATTTAAAAGCTGTTGCACTTGGGCACAGAGATGGGACAAATATTATAGTTTCCAAAGATATTAAAAACATAACTGATTTAAAGGGTAAGACTGTTGCAATACCTCAAAAGTTTTCTACCATGAATATTTTGCTTTATCAGGCACTTAAAAATGCAGGAATTAATTATTCCGATGTAAAAACAGTAGAGCTTACTCCTGCAGAGATGCCTTCCGCATTGGCTGAAGGACGTGTTTCTGGATATATAGTTGCAGAACCTTTTGCTTCTAAATCCGTAGTAAACGGCAAAGGAAAGATATTGTATACATCTGCAGACATATGGAAAAATTCAATTTGCTGTGGATTGGTACTTAGAAATGATTTTATAAAAAATAATAAAGAAGCGGCACAGGAGTTTGTAAATGGATATATTAAAGCGGGAAAAGAAGCTGAAGCCAAGGATGAAAAGGTGCAGAAAATAGCATCAAAATATATGAGTGTTGATAAAAAGGTATTGGATGCGTCTTTAAAGTATACATCTTATACTGATTTGAAAATTGAAAAAAGTGATTATGATGTTTTGACAAAATATCTTATAAATATGAATTTATTGAAAGATCCTCCTAAGTATGATGATTTTGTTGATAATTCACTGATTAGTAAGGCTGAGTGATAAAAATGAGCAAGTTGAGAAAGATTGCAAATGTATTTATAGGATTCGGAATTTTATTAGCTGTATGGGAAGCTCTGGTTTTATCGGGTAAATACGAGCCATCGCTTCTACCCTCACCTGCCAAAGTGGTAGAGGGGATGAAGGAGCTTATTGTTAATGGTGTGCTGTTTACTGATATAAAGGTAAGTTTGTTTCGATTTTTCCTGGGATATTTATCAGCAGTGGTTAGTGCAATAATTTTGGGACTTGTTTTTGGATGGTTTCAAAAACTCTGGGGCATTTTTGATCCTATTGCCCAGATCTTAAGGCCTATTTCTCCTATTGCATGGTCACCTTTTATTGTATTGTGGTTTGGCATAGGAGATATACCAGCTATTGTGATAATATTTATTGCTGCTTTTTTTCCGGTTTTGCTTTCTACAGTATCAGCTGTAAAAAATATAGATAGAACTTATTTGAAAGTTGCTAAAAATTTTGGTATAAAGCAGCCCAGTATATTGACCAAGATAATATTTCCGGCTGTTTTTCCCAATATAGCTACCGGACTGCATATAGCTGTTGGAACTGCATGGATATTTCTTGTAGCTGGTGAAATGGTGGGAGCCCAGTCTGGACTTGGTTATTTGATTGTAGATTCAAGGAACTCAATTAGATCCGATCTTCTGCTTGCAGGAATAATATTCATCGGGATTTTAGGGTTGCTGCTGGATAAGCTAATTGTTCTTTTCGAAAAGTGGATAGGAAAGACCTGGGGTATTGCAGTACCTGGACAGGGAGGTAAATAGTGTGTTTATAGAAATAAATTCAGTTAAAAAGGTGTATGGAAATAAAAAAGAGACACAGTTTACAGCTCTAGACAATATAAATTTGAATGTAAAAAAGGGAGAATTTATTTGCCTTTTGGGCCCCAGCGGCTGTGGAAAATCTACTCTTTTAAACTTAATAGCCGGATTTGACAAGCCTTCTTCAGGAAATATATTTATAGATGGTAAAGAAGTAATTGAACCTTCCATAAATTATATAACCATATTTCAAAATTATGGCTTACTTCCCTGGAGAACAGTTAAAAAAAATGTGGAGCTTGGACTTGAAGTTAAAAATATCGGCAAGGAAGAGAGAGGTAAAATTGCTGATGAGTATATTGAACTTGTGGGTCTCTCAAAATTCAGCAAAAATCGTCCTTCTGAACTTTCAGGGGGCATGCAGCAGCGGGTAGCTATTGCAAGAGCTCTGGCGGTGGACCCAGAAGTAATATTTATGGATGAGCCTTTTGGAGCTTTGGATGCAATGACAAGAATGAACATGCAAGATGAGATATCCAATATATGGGAAGAAAAGAAAAAGACAATAATTTTTGTTACTCATGATATTGATGAGGCAGTGTTTCTTGCAGATAGAATTATAATTATGACCCCAAGTCCGGGAAAAATAAAAAGTATAATAGACGTACCCATACCAAGAAAAAGAGATAGAATTGGAAAGAAATTTCTGCAAATAAGAGATAGAGTGTTCATGGAATTTAAATAGAAGATAGTTCCCTCGAGGTCGTGATAAAGATTTACAGCGCCTCGGGGGAATTTTGGAGTATAATTAAAAAAGGAGGTGGATTATTAATGAATGAAAATTTATGGAATAAATGTGTGGACTTCCATGGTCATAAATGTCCTGGATTAGCTATAGGTTTCAGGGCCTGTGAAGCAGCTGGGAAAAATATGAACATAAATTTTTCTACAGATGAAGAAATAGTATGTGTCACTGAAAACGATTCCTGCGGAGTTGATGCAGTGCAGGTTATGACAGGGTGTACTTTAGGAAAGGGCAATTTAATATACAGGGGAACAGGAAAGATGGCTTTTTCATTTTTTAACAGGGAAAATGGAGATAGCATAAGAATCGTGTCAAAACCTTCAAAAATAAGGATGGATAAAGAGGAGAGACAAAAATACATTTTAGAAGCACCAATAGAAGATATTTTTTATATTAAAAAGCCAGATTTTCAGATGCCCAAAACTGCAAGGGTTTTTAAAACTATGACGTGTGAAATATGCGGTGAGGGGGTATCCGAAAATAAAATAAGAATGGAAGATGGAAAGAAAGTCTGCCTTGACTGTTTTCATAAATATTCAAGAGGATGGTAGTAGTTCCCCCGAGGTGGTGGTAAAATTTTACGGCATCTCGGGGGAAATTTAATTAAGGAAGCGATTTTATGAAACCAAGAATTGCAATTATGAGCTATGATAGGCTTACTAAGTCTGTCAAGTTAAATGTAGATAATTACACATTAAAAAAAATGTATATAATAAATTCAAAATTTAAAGATACTGTAAATATTGCAAAAAATTTATGGGATAATGATAAAGTTGATGTATTTGTAAGCGGAAGCAGTAATTTGGAAATGCTCAAATACAATATTCCAGATGCTCCTATTGTAGATATAAAAATTTCAGGTTTTAGTATGATGGAAAATCTTGCTGTGGCAAAGAAAAATTCAAATACCGTGGCTATAGTAACTTACAAAAAGCCTATAGTAGATTTTAATTTACATCAAAATATATTTAGTATTAATATAATACAAAAGTGTTTTAATGATGACAATCAATTAAGAAATATATTGAATGATTTAAAAAAATCAGGGGTTAATACTATAATAGGCGCCAGCATGGTATGTGATATTTGTGATGAAATAGGTTTGAATTCCATTTTTATTTATTCTAAGGATAGTATAATAAATGCAATAGGATATGCAATACAGCTTAGGGAATCCATTGGCAAACAAAGATATAAAAATATTCAGTTAAATGCTATTTTAAATTATGCTTATTGTGGAATTATGGCAACGGATGAGAATAATATTATACAGGTGTATAATCCAATGGCTGAAAAGATTATGGGAATATCTAAAGAGAATGTCATAGGAAAACCTGTTGACAAGACTATAGAAAATACAAGGCTTGATAAAATAATAATTACTAAAAAAGAAGAGATAAATCAGATACAAAAAATAAATAGGCAGACCATTCTTACGAATAGGCTGCCTCTTACTATAGATGGTCAATTTAAAGGAGCAGTGGCTACATTTCAGGATATAAAATCCATACAGAATTCAGAACATAAGGTGAGAAGGGAAATTTACACTAAAGGACTTGTGGCAAAATATACTTTTGATGATATAAAAGGAAAGTCCAGGGTTATAAAAGATTGTATAACATTGGCTAAAAAATATGCCAGAAGTGACTTTACGGTCCTTATTACAGGTGAATCGGGAACGGGAAAGGAATTATTCGTCAACAGTATACACAATGAGAGCAGGCGTAAAAATGAAGCATTTGTTGCTGTCAACTGTGCAGCATTACCGGAAAATCTTCTCGAATCGGAATTATTTGGATATGAAGAGGGAGCTTTTACAGGGGCAAAAAAAGGAGGGAAAATTGGATTATTTGAATTAGCACATAATGGCACTATATTTCTTGATGAAATAGCTGAAATGCCTAGAAGTCTTCAATCAAGATTTTTGAGGGTCATACAGGAAAAAGAAGTTATGAGACTTGGAAGTGACAAAATAATTCCCATAAATGTAAGAATAATCAGTGCTACTAATAAAAATTTATGGGAAGAAGTATTAAACAAAAGTTTTAGAGAGGATCTTTATTATAGATTGAGTGTTCTTGAACTTAATATACCTCCACTTAGAGATAGAAGAAAAGATATACCCGAAATTTCAAGAGAGCTTATAACAAAAAGATTCGGAGATCTTTATAAAATGTATAGAGAGAAGTGGGAGAAAATATTTGAAATACTTATGAATTATGATTTCTTAGGAAATGTAAGAGAATTAAAAAATGTTTTGAAAAGAATATCTGTATTTATTGAAAATGAAGATGAAAATTATTTTAGTGCAGAAGAATTAGTAGATAAATTATACAAGAAAAGACAATCTATAAATATGGAAAATAAAAATAAAGAAGTTGAATGTATTTTAAAGGCTCTTTCTGAATTTAATGGTAACAGAGAGAAAACTGCTAAAAAGCTCAATATGAGCAGGACGACATTATGGCGTAAAATAAAGGACTATGGGATCTTATAGATGTTAAAGGGGCTGTGGGTAAAATTCTCCCGAGGTAATGGTGAATTTTGTATCACCTCGGGGGAATGTACATTCGGATTAAAGTTTACGAGCAATTTCATTTAGTCTTTCTGACATGGTGGTTATTTCTTCTATACTTGCTGTAATTTCTTCTGTGGCAGCAGCCTGTTCCTGGCTAGAAGATAATGAGCCTTTACTCTTTTCACTGGATTCTTCAACTCTATCCTTAATATCATCTGTTAATTTTTTGATTTTAGGCACTGTACTTTTAGCTTGATCTGACAACTTCCTAATTTCATTTGCCACAACTCCAAAACCACTACCTGCTTGTCCTGCTCTAGCTGCTTCAATTGCAGCATTTAATCCCAGCATTTTTGTCTCATCCGAAATACTTTCTATGAAAGAAGTCACTTCATTTATTTCTTCTGATAATTTTATTATTTTGTTAATGTCGCTGTTAAGTTCCTGCTCATTGGTATGAATTTGTGACGCAGATGCCGCTAATTCTTCAATAGCAGAAGATATACCAGTAATATTCTCCGTAAGATTACCGGACATATCCTTTAAGTTTACCGCAACTTCTCTTGGTGTTATTATGGAAAATGTTCCAACAACATCGTTAGTATCTTCATCAATTAATGGAAAGCTAACATTTCTTACAGGAATTCCAAATTTTAAAGCATCCAATTCCTGTTCTTTTTCTTTTCCCGTTTTTATAACTTCACCGCTCAAAAAATCACTTTCAAATTTATCTCCAACTTTTATAGAAGGTATATCGAATTTTTTTGAAGATTGTACCTTTACAAATTTTTCTAGGTCAGTCAAACATAAAAAGACACCTTCTGGAAACATTTGAGATAATATTGGTGCAAACCTATCAAAAGCTCCGGCTACAGGATGTAATCGTGGAAACGCCATGGAAAATGCACCGGTAGCTTTACCAGTTTCATCTACAATTGGAATTGAAATTATATCCAATCTTGTCCCGTAAACAGAGCGTGGAATTTTTTGAGTTAATGTCTTTTTCTCACGAATGGCATTACGAGTTATACTATCTTCTCTTAGTTTTTGACCAACATAAAACACATTTATATTTAAAGATTTGGAATATTGTACCCATTCCATGGTATCTCCATTTATAATTCCATATACAATTCCCCCAGGTATCAAATCAGCCTGTGTTTCTGCTAATTTTTTTAAATCTTCCAATGCATTTATCGAAATCATAATATGCTTCTCCTTTTCTACTATTATACTTAAAAATTTCCCCTGTTATTTTGCATTAGTGGAATAGACTTTTTTTGCGTAGATTTTTATTTTTGACATTAAATTCAACAAATTATATGATTTATTATACCATAAATTATCTAAAAATGTATTTTTTTATTAATATATGTGTATAAAAATAGTATGACAAAAAAATTTTTCTAATAAAATAATATTTTTAATTCAAATATTTATGAAATGTAAACAATACAATACATTTGGATTTCAGGGCAAAACTTTTTTAGATAAATATTTAAAGAAATATAATATAACAAATAGTTCTGAAAGCATATTTAAAAGTCAAAAATGCAATTAATTTTAGTTAATTCTTATAAAAGATAAACTTAAAAAATAATGGGTTACCTCAAAATTTACTCTGAGATAATCCACTTATATTAGTTCATATCTAGATGTTGTTGTATTTTTTTTCAGTTTGTCTTATTTTACTTAATTCAACAATTTCATTGAATTCAGGAAAATCTATCATGTCACTTATCTTGCCTTGAGTTGTACCTGTACTTTTAAGTCCTTGCAGAAGAACTTTAACTGCTTTTGTCATAACATATAAGGTTGAAACAGGATATATAGCTATTGCAAATCCTAAATTCTGAAGTTCTTTAGCCGAAAGTACGGGAGTTTTTCCGCCTTCTATCATATTGGCAAGTATAGGTGCTTTCACTAATTTGGGTATTTGTTTTAATTTTTCTACATCAGGAGGTGCTTCTACAAATATGACATCTGCTCCTGCTTCCTTGTATAAATTACCTCTTCTTATTGCTTCGTCAAATCCTATAGGAGCAAGTGCATCAGTTCTTGCTATGATAACTGTATCTTCATCCTGCCTTGCATCCACTGCTGCTTTAATTTTTGCTACCATTTCCTCGGCAGGTATAACTTGCTTACCATCCATATGACCGCATCTTTTTGGCCAGGATTGATCTTCTATCTGTATAGCAGCAGCTCCTGCTCTTTCGTATTCTTTAACAGTTCTATACATGTTTAATACATTTCCATATCCAGTATCAGCATCAGCAATTATAGGTATATTTACTGATTCGCTCATGTATGATAGGTGTTTTGTCATTTCAGATACTGAAAGCAGTCCTATATCCGGTGAACCTAAGAGATTGGCAGCAGCACCATAGCCCGTCATATAAACGGAATTAAAACCAACTTGTTCTACTATTTTTGCAGAAATACTGTTGAATGCTCCTGGTGAAACCAACAAATCTCCCCTTTTTATATAATCTTTTATTATTTTTCCTTTACCCATAATGATTTCCTCCTAAAAATTTATTGTTTTATTTTGGTTAAGATACATAAAAATAATATCTTAAATTTCGTCTAATGGTTTTTGTTTTGTTTCTACCCCAAATACAGCAATAATGAGTGCAGTTAAGGCTAAAAGTACTCCAAGAGCTGCGAATACTGGTTTTGAACCATAATCATTCAATAGCCAGGCAACTCCATAAGGGCTGAATATGGTAGCACATCTGCCAGCAGCATTTGCAAATCCAGTTCCCCTGAGTCTTATTTTTGTTGGAAAGAGTTCGGGTACATATACTGCAAGTCCTAGTGTTACCAGTATATATATGGCTATTGTCAATAAGAAGCCTAGTACTAGTATTGTGAACATATTTCTTTGAAGTGGATATGCATATCCTAAAATACCTGCCAAAACCATAAATAATACAATACACCATTTACGACCATATCTATCTACAATAAAGCTTCCTATTATTGCACCCAGTGGTGCACCAATCATCATTATAGTAGTGTAGCCTAATGACTTTGAAAGATTTATACCGCTTTTCAAAAATAATGTAGGAACCCAAGTTATAAAAGTGTATATAAGTGTATTTATAGTTATTAAAGTTATAGAGCCGACTATTGTTCTTGATAAGGTTTTGCCTTTAAATAAATCTGAAAACTTTCCTGGGGTAGTAGTAATAGTTCTCTTATTTACATGTATTTCTGATGGAGATATTGGTTGAAGTTTTATGTTGTTATCTTTTTCTACACTTTTCTCAAATATTTGAATTGTTTTTTCTGCTTCTTCCATTTTCCCTTTTGATTCATACCATCTTGGAGATTCCGGAATTACCTTCCTCAAGTACCAAACAATTAATGCTGATATGCCTACAAATACAAACATGTATCTCCAACCTATAGTTGGTATGATAATTAAGCCCAATAATGCAGAAACAGGTACAGCTATATTAGTTATCAATGACAACATGGAAACCCATCGTCCCCTAACTTTTGCAGGGACAAATTCTCCAAGAAGAGCATATCCTGTAACTATTTCGGCTCCAAGACCTATACCTATAAAGCCTCTGCATACTATCAAAAAACTCATATTTGGAGAAATTGCAGCAACTAAGGATGCACCTCCAAAAATTAAGAGATTAAGTCTGTACACAAATTTACGTCCATATTTATCTCCAAGAAATCCTGTTATAAGAGCTCCTATTAAAAGTCCTATAAATGATACTGAAATGAAAGTGGCATTTAAAGTTATTGTGGACCATCCATTTTTTAATAAAGCACCTAATACACTACTTGCCAAATATATATCAAAGCTATCTAGAAACATCCCAAGTCCAGTTAAACATAAGATTTTATAATGTATTTTTGATACTGGCAGACGATCCATTCTTTCAGATATAAAATTATTATCTATGATAGAATTGGCATTCCCCATTTACAATTACCTCCATCTTTTAATAAATAATTTGGTATTTTGCAAAATCCAATATATATGACATCATAAAAGCAATATTTGTGCCAATAATAAAAAGAGCCAATATGTAAATCTTTAATATAATTGTTTCATTTATGTTTAAACTTGTTTTAATTTAAATAAAACAATGAAAGGAGTAAGTTGCAATAGAATATATAATAATATATATTATGGGATCTGCAGGCTGTCTTTAGATAAGATGTATTGTTTTTGTTTCATGTTCATCTACATCTATGCAGGCCTTGTACTGGATGTCACTTATATAAGTTTATTTAGCAAGAAGAGATAGTAATATATAGAATTTATGTGGTATATTGATATTAAGGTCATCATATAGGAGGGGGATGGTATAATGAATTCAGTTAGGGTAAAAAATAATGATAATCCCTGTAATATTATAGCGAGCATACCTCACAGTTCAAGTAACATAACTTTAGAGATGAAAGAAAATATGAAAAAGGGTGTAATACTCGCAAATAATGATTGGTTTTTAAAAGATCTATACGATTTTTTGAGTGAATTAAATATAAATTCAATTTCAGCTAATTACAGCCGATATGTAATAGATGTAAATAGGGATATTAAAAATAAACATGTACATGATGAATATACAAAGTCTTTGATATATTACAATACCACATTTAATAGGGAAATTTACAGTAAAGCACTTGATGAAAATATAATAGAAGATAGAATAGAAAAAATATATAAACCCTATCATTTAAGTCTCTATAGACAGATAAATAAAATTTTAAAAATAAAAGGAAATGTTTATCTGCTGGATTTACACAGCTTTTTTGAACAATCCAAGGCAGACATAATCCTTGGAACTCGTGAAGGGAAAACCTGCTCCAGGGATTTTTTAAATATTGTATATGATTCTTTTTCAGACAGTGGATTTAATGTAAAGATTGATGAGAAGGGGCTTAGAGGTGGATATATTACATCCCATTACAGCTCTCTAAATGATGTACAAACTATGCAAATTGAAATAAGATACACTACATATATAGAAAACAGGTATTTTGGTGAGGAAGAAGTTAAAGATATAGATTATAGGCTATTTAATGATGCCAAAGTGCGTTTAAATAAAGCACTTTTAGAGATAAAGAGAAAATTGTGATTCCTCTGAGATATGGCAAAATTTTGAATCACCTTGGGGAAACTTTATTTGACAAAAAATTGATTCTAATATAATATAAAAGAAATTAAATAGAAAATTAAATCTTATCAAGAGTGGTGGAGGGACTGGCCCTGTGAAACCCGACAACCAACATTGTTATTTCACAATGTATGGTGTTAATTCCAGCAGAATTTTCTGAAAGATAAGAAAAATATCTTGTGCAATTAAGTTGTTTTTCTTATGGAAGACAACTTTTTTAGTATGATTATTTATTAAATTTATAAGGAGGAAATATATGAGCAGGGAAACTAGTTTTATAACAAAGTGCATACATGTAGGTAATGGTGTTGATAAGGAGACAGGTTCTATTAGACGTCCTATAACTATGGCGAATTGCTATAGACTTCCAGAAGATGCATCATCAATTAACTGGAGTGATCCAAATCAGATACTCTATACTAGAAATACTTCTGCAAATCAATTGTATCTCCAGCAGAGATTGGCCGCACTTGAAGGTGGAGAGGATTGCGTAGTTCTGGCAAGCGGAGTTGCTGCACTTGCAGGCGTGTTTTTTACATTTTTGAGTAACAAATCACATGTAATTTGTTCAAATGTTTCGTATATAGCAGTTTACAGGCTGCTTAATCAGTACTTGCCGGATAAGTACGGGGTAGAAGCAACTCTTGTAGATACATCCAATTTAGAAGAGATAAAAAAAGCCATAAGACCTAATACAAAACTTATTCATGTTGAAACTCCGGGAAATCCAACTACAAAAATAAGTGATATTGCAGAAATATCGAAAATTGCTAAATCCATTGGAGCATTATTCAGTGTTGACAGTACTTTTGCATCTCCATATCTGCAGCATCCTCTTGAACTTGGGGCCGATCTTGTGGTACATAGTCTGACAAAATACATAAATGGACATGGTGATGCCATGGGCGGAGCAGTAATAGGAAGAAAGGATCTTATAGATAAAATAAAAAGTCAGGCAATGGTTAACCTTGGAGGCACTATAAGTCCTTTTAATGCATGGCTTATAATGAGAGGAGTTGTAACACTTCCACTTCGCATGAAACAGCACAGTGATACTGCACTTAAAGTCGCCCAGTATCTAGAATCAAATCCATCAGTGAAATTTGTTGCATATCCGGGACTTAAAAGCCATCCACAGCATGCAATTGCTAAAAAGCAGATGAAGATGTACTCGGGAGTTATAGCTTTTGCACTTAAAGCAGACGGTAAAACCCACAATAAATTTATAAATTCACTTGAACTTATTGTGCCTGCAGTTTCTCTTGGACATGATGAAAGTCTTATTGTTTATACGGGTCCAGATGATGAAAGAATTAATTTCTATCCAGAAGAATTTAGAGATGGATATATCAGATTCAGTATAGGACTTGAAAGTGCGGAGGATATTATTTATGATTTAAAACAGGCACTAGAAAAATGTGGATTATAAATTGATATTTGAATAGTATTTAAAAAGGGCTCAAAAATTTTTGAACCCTTTTTATCATCTAGTTATCTGTGAAGAGATGTTTGATAAAAATATATAGGAAAATATGGCTTTTTCTGATATAATAAAAAAAGGTGTTTTAAATTGAAACAGGAGGAGAAGATATGAAGATTGTGGCGATTGCTCCTTATAATGGATTGAAAGAATTAATCCTTCAATTAGGTAAAGATCAAAAAGATATTGATTTACAGGCAGAGGTTGGGGATTTAAATGCAGGAGTGGATATAGCAAAAAAAGCACAAAAGATGGGTGCTGATATTATTATAAGCAGGGGTGGCACATCAGAATTAATCCAGAGGGAAGTAAATATTCCTGTGGTTGATATAGAAGTTTCCGGCTATGATATGCTGCGTGTTGTAACTCTTGTAAGCGGTGGATTGAAGGGAAAGGCTGCCATTGTCGGGTTTCCAAAAATATCGGAAGGTGCAGCTACAGTCTGCTCATTGCTTGATATTGATATTCCAAGTTATGTAATTTACAGCGAAGATGAGGTAGTATCCAAATTACAGGAAATTAGCAAAAAAGATTATCAGATAATTATCGGTGATGTAGTAACTACTCAGAAAGCGAAAAAATTAGGCTTTAATACGGTATTATTCACATCCGGCAAAGAAAGTGTTTTGAAATCCTTTAATGATGCTAGAAAAATTTACAATGTTTTAAAGACAGTTAGAAGAGAACAGATGATACCAGCTGCTGTTATTGAACAGGTAAACGAAGGAATTATAGTTTTGGATAAAGAACTGAACTATGTTTATTCCAATACTTATATGAATAATGTATTTGAGAACAAACTGGATTTTATAAAAAGAGAATGGGCAATTGCAGTATTAAATCAGAGTAAATTTAATACTATAATTCAGCTTAATAATTTTGTATGGAGAATATCAGGAAGTCAAATAGAAAGCGAAGATAAAATTTATGTACTATTTAAGTTACATAAGATATCCAATTATTCAAAGGATAAAGTTCATGGAATTACTATAAAAAACAGTAATACAGGTAAAACATTGTCATTGCTTTTAGAAAGTAAGTATATGAAGAATATATTGAAAAAGGTAAATAAATGTAAAGATACCAATATACCTATCTGGATTTTTGGAGAAAAGGGTACTGAGAAAGATGATCTGGCAGAATTTTTACATTTTGGTTATGGTACTAAATCTGGAGCTTTTATTACTTTGGATTGTAATCTGATTTCGGAGGAAGATTGGAATAAAATAGTTTCCACCCATATGTTGTCAGACAGTATGTTAAATATGGATAAGGGTACTGTTTATTTTAAGGATATACAGGAACTTTCAGAAAACGGCCAAAATATTTTAGTGAAATTTTTTCGCTGTAACAGTAATTTGACTTCTAGATTTGTAGTGTCATCTTTAGACAATATGGAGAAATTGGTAAAGGATGATAAGTTCAGTGTAGAGCTGTATTATATGTTTTCTCTTATTACTTTAAAGGTTCCTCCCCTTAAAGACAGAATGGATGAAATGGATAGTTTAGCTAGACTTTTTATCAATGAATTCAATACTTTCTATGGAAAGCAGATCGTGGGCATCAGAGATGATGCACTTTTTAGATTAAAGGAATATAAGTGGATTGGAAATACACTTCAGTTTGAAAAGACCATAGAACAAATTGTTATATTTTGTAAAAACGATTATATAGAATTAAATGATGTGGAACAGGTACTTGATAATATACCTTGTAACCATGGACTGGAAGATGATAGTGTTGAATTAAAAGGAACATTGGAAGAAATTGAAAGAAATATCATCCAAAAGATGTTAAAGAAAAATCAAATGAATCAGTCCAAGGCGGCAAGAGAGTTAGGAATCAGTCGCTCAACTTTATGGCGCAAATTGCAATAGCGCCTTTTTTTATACAAAAAAATAATGAAAACTATTGCATTTTAAAACATATGTATATATAATATAAGTGTAATCGATTTTATAATGTTTTAAAATGAAACACATTAATAAATTATTTATAAAAATATGTTTCGTATAGATAAGGAGGAAATTGAAATGGACTTAAAGGGAATTATTACTGCAATGGTTACACCTATGACGAAAGATCAGAAAATTAACATTGAGGTTTCAAAGAAGTTGGTAAATCATCTTATTGATTCAGGGGTCAATGGCATTTTTATTCTAGGGACTAATGGTGAATTCCATTTATTGAGCAGGGAAGAAAAACTGAAATTTGCTGAAATTGTTATTAAAGAGGTAAATGGAAGAGTACCTGTTTTTGTAGGTACAGGTGGCAATGGCACTAAAGAAGTAATTGAACTTTCTAAAGAAATGGAGAAAATAGGGGCAGATGCTCTTTCAATTATAACACCTTATTTTATAACTCCAAGTCAAAGTGAAGTAATCCAGCATTATAAGTCAATAGCTGAATCCGTGTCTCTTCCAATACTTTTATATAACATACCTGGGAAAACAGGGATGACGCTAGAACCTGAAACAGTAGCTGAATTGGCCAAAGTAGATAATATAATTGGTATTAAAGACAGCAGCGGCAAGTTTGAAAATATTCAAAAATATATAGAAATTACTAAAAATGAGAAATTCTCTGTACTTGCAGGTACAGATTCATTGATACTTAAAACTCTTATGGCAGGAGGAACAGGAGCAATAGCTGCTACTTCCAATATGCTTCCCGATGTGGTTGTATCAATTTATCAGAATTGGTTAAAGCGAAATATTGAAGAAGCTGAAAAGGCTCAGAAAAAAATTCAACCTCTTAGAGATACATTTAAATATGGAACCCTTCCATCGGTACTTAAAAAAGCGGTTGAACTATACAGCATTCCGGTAGGACCTCCAAGACTTCCTGCAACTGAGCCAACAGGTGAAGCACTTGAAAAAATTAAGGAAATGGTTAAATTTTATAAAAATTAAATATAAACAAATTGAAAGAGAGGGACTATTATATGCAGAAAATCTATAAATTTCAAACAGCAGATAATATTATTGCAGGGCAAAATTCTATTGAAACTTTAAAAGACAATATAGGTCTTATAGGAGATGAAGTGAAGTCAGTTCTGGTTATTACTCAAAAGCCCATGCAGGATTTAGGGTTTGTGGATATTATAACCAGGCAGTTAAATGAAAAGGGAATTAAAGTTGATGTTAATATAGATACTATTCCAGAACCTACTGCCCAGAGTATAGAAGATATATCCAGTAAAATTAAGAAGGCACATTATGATGTGTTAATTGGAATTGGTGGAGGAAGTGTTTTAGATACTACTAAAATTCTGGCTGTGTTGGAAAAAAACGATAATACCATAAAGGAAATTCTGGGTACGGATCTGGTTAAATATCCGGGAACTCCTACTATATTGATTCCAACAACTGCAGGGACAGGCTCTGAAGTGACTCCAAATGCTATTGTTACTCTTCCCGAGGAGCAGTTAAAGATAGGAATGGTAAGCAGATATCTACTTCCTAAACTTGTGCTGGTGGATCCTAATCTGACCGTTGGTCTGCCTAAGGCCATCACAGCTTCTACTGGTATGGATGCTTTTATCCATTCACTTGAGTCTTATATTTCAAATAAAGCTAATCCAATAAGCGATATGTTTGCAATGAGATCCATGAAGTTAATTTCATCCAGTATAGTTGAAGCTTATGAAAATGGAAAATCCATAAAGGCAAGAGAAAATATGATTTTAGGATCACTTTATGGAGGTATGGCATTGACAGCTGCGGGAACAGCTGCAGTTCACGCATTGGCATACCCCCTTGGAGGAAGTTTTAAAATAGCCCACGGTGTAGCCAATTCAATGCTTTTACCTCATGTGATGGAATTTAATATGGATTGCATTATTGACAGGCTCTATGATGTGGCAGAGCCTATGGGAATTGATCGAAATCTTCCGGCAAATAAAGTTGCAGAAAAAGTAATAGAACGTCTTAGAGAATGGACTAAAATACTTGAAATTCCACAAAACTTGAAAGAATATGGAGTTAAGAAAGAAGATATTCATGGATTAGCTGTAGCTGCCTCTAAGGTCACCCGACTTCTGGGCAATAATCCTAAAAAATTAGGAATACAAGATATAGAGAACATCTATAATAAGTTATTGAAATAAATAGATGGAGAAGATATATGAAAATAGCAGTTATTTCAGATGATTTAACGGGTGCCAGTGATTGTGGAGGACAGTTAGTTCAGTATGGGTTGAATGTTTCTGTGATTTTAAATTGGAATAAATTATCTCTAAAAAGAAATGATGCAATTATATGCAATACAAATAGCCGTGATATATCTGGAGAAGAAGCCTATGCCAGGGTAAGAGATATTTCTGAATGTTTGAAAGATAAGTATTTTGATATGGTGTATAAAAAAATAGATTCTACAATGAGAGGAAATATTGGACAAGAAATTAACGCTATGCAGGATGTGTTCCAAAAGGATTTTGTTATCATCGCACCAGCTTACCCTAAAAATGGAAGGCAAGTAATAAATGGAGTTTATTATTTGAATCATAAAAAATTAACTGAGACAGAAGTGGCGAGAGACCCAAAGACGCCTGTAAAAGATTCTGTTGTTTCAGAGATGATTAGAAATCAGTCAAATAGAAGTGTAGGGCATATTTCTCATAGGGATTTAGATAAAGGTTATGAACATGTTCTTGAATGTTTAATTAATTTTAAAAGCAACAATATATTTTATATTACAGTAGATACAGTTGATGAAAGTGATTTGAAGAAGATAACTGCTTTTATAAAAATGACTAAATTTTCTGTTATATGGTGCGGCTCCGCAGGGCTTATGGAGTTTTTACCGCCAACTTATGGATTTAAAGAAAAAATGGATAGAGCTGAGGTGCTGCCTGAAAACCACCATAGGATTTTATTTGTAATTGGAAGTGTTAGCAAATCCAGCAGAAAGCAGTTGAATGAACTGTTGTTATCTACAAATACTATGGGAATAGAGATTAAATCAACCGAGGTTATTTTAAGTGATAAGAGTAGAAAATATGAGCTTGATGGAATAATGGAAAAAGTGTCTGATGCTGTGAATTTAAATAAAAACATTGCTATATTTTCCTCTGCTGAAGTAAAAGAAACTCAAAAAATAGGAATAAAACGGGGATACAGTTTAATTGAAATAAGTAATATGATTTCAAAATTTCTAGGAGAAGTATCGGCATATGTGATTGACAAATTCAAAATAAAGAGCTTGTTTGTTACTGGAGGGGATATAGCCTATCAGGTATTTAAAAGGTTAGATGTCAGTGAATTCAACTTGCTTGGAGAGGTGGAACCCGGAATACCATTTGGAAAGCTAAAAAATGAGGGTGAGATTTTGGCTGTAACAAAGGCAGGAAGTTTCGGATCGGAATCAGCTATGGTTAAATCCATTTCTATATTACAGGGAAATATATTGAAAGATGTGAACAGAGGATGCGTTATTAGAGGGCAACAATAAAAACATTCAAGTTGGTATAGCTTAAATATTACCGGTTATGCCGACTTGATGGAAAAATTTAAAAAAGGATGTGTTAAAAATGAAGGTTATATCTACTTCACCTTCTTTTGCAAAGTACTCGAAAGAACCTATTGAATATTTGAACAAATATGGAATCCAGGTAGAATATTTACCTGCTGACATTGAAGAGGACAAGTTTATAAGCAAGATACAGGATGTAGATGCTTTGATAGTAGCTTTTACCCAGATCAACTCAAAGGTTTTAGATAATGCACCAAAATTGAAAATCGTATGTAAACATGGTGTGGGCGTGGACAACATCGATTTAGCAGCAGCTAAAAAAAGGAATGTATATGTAACAAATGTTCCAAATGCTAATAGACATGCAGTTGCAGATTTTGCTTTTGGACTTGTGCTTTCTATTGCAAGACAGATACCTCAAGCCAATGAACTTACAAAAAAAGGTGAATGGCCTAGAATTTTTGGATCTGATGTATATGGGAAAGCTTTGGGAATTATAGGACTTGGGAGTATTGGAAAACAAGTAGCGTTGAGAGCAAGGGGATTTAACATGAAAATATTGGCTTATGATCCCTATCCAGATAAAAAGTTCGCATCTGAAAACGGAATTCAATTTGTATCACTTGAAGAAGTGCTAAAACAAAGTGATTTTGTTACAATTCATATTCCGTTGATGGAAAGCACCAGGAACCTAATTGATTATGAAAAAATGAAATTTATGAAGAATACTTCTTATTTAATCAATGCTTCACGTGGTGAAATTGTAGTAGAAGAAGATTTATATAGATCATTAAAAGAGAAAATTATTTCAGGAGCTGCTCTTGATGTTTTTTCAGAAGAACCTATGAAAACGAGTCCATTGTTTCAATTGGACAATTTTATTGCATCACCTCACATAGCGGGATATACTGCAGGAGCGGTCAATGCACTTGGAATGACTTGTGTAGAAAATATTGTAAACGTGTTAGTCAATAAAGAAAAACCTAATTTTGTGGTCAATAAACTTTAGATGACACTATAAATCAATGGATGATAGGGAATATGTCACAATATTTAGGCTAATTTGTTTAAAGGGGGAATAAGTTTTGAAAGTTAATTTGAAAAATGATAAAATGACAAATGTGCGTTGGGTTGTTGGTATGCTGATGTGGGCTGCAATTGCAATTAATTATATTGATCGTACTGTACTTTCGGCTGCTGCTCCACATATTTCAAAAGAATTTAGTTTATCATCTGGTGAAATGGGAATTCTAATGTCTGGCTTTTTCTGGTCATATGCATTATTACAGATCCCAGCAGGATGGGTTGCGGATAGGTTTGGACAAAAAAAGACTTTGGGTTTTGCAGTGGGTTGGTGGTCATTGATGACTTCCATAACAGGATTGGCAGTTGGATTTAAGTCACTGTTGGGTTTTCGTATAGGATTGGGAGCTGGAGAAGCAGGTGCTTATCCTAGTAATGCAGGTATTACTTCAAAATGGTTTCCAGATAAAGAAAGAGCTACTGTTTCGGGACTTTTTGATAGTGGTTCTAAATTTGGAGGAGCCGTTGCTATGCCCCTAATTGCCTGGCTTATTTATAAGTTCGATTGGAAGTTAACATTTACATTTATAGGCGTATTAGGTATAATTTGGACAATAATATGGCTTTTATATTTTAGAGAGACACCAGAAGAACATAAAGGTGTAAATAAATTAGAGTTAGAGTATATTAATAAAGGAAAGAAAAATGAAATTACTGATACAGAGCAGCCTATAAAGTGGTATCAATTGCTTAAGTATCGAAATATCTGGGCAATGTGTATAGGATTTTTTATGATTAATTATAATTCATATTTTTTTATTACCTGGTTGCCTACATATTTAGTTAAAGAAAGAGGCATGAATTTAATTCAGATGGGTTTTGTAGCATCATTGCCATTATTGTGTGCTATGGTAGTAGAGGTATTATCTGGATATTTATCTGATAAAGTTTATTCTAAAAAATTATTATCCCTCACTGCGACTAGAAAATTATTCTTAATTTGTGGATTGATTATGGCATCCTGTATAGGAATGGCAGCTTTTACTAAATCAGCAGTTTTGGCAGTTGTACTACTTTGTATTGCTAAGTCTGGTAATACTATGGCAGCTTCCCAGGTTTGGGCTCTTCCGGGAGAAGTAGCACCTAAGAATATGACTTCAGTAGTAGCAGGAATGCAAAACACTGTTTCAAATATGGGAGGAGTTGTAGGACCTATAATTACGGGATTTATAGTAGGAAGTACTGGTTCATTTGTTCCCGCACTATTATTCTCTGCTTTTTTAATTATAATTGCAATTTTTAACTATATATTCTTACTAGGAAAAGTTGAACGTATCGAACCAAAGGAAAAGATGATCATATAGATGAATTTAAACAATGAAAGGATGAAAAAAATGATTGATAAAAAACCGATACTTGGTATTACAATGGGTGATCCTGCGGGCATAGGTCCGGAGATTGCTGCAAAAGCTTTGGTAAAGGAGAAAATATACGAAATATGCAGACCCCTTGTTGTAGGTGATGCCAATGTTATGATACAGGCAGTAGAAATTGCCAATGTGGATCTGAAAATAAATAAGATCTATGACGTAAATGACGCAAAGTTTAAATATGGTGTTATGGATGTATATGATCTTAAAAATACGGATATGGAGCATCTTGTTCATGGTAAGGTATCTGCTATGGCAGGCAAAGCCGGTTTTGAATCGGTGAAAAAGGTAATTGAACTTGCCATGGATAAAAAAATAGATGCTACCATAACTGGACCTATTAATAAGGAAGCAATGAATCTTGCGGGATTTCATTATTCAGGTCATACTGAAATATATGCACACTATACAAATACAAAAAATTATACTATGATGCTTGCATGTGATAACTTAAGGGTTGTTCATGTGTCTACTCATGTATCTTTAAGAGAAGCTTGTGATCGTGTAAAAAAAGACAGAGTATTTGAGGTAATAAAACTTGCAAATGATACGTGTAAAAAACTTGGAATAATTAATCCAAAGGTGGGGGTAGCAGGTCTGAATCCACATGCAGGGGAAAATGGAATGTTTGGATTTGAAGAGAAACAGGAAATAGAACCTGCCATAGAAGAGGCAAGAAAGCTTGGAATAAATGTTGAAGGACCAGTACCTCCTGATACAGTGTTTTCAAAAGCAAAAGGTGGTCAGTATGACATAGTGGTTGCAATGTATCATGATCAAGGTCATATTCCAATGAAGGTTGTTGGATTTAACTGGGATGAACAAAAGAAAAAATGGACTTCGGTAAGTGGAGTTAATATAACTCTTGGGCTGCCTATAATAAGAGTTTCAGTAGATCATGGAACAGCTTTTGGCAAGGCAGGAAAAGGTACGGCTAATGAAGAAAGCCTCATTAATTCTATAGAATATGGAGTTAAATTCGCTAACTCTAACATTTAACATAAAGTTCCCCTGAGACCATGGCAAGATCTAATGGTCTCAGGGGAACTTTACTGGTTTTCCCATTGTCGTTTTTTTACTGATATAGTAATATTAATATGTAATATTTCAATTAATATATTTATTTACTGTATTTAAATTATAAGGCAGTTCCTAAAATTAGAGGAACTTTGACTTTATTTTTAGTAGAAAAACAATCAAATAGGAGGAGTTATGCTATCTAAAAAAAATATCACTATTTTATTAATTGTTGTAATAATAATATTTCTTAAACCAACAGCAATCAAAGCTGAATCTCAACCGGCAACTATGACCAGATTATTTGGTGTGGACAGGTATTCAACCAATATGAAAGTAGCTGACTATGGCTGGACTGACCATTCTGATTATGCCATTATAGTTTCAGGTGAGAATTTTCCGGATGCAGTTTGCTCGGCACCTCTAAGTGTTAAATACAATGCGCCGCTGCTCATGACTGCAGGAAATACTTTAAGCACTGATGTACAAAATAAGCTTACAAATCTTGGTGTTAAGAAGGTATTTCTAATTGGAGGGACTGGTGTTATTTCCAGCGAAGTGGAAAATGAATTGACTCAAAAAAACATAGATGTTCAGAGATTAGGTGGAAGTACCAGAATTGAAACATCTATTGAAATTGCAAAACAAATTGGGGGCAATGAGCTATTTGTTGTTTCATCTGAAGGATTTGCAGATGCTCTGTCTATTTCTCCATATGCTTCAAGTAAAGCTGCGCCTTTGGTATTAACTCCCAGCAGTGGTGTGCCGGAGGTAGTTAAAGATTATGTAGATACTGTAAAACCTTCAAAGGTCTATATAATTGGTGGACAAGGTGTTATACCGGACAATACAGCTTCTTATTTTGGTGATTATGAAAGGCTCAGTGGTCAGGACAGATATGAAACCAATGCAGATGTGATAAGCAAGCTTTATAATATTTCAAATATACAAAAGATATACATAGCAGCAGGGATAAATTATCCAGATGCATTATCTATTTCTCCTCTGGCTGCAAGAGACAGCTCACCTGTGGTTTTAGTAGATGACAACATGTCTCAAAATCAGGTGAGGATGATTAGAAGCAACAGGAACACATTGAAAGAACGTGTAATAGCAGGTGGCGAAAGTGTAGTACCAGATTATCTGATAAATAGGCTTTTTGTGGATTCTGATGACATTACTCCAGCTGATTTTATAAATTCATATAATGGACAAGTCTCTTCTGATGAGCTGACTGCCTTTAAAAATATAGTTTTAGGTCTTTCATTATACCCTAATGACTACAGTTTAAAATCAGCTTTTGATAATGGTGCATCTCATTTACTGAATACTGCAGTAAAGGCCCATAATCAGGGAAATTATGATGCAGCCTTGAATATCTACAATTATCTGCTTCAGTTGCAAGTACCTGAAGACATAAAAGTCAATGCAACTGTATATAAAAATGTTGCATTATCAAAAAATCCTATAATAAGCAAATATGTTTATAAAGAAAGCTCCAAGGCAATAGTTCAAAATGCCCTTGAAGAATACAGCAAACTTGATTTTAATTTTGACAATCCAATTGGTTATACAGCTATGGGTGAGTATTTAAATTTCTCTACAAATGATCGTTTTACTACAAACAAACCGGATATATTGACCTTTGATGAAAATGGAATTCCAATGGTAACATACCGGGAGTTTGGAACTCAGTATAATTTTGTAACCATATGTCAGTATGCGCTATATCTGCATGCGAAATATTTGCAGGGGGATACTTCAGTGATGAATCAGTTTGTAAAATGTGCTGATTTTCTTGTAAGTCATATGGACAGCGACGGCAGTTTCAGGTATAAGTTTCCTTATTATTCATATGAGTCCCTTGGAAGCAATTGGACTTCAAGCATGGCTCAAGGTCAAGCTTTGAATGTTTTTGCACGCGCTTATGAAATGACAGGAAATAAAAAATACATAACTGCAGGTAATAAGGCATTTGATTACTTAATAACACCAATAAGTCAGGGCGGCGTTATGGATACTCTTGGAAGTCTCGAACCTAGATTTAAGAGTGATATATTTTTTCAGGAGTATGTAAATACAATACCTACATATACCCTTAATGGATATATGTTTACATTACTGGGCATATATGATTGGTCACAGCTTGCAAAACAAGTACCTTCTGCTATTAATGGCAGTCAGGTTGATTATTATTTTAATGAAGGAATTAAATCGCTTAAAATAGTACTTCCCTACTATGATATAGGTGGATTTACAAGCTATGATTTAAGTCACCTTATGACATCCAGAGATGCCAATCCCGCTTTGGATTACCATAAAGTTCATATAGATTTGCTTGACGCAATTTATTCCATAACCAGCGATGAGTATTTTATGAATATTAGGAATCAATGGGTTGATTATATTAAATTTTAAAAATAGTGACAGTGGTATGTACTGTCACTATTTTTTCCCTCGGGAAAACTAACTTATACATTTGCTGATAAAGGCAGACAGGAAAAAATTTGCAGCACCTTGGAGGAAGGGAACATATTTTATTCTATTGCCTTGACCTTTATGATGTTTTCATAAGAAGATAATAGTGGTATCCTGAAGCCATAGGTTTTGATCTCATATTTTCTGTTAATTCTAAACCCTCCATACACATCCTCGGAGTTAAATTTAAATTCCAATAAACTGTTTGTATTTTTAAATACTCTCGTGTCACCATTTCCTATTTGGGTATAAATTAAATATTCAGTACTGTTATTTTGTTTTTTTATTTGTTTACTGGCAATTGTCACTGTATAAGTATTTCTGAAAAAATGTGGGAAGGATATAAATATACCTGATAGTATAATGATTCCGATTATCATTGCACCAATCTTAAATTTTAAAGATCTTAAAGATTTATTGGATTTAAGTCTATGAAAATTATTTTTCCTCATGAGATCTCCTTAATATTAACAAATATAGTATCTTTTATTAATATTATTTTTTTCTGTATATTATGTCAGATCGGCTGTAATAATTCCTAGACGACTTTTTATGTCCAAATGTCATTTTTGATATTAATAAGTTACGGGTAATTGATATAATAAATAATAAAGTAGGGGGAATAAAAATGGAGCGATATGTTATTGTATGCGCTATAGGAGGTTCTGCATTAAAATTCCATGAAAAACTAACCAGTAGTGTATGCTATAAATTTAATAAAAGGCGAACCAAGCTGCCTGCACATTTTACAATAAAGGCACCTTTTGAAACTGATAGAATTCAAGATGTAAAAGATGTACTTGAAAGGTTTTCTGAAAATAATAGTCAAACACCTATAAAATTGGACGAATATGGGAAATTCAGAGAAGATGTAATTTATATGGCTGTAAAGATGTCATCCGAGGCAAAAAAAGTTCACGATGACCTTATATCTCAATTACACAAAATACCATGGATGAGTTTCAAAAGAAATGAAGGGAAAAATAAAATATTTCATTGTACAGTAGTTTCAAAAAAAATAAAGGATAATTTTATGGATATATGGAATTATGTATGTAAATATCCCTTCGATTTTAATGAATACTTTGATAATATATCTCTTTATCATTGGAAGAATAATACATGGGTGTTGTTAAAAAAATATAAACTTATTTAAAAAAACTTTATTGGAGGCATTTGTATGGCTAATTGTGTTGAAGGAAAAATTAAAGCTTTTGATGGTATTGAATTATTTTATAAAAAGAGCTTAGTAGAAAAGCCAAAAGCTGTATTGGTAGTTGTTCATGGATTATGCGAACACTTGGGACGCTATAATTATTTTACTGAGAAATTAAATGATTTTGGTTATAACGTATATAGATTTGATAATAGAGGTCATGGAAGATCAGGTGGAGAGAGAGGTTATGTAGATGATTTCCAGCATTTTTTTGATGATGCAGACTTGTTTGTAAATATGGCCAAAATTGAAAACAAAGGTATTCCGATATTTATGTTTGGTCATAGTATGGGAGGATTTATAACTGCCGGTTATGGAATGAAGTATCAGAATAAATTAAATGGACAGATACTTTCAGGTGCGGCAGTAATAGATTTGCCTTCTTTTGAAGCTGTTAAAAATAAAGGGGATTTTTTTGATAAACATCCTTTTGAAAAAGTGCCAAATGCTCTTTCCAATCTCATAAGCAGAGATCCAGAAGTTGTTAAGGCTTATGATGAAGATCCGCTTGTGTTAAAGGAAAGCAACATTAAATTATTAGGTGAAGCTTTTGTAAAAGGGCCAATTTGGATTGAGAATAATGTGAAAGAGTATAAGTATCCTTGTCTTATACTCCATGGAGGCAATGATCAAATAGTAATAAATGAAGCTTCAAAGTGGCTATACAAAAATATATCTTCCAAGGATAAATCTTTAAAAATATATCCAAAGTGTTATCATGAAATTTTAAATGAGAAGGATGAAAAGGACAGTATTATAGAGGATATTCATAATTGGATTAAAGAGAGAATATAGTAAAAGAAAGGTCTGCCGGGATTTTAAGGCAGGTTTTTTTTATATAGCTGAAAATCAAGATATCTTCATAAGATCTACACACCTTTTTGATAAAATACTTCTGTACTAATATAAAATTTTTTGGAGGTTATAAATTATGAATATGACACACTATATGTCTTTGCTGATGAATAATCAGCCATGGAATTTAATTATTTTTATGGCTGTACCGGTAATATGTGCTGAAGCTCTCACTATTACAGAATTTTTTATAATTTACAATAGAATTGAACGAGGGGCTATAAGAACTTTAAATAAAATTGTGGGGATTTTTGATGGGTTTTATTTTACAGGAATATTCATTTACCTTTTTGTAAATGTTGTAATACCCCTTACAAGCGGTGGTGGATGGCATACATGGGTGGATGTAGTTGCAGTGGGTTTTTATTTAAGTGGTGTAGTATTTTTATTACCAATAGCATTGATGGAACTAGGTATAATATTCAGAAATAAAAGCAATGAGGAAAAATTGAAAGTTCACTTTATTCTTGTAGGCGGATTTTTAATAGTTGCACATGTTGCGATGATTTTTGGTATGGTAAATCCCCAGATTATAAGTAACATGCCGGGAATGCACAAAATGTAATATGGATTAATGAAAAGATTTAAAGGGTTTACTTAGCCAGAGTAGATCCTTTTTTTTATAAACAAATTTCACCTGAGTCTAAGAATCATTTGATAATTAAAGGTTATAGCTGAAATTGACTGTAGTGAATATAAAATTGCACGAAATATAATAATGGTGTAAAAAAATTAAAATTACTGATTATATAGCAAATCATAAAAGAGGGGGTTTTAAATTTGGATATAAGTAAAAAATCCATAAAAATAAAGCTCTGTATAATGTTTGTCATATTAATTATTAGCACTATAATAATTTCAGAAGTTTATACAATATTTAGTTTTAAAAAAGTGATACTTGCACAGACCGAAAATGATGGTTTAAAAATTGCAAAAAATATCTTTTTAGGAAAATAATTACGAAACTAAATAGGGATAGTTACATAATCTCAGTACCTTATAAACAAAGTAATTCTAAAAAAGGAACTGTATTGGTATCAATGTCTACTAAAGAGATGAACAGTAAGTTTGAAAAGGCACTGGTACTTTCCATAATAATCACATTGATTTTAATTGCCATTGTCGTTGCCATAATTAATAAAGTCATAGCTAAAATTATCAGCCCTTTAACAGAGCTTGCAAAGATTTCCGAGGAAATATCAAAGGGAGATCTGACAAAAGAAGTTAAAATACTAGAAAATGATGATGAGATAGGAAAACTCTCACGAAACTATGAAAAAATGATGGATAATTTGAAAAGTATAATAGCTGATATTAAATATTCTTCTAATAATATTATAAATTCATGTGATGAACTTGCAGCTTTTTCGGAAGAAGTCAGTGCCACAGCAGAAGAAATTACAGGCAGTATACAGTCCTCTAAGAAAAATGCCCGGGTTCAAAATGAAGAAGTGGGTTATGCAAAAGAAAGTCTTGATAATTTATCTGAAAAAATTGCTCTTATAAATGAGGTAATTGATAATTTAAGAAATTCTTCAAAAATAACCAGTGAATTAACTATAAGCGGCAAGCAATATTTAGTATCTTTAAATGAGAGTATTAACAACATTGGCAGCTCATCTAAAAATATAAATATTAAAATTGGGAAATTACATGATAAATCTTCTGAAATATCCACAATAGTACAGGTTATAAATTCTATATCGGAACAGACAAACTTACTTGCTCTAAATGCTGCAATAGAAGCAGCCAGGGTGGGAGATGCAGGTAAAGGATTTGCGGTAGTGGCAGATGAAATACGTTCTCTTTCAGAGCAGTCCGGAAAAGCCTCTGATCAAATTGAAAAATTAATAAAAGATATATTAAAAGAATCCAATGAAACAGTTAAATTCACCTCGGACTCAGAAAAAATTATAGGGGAAGGTATATCCACTGCTAAAAATACAGAAGACTGTTTTAATGATATAATACAAAATATTCAGTCTATGATTCCACATATACAAAAAACCACAGATTTTATTGAAGGTATAAACAAAAGTAAGGATAGAGTTATAGAAACCGTAGACAATGCGGCGGAAGCAAGCAATGATATCAATGAATCCTTTACTCAAATTTCTACAGTAGCAGAAGATCAGAGTTCATCTACGGAACAATTGGCCAATATAGCTTCAAAATTAAATGACATGTCATTGAAGTTAAAGCAATATACTGATAAGTTTAAAATATAGATAATATAAAAGAGCAGTGAATACTCTATAGAACAGATTCTAAAAAAGTCTACTCTATAGGGTATTTTTGTACATAAAGGTATATGGTATAATAAAAAAAACGTAAAAATATAATAGAGAAATTAAACAGTTAATAATTATTATATTATTGAGGTAGGAGTGGTATGTGTGAAAATTGTTGTATTGGATGGATATATATTAAATCCAGGAGATTTAACCTGGAAACCATTGGAAAGGTTTGGAGATTTAACTGTTTATGACAGGACTGTATATGATAATAGCAATGATGATCTGATAATCGAAAGGATAGGGGAGGCAGAAATTGTATTTACCAATAAGACTCCATTGTCTGAAAATGTATTTAAAAATTGTCCTAAACTGAAATTCTTAGGAGTGTTAGCTACGGGATATAATGTGGTAGATGTGGATGCAGCTAGAAAACTTGGTATTACAGTGACCAATATTCCCAATTATGGCACGCAATCTGTGGCCCAAATGGCTGCGGCATTATTGCTGGAATTGACCAATCATGTGTGGATTCACAATGAAGCTGTAAAAAATGGAGAGTGGAACAGAATTGGAGAGTGGTGCTTTTGGAAGCAGCCATTGATGGAGCTGGATAATAAAATAGCTGGAATTATAGGATATGGAAGAATAGGCCAGGCAACTGCTAAAATAGTACAGTCCATGGGAATGAAGGTAATAGCCTATAACAGGCATGAAAATAAAGAATTGGAAAGTGAAAATATGAAATATGTCAAATTGGAAGATATATTTGAAAAATCGGATGTAATTTTTTTGCACTGCCCTCTGTCCGATGATAATAGGGGAATGATTAACAGGTCCTCCATAAGCAAAATGAAAGATGGGGTTATAATAATAAATAATGCACGGGGACCTCTGATTGTGGATCAGGACTTAGCTGATGCCTTGAACAGCGGAAAAATTAGAGGAGCAGCCTTGGATGTCACATCTGAAGAACCCATAGATAAAGATAATCCGCTCTTAAGGGCAAAGAACTGTATAATTACTCCTCATATATCCTGGGCAGCCAGGGAAACAAGGCAAAGGCTCATGAATATTGCAGCGGACAACCTAAAAAATTTTTTGGAGGGAATATCCGTAAATGTAGTGAATAAATAGAGTAGTTCAATATAGAAATAAATGTATTAAAAAGAAAGGTACATGGATTTGCGTAAATCAATCTATGTACCTTTCTCTTTTTTGGGGCTAGTTTTTTGGCTTGCGCTAATGCAGGGGCCAGAGTGCTATTCTCTATAGGAAGGCATAGAATAGTAAATTCCTCCGTGGCAAATGTTCATCATGGCAATAAAACTCCAGCTGTATCTATTTCGGTGATCTCATTAATTTTTTCATTAATTCCAATAATTTTAATAGCTTTTAATAATAAAATATCTGACGTCTATGGCTGGCTTGGAACAGTTGCAACTTTTGGTTTCCTTTTTAATTATGTACTTGTCACAATAGCTACACCAATATATTTGCATAAAGAAAAACAATTAAAAATTAAAGACATAATAGTTTCCTTAGTAACATTCGGCATACTTTTAATTCCTATTATAGGAAGTATATATCCTGTCCCTAGCTATCCTTACAATCTTTTCCCATTTATATTTTTGGGTTGGTTGGCAATAGGTGCTATTTGGTTTACTGTGCAAAAATCCAAAAATCCGAATTTAATTGCTAATATACAATCCGATGTGAATGGAATCAATGAACAATTTAAAATGGATATAAAATCCTCAAAAGTTGTATAGCATATTTTTTAGATATTTATAATAGAAAAATTCATAGGGCATTTTTAGTAGAAATTCATTTGCACCTATTAATGAATCCTGGGGGTATGATAATCGCACAACAGCTGTAAGAGCATTTCTTAATAATGGAAATGGCAGCAGATTAGAACAGAGGATGGGATCGGCAGATGCAAATCCTTATTTGGTAATTGGGGCAAGTCTTGCAGGAGGATTGTATGGATTGGAAAATGAACTTGATTTACGTGAGGATGCATCTACTGATGCATATCAGGGAAATGGGCGACCATTGCCAAAAACTTTAGAACATGCTTTGAATTATCTTGATAAAAGTAAGACGGCAAAAAAATATTTCGGAGAGGAATTTGTAAAATTAATTCTGCAAATAGGTAGAAATGAAGTACGCCTTTATGAAGAAGCCGTTACAGATTGGGAATTCAATAGGTATTTTGAGTATAGCTAGATTATGACAAATCCATCTAAAAATTAAATTATAGATGGATTTGCTACTTTTAAGGCTTTGCATATATACAAATTACCTAATGGTCTCTTTAATAGTTTTAGAACAAGCACAGGGCTCTATTTTTTTCTTTAAGATAAAAGAAATCATAATGCTTATAATCATGATTGAAAATATAATTACTAAAGATATTATTATTGAAACATTTATATGGAAAAAGGTAATTGAAAGTTTAACGCCTGTAAACATCAGTATACATGCAACTCCATATTTAACATAGGCAAAATTATTGTGAAGTTTTTCAAGGAGAAAATACATATTCCTGAGCCCTAATATGGCAAATATATTGGAGGTATATACTATAAAGGGATCTGTAGTTATAGAAAACACAGCAGGAATTGAATCTATGGCAAAAATTATGTCTGAGGACTCTATCAATATCAGTATGGCAAATAATGGAGTTGCATAAAGAACTTTATTCCTTTTAATAAAGAACTTTTCTCCTGCCAATTCTCTGGAAACTGGGATTATTTTATTGATAAGTCTAATTATTTTGCTGTTGCTGAAATCATTTGAGTTGTCATTCTTTAGAATCATTTTAATACCGCTTATTATGAGAATAAGGCCAAATATATAGAGCATCCAATGAAATTTATTGACAATGGTCACACCTAAAATTACAAAGATAAGTCTCAATACTATTGCTCCAAAAATTCCATAGGTGAGCACTCTTTTCTGATATTGCGGTTTTATTGAAAAACTCTCAAATATAAGCAGGAATAAGAAAAGATTATCCAGGCTTAGACTTTGTTCAATTACGTACCCACCCAGAAAAGATAGAGCTTTTTCTTGTCCCATGAAAATGTAGATCCCAATATTGAAAAGTAAAGCTGTTCCTGCCCAGAAACAGAGGTGCAGCAGTGATTTTTTTGTGGACATAAATTTACCTCCTAAATTTAGTGATTAGTAAAAAAATAAAGACCTCCAACATAATTCATATTTAAAATAGAATTATGTTAAAAGTCTTATTACCCGTGGGTTTACAAAACCAGATTTAAAAAATAAATCGAAATGTTGATTTTGTAATTTTAATTACTCCCTTTTAACTATAAATATTCAATTCCTATATTTATATAATAATATAAATTTTTAATATTATCAAGTTAATAATATAATATTAAAGGAGTTGTTTTTAAGATAGAGGGAATAAAAGAGCTAATGGAAAAGGAAGGTGTAAGTATGCAGAAAGTGATTTTTCTTGTAGATATGAATGCTTTTTTTATAAGCTGTGAGGCAATAAGACACCCCGAGATTGTTGATAAACCTGCTGCGGTGGCAGGAGATCCTAAGAATCGAAGAGGAATTATTTTGACTGCAAATTATAGAGCTCGAGAATTCGGGGTCAAAACCACCATGATTTTACGGGAAGCATTAAAGCTTTGTCCTAATTTACTTATTATTCCTCCTGACAAGGATTTTTATAAACAAAAATCCTGTCAGGTCATGGATATACTTTCTTCCTATAGCCCTGTTATCGAGCAAAATAGTATTGATGAGGCATGGATTGACATGACAGGATGTGAGAGAATATTTGGAAAGCCAATGGAATCAGCAGAACTTATCAGTTACCATATTAAGAATAAACTGGGACTTGGATGTTCCATAGGCATATCCGAAAATAAATTTCTTTCAAAAATGGCTTCTGAAATGAAAAAGCCACTGGGAATTACAGAGCTTTGGAGAAAGGATATCGAATTTAAATTATGGCCCATGAGCATCCAGTCCATGTATGGGATCGGGAAGCAGACTTCACAGAAACTGCAGGGCATGGGGATTAGTACTATTGGAGAACTGGCGCTTTTTAACAGAACATATCTTATAAAAAGACTTGGAAAGGTTGGAGAAAAAATTCATCATCTTGCCAATGGTATTGATGATTCGAACTTGAAACCACGTCTGCAAAATGATGTGAAATCCATTGGAAAGTCTATTACAGTGCCTCATGATATATTTAACATGGAAGATGCTAAAATTATTTTGATGCAGCTTTCTGATGAAGTGGGAATGGCTGCGAGAAAATATAAGAAAAAGGGTCATACAGTACAAATCAGTATTAAATATTCAAATTTCAAGTCTATTACCAGACAGACAACCGTTGTGCCGACTTGTCTGTCTAAAGAAATTTATTCAGCAGGAATCCAGCTGCTTGAGAAAAGCTGGGATGGACAATTGCCAATACGGCTGCTTGGAATAAGCATCAGCGGATTTGTGGATAACTGGAGGATAAGGCAAATATCCATGTTTGACACGATAAAAAAGGATTGCGGAAAGGATCATTTAGACAAGGACAATAAAATAGAAGATGTTATTGATGTCATACGCCAAAAATATGGTCCGTCAATAATTAGTCGTGCAGCTTTGATAAAAAATAAAAAGAACAGAGGGTAGGCAAATTAACCTTTGTCTACCCTTTTTAGTTATTTTTATAGATTTGAATTAAAAATTAGCTCAGAACAAAAAATCGATATTTTTATAGTAAATTACAAAGAACATGAAAATTTTGCATATATAATTAAATGTTTTATTTAAGCTTAATTATGTAATTATAGCTGTAAATAACTTCTTTATGATGGCACAATCTATATATTTTAGACTTTGACTTTCTTTGACCTTAGTTGTATTATAATAACTGTAATAAGGATTACCTCTACAGAAGGTAATCATAACAACATAATGATTTATGAGGAGGTAGAGATTATGTTTGATATGGTTCCATTTAAAAAGAATAATTCATTAACAAGAGGTGATGTATTTGATAACTTTGTAAATTCATTTTTTAATGATGATTTCTTTGCACCAATTAATATAAATGGATTTGGCAAAGGATTTAAAGTTGATCTTAAGGAAAATGAAAAAAGTTATGTAGTTGAGGCTGATCTTCCAGGAATAAATAAAGACGCAATAAATATTGATTATAGCAATAATTATTTGACTATATCCGCAAAGAGGGAAGATTCCAAGGAAGATAAAAATGAAAACTTTGTAAGACAAGAGAGAAGTTATGGAGAGTTTAAAAGAAGTTTTTATGTTGATAATGTAGATGAAAATAACATTAATGCTTCTTTTAAGGATGGAGTATTGAAAGTAAATCTTCCAAAGTCTGCAAAGGGCAATGATAATACCAAAAAGATAGATATTAAATAGTTAATATAGATAAAACAGGGTACTGTCGGAAATTTTGACAGTACCCTGTTTTATTTTATTATCTGGGTATGTATGATTTTACCTTCTGCATATTTTATTAGGAGCTTCTTGCAATAGTCCATATATTCTTCCAGATTTTTATCTCCGTTGAAGGAGACTATGTTCATCAAAAGCCTTTTGGTATCTTCTGTCACCATGGCTCTTATGGAGTCAGAGGTGGTGCTTCCAAACTTACCCCTGCCATCCTCAAATACAGGCATATTTGATAAATTCACCTGACCCTTGCCGATACCCTTATAGCATTCACCTTCACTTCCTATGGTAAAGTAAATCTTTGAATCTATCTTGTCTAAATCATAAGCACATACTGAATGAAAGGAGTAGATGGAAATCAAATTGTTTATATCCACTATGTTGTTGACTTTATAGAGTTTATTTCCCTTTACTATACGCCGTGTCAAGGATTCAGATGAGACCCTGTATCTGCTGGGATCTTTTCCGAGTTTTTTGTATGCATCCCTTGCTGCACGTATATTAGCGATCTTTAAAACATCCGGTAATTTATACTGCGAGGCTATTTTATCCGATAGTAATGATATTTCTTCTGTCAACATATCATCTGATTCTTTCACCTTAACAGCTGCCTCTATAGAACCTATGACAATTTTATTGCAAAGTATATTTTTTAGGTAGTCATGAATTTTTATGTTTATCATAAATTATATTTAGTGAAGGATTGTACCTGAAATACAAAGCTTTCACTAAAGCTCGCCTCCTTTTACTATAAATATAAATTGACTTTATGAAGTTATTATAACACATATGCAGAGTTCGAATTTTACTGACAGAAGAAATTATGATAAAGTAAAATCAGAGACATGTAATAGAGGGGTGAAAAATTTATGAAAGCTAATTTTGACAATCTGGTAAAAGAAGCACTGAAATTAAATGTTCACAGTGTGTCCATGGTGGATACTTCAAAAATTAAATTTTCTACAGAGTATAGAAATGCCTGTGAATCAAATGTGTGTGGTATGTATGATACCAATTGGATGGGACCTCCGGCGGTGGGACCTATTGAAGAATTGATAGATAAGGCAAGACAGTATAGACAGGGAATCTTAATACAGACAGTGCATGAGCTGTCTGATTTATATGATACAAAAGCTGTAGAAGAGGCAGAAAAATCTCATAATGAAGTATTTGGGAGAATTGTCCAAAAAGTTAAAAACGAATACGGGTTTAAAGATACTCTTCCTTTAAGTGTAGGTTGCTGCAAGATATGTAAAAGATGTGCCTATCTTGATGGAGAAAAATGCAGAAATCCTGACAAAACTTTTTCTTCATTGGAAGCCTATGGCATTAATGTGATGGAACTGGAGGAAAGCTGTGGAATGTCTTATTATAATGGGGAAAACAGCATTAGTTATGTAGGGCTTATACTTTTTAATGAAGATTAAACATCTAGATGTGAATATATTTTATGTCAGGAGGTAATTTTGATATATCTCCTGACGATAAGTAAACAAAATGCTAAAAATCAACTTGTATGTTATCTATGTTTGACTGGAATGCCCAGCATAAAAGCATCCCCTTTCACAATAACCATAGGAAAACCATGTGCAGGTAACACAGATTTCTTTGAAGCTTTTCAAAGTTAAATTTTTCCTTATTATATCCAATAAGATTCCATATGGATACATATTATTTACTTTGATTTTCAAAGTTTCTAATACACTGGTGTCAAAGAAAGAAACTTTATCTTCGCTTTCACAGCAATCATTTTCTAATGCATGAGGACATGCTATACAGATGTCATCAACTTTTGATATAACTTTTATTAAAGTGGTGTCTTTAAGTGAGTCCACTACTTTGTCCATATTTTTTACAAAAGCCTTACTATAGCCTTTTCCCAAATATCCTTGAATACATAGCAGATGATGAGCTCTTAAAGTTAGCATTTTATCAAGTTTGCCTTTAAAAGAGATTGTTTGATCTTATGTCCAGCTAAGTAGGCAACTATGATTTTTGCAGTATCAAGAGGGACAAATGGAGCTACACAGAGTAATATTGACTTTTGAATTGGTACATTTGTTACAAAGTGGAATTGAATTGTCCCTATAGAATAACAAATTATTAAAGATACTATAAGGCCTAAAATTGACATTATAGGATTAAGATCCTTTTCTGAAATTTTCCCAATGATGTATGATATTATTGGATAGCTTATTAAAAATCCTCCGCTTGGTCCAACTATGGTTTGCAGTCCACCGGTGAAACTTGCAAACACGGGTATTCCAATTGCTCCAAGAAGTAAGTAGATGATCTGAGATAATGTCCCTAGACGACTGCCCAAAATTATAGCAGATATATATACTGCAAATATTTGAAAAGTAATTGGCACAGGGGTAAAGGGCAGCGGTATGGAAATTTGAGCTAATATTGCTGTTATAGCTGTAAAAATAGCGGCAGTGCTCATTTCCTTAACTGAAAAATGTAAATTCATAATAATAGCATCTCCCTGAAATTGATTGTTAACGTATAATATAATTGAGGTTAACAATTATATTATACTTATGGTATAAGTTTTTGTCAATAAAACATTGAAGGTTTACACGTTTTCTTTGAAGTGGGGATAAGTACTGCTGTACCCCGGTATGAGTTCCTCTAAGATCCTGAACCTAAAAATCACTTGATATATACAAATAAGCACTGGTAATCAGTGCTTATTTGTAGTTGCCATATGTCAAGATATTTATATATTATCCTGATCCGTTAAAATAATAGGACCATTATCTGTTATAGCAATAGTGTGTTCATACTGTGCAGATAAGCTCCCATCTGCAGTACGTGCAGTCCAGTTATTAAGGTCTACAGTAACTTCATAAGTGCCTATGTCTATCATGGGTTCTATGGTAATTACCATTCCATCTTTTAGCTTTAGACCCCTTCCTGGTTTTCCGTAATGGGGAACAGCTACATCATCATGCATTACCTTACCTATACCGTGACCTGTATAATCTCTTACCACCGAATAACCAAGGGGCTCTGCATAAGATTGTATTTCATGACCTATGTCACCTATTCGGTTTCCCACCAATGCTTTTTCAATACCCTTATAAAGGCATTCCTTTGTAACTTTCATAAGATCCCGGGCTTCTTTTGAAATATTGCCCACTGCATAGGACCATGCAGAATCTGCCAGCCAGCCATTTAAGTTTACAACCATATCAATGGTTACGATATCCCCTTCCTTTAAGGGCTTTTTATTTGGGAAGCCATGGCAAACTTCATCATTTACTGAGGCACATGTGGCATATGGAAAACCCATGTATCCTTTCTGTTCCGGCTTGGCATGGTTTTCTTTCAAATATTTTTCTACAAAAGAGTCTATTTCCATGGTGGTTATACCAGGTTTTATCATTTTTCCTATTTCTTTATGGCAGGATGCAAGTATTTTACCTGCTGCTGCCATATATCCTATTTCTTTTTTAGTTTTTATATATATCAAAATTCTCGCCTCTATTTCAAAAATTATTACATGAACACTTATTATTTTAACATATTCTTTTATAAAAAAAACTGTTATTGATTTTTTTTTGCAGTTAACCATTGTATCAGTATAAAATTATAGGCTGTTCATTATATTATCTGCAAAAATTTTTGCCTTTAGCTCTATATCCGGTATTTTGAATATAGCTTTGGGATCATTGGCAGTCTCCATGATTATTGAATTGGGGGGCAGCCTGAATCCTTTATTTATATTCAATGATCCTATAAGTTGTTTTGCTACGGAGTCACTTCCTGAATTTCCTGAAATTATTATTCCAAATAAGGCCTTATTGTAAAAACTTATCTTATGGTATAAAACAGTCAACCTGTTTATAGTGGCAGTTAAATTGGCACCAATGGAATCATTGTAATTTGGACACAGCCATACCACTGCATCCGAGGATTCTATAGAAGGCAGTACATTTTCTATCATGAATCCCCCATAAAAGCAACTGTTTTGTTTGCCGTAATGAAGACAGAGCCTGTAGTGACAACCTTTGCAGTCAAGTATTTTGCCGTTTTCAATCTGCAGTTCCTCTATGGATATTTTTTTTAAATATTTAGAGGTCAAATGCCACAGATCAAGTGTATTGGATATTTTATGAGGGGATGAGTATAAAACTGTTATTTTTTTACCCACTGCTGCAGGTTTATATTCTGCCAGTCTTTTCCCCAGTTTGGAACTTAAATTTGTACATATTTCATCCAGGGGAAGCTTAAGGGATTTCTGCCAGGTTAAAAAGTTTTTAAAATTGGCGGTAGCTTCCACTAGAGGATGGCCTATAAAATTACACCCCATATTATTGGCCATAAAAATTATATCCTGGGCAGCTCTTTTTGTTCCAAGATCAGAGCTGCTGTGAATCAGAAGGGCTGCAGTGGAGCCCTGAAAAATATTTGTGGATTTTAGATCTAAATTGCTGAAAAAATTCAGCATGGGTATATCAAAGCAGGTATTGCCCAACTCCAGTAAAAATAACATTTTTTTATCTTTAAAATTGCTGCAATGGATACTGCTTATATAGTGTATAATATCAAATTCTTCTATAAAGCTGTCTAACATTTTCTTTAGTTGAGCAGATATTTTGTCATTTGGGCATATAACGTAAAGTTCTTCCATAATTTCACCCCCATAAAGAATGTTATAAGCAGATTTAGTATTTAAATTTCAATAATTGGTTATAGGTTTTCTCCAATCTATAGAATAGTGGCTCTTTCATATCTTTGTAATATTCCAATTGTGTTCCATAAGGCAGAAGTTTGTTCCTGCATCCCATAAAAGCTCCTCCCAAGAAAGTACTGCTGTAGTTCCACTCACTTTTTATAGTGTTTATAATGGAAAAACCGCCAGAAGACATAGCAGGGGCAATATAGGGTTTAAAACCCACAGCACGCATGTGGAGATTGGCATTTTTGGCTTTTTCCGTCAAATAATCGGAGACTTTTTCATCATAATGTTCAATACTGTTTGCAACTACAAGACCTTCACCATGGGGACCAAAGCATCTTCCATCCTGAAGGAAATTTTCGGCACCATTAATTTTTGCAGCATAATAGTTGGCTCTTGCATTCATTACACCTAGACCATATCCTCTTATTTGATCAGGTGATAACCCCACATTAAATGCTGATTTGCACAGTAAATCCACAGGATCTGAAACTACTGCAAATATACCGGAAAAATTACAATCCCTGGCTTTTTGGGCATAGCTTTTTATTATTTTTGAATTCCCCTCAAATTGCATGAGCCTTACATCGGATACTTTTTTACCTACTTCAGGCACACCTACTGAAACACAAAATACAAACATATGGCATTTAAATAAATCATTTTCCTTTTCCAAAGGCAGGATCTCAGGAAATACAGTATGTGGATTTGAATCTATAATTTGATTACATTCATATTCCCATCTCTTGATTTTATTTTTATCCCTGTCATATATTGATATGGTATTTATACAGCTCCCTCCTAATATTCTGAGACCTGTAATTAAAGTTCCACCTACATCTCCCAGACCTACTATGGTTAAATCCCATTTGCGGAAACCTTTATTTTCATAGAATACCGGAATAGTATGGCCTAACTTTTCTTCCCAATTTGGGTAAGCCGTGTTTAAACATAGAAGTCTGTTTTCCTCAATAGATCTTAAGATCCACTTTGGCAGCTTATAGATAATCTGATTTTTATCCCATATTAAACCCAGACTTTCATATTTTGAAAATATTTGAGAAGGATGGGTTATATAATAACATAGCTTAGATTTGCTGGTGTCTGTATTTATTAGTCTGTAAATATATCCGTTGTAAAGGGAAGCCGCCTTTTCAGTAAGGGGCTTAAAAGGGAAGGGGACATCAGATATAAGTAATTTGTTTTTATAAAGATAATAGTAAAATTGCATTTTAACACCTCATTTTCTAAGACTAATATATATTTTACTGAAAATAATTAATTTTATCTACTCAAAAGCATGATTCATTCTGATTAGAAGCTCCAGATCGTTTTTGATGTAACTGGATGCAGGTAAATTCAGATTATAGCTGATGTTTTCTCCCAGGTCAGGACATCTGGGTATGGCAAATACCTGGCCTAAAGAAGATAAGGTTAAGTTCTTTTCATGGATAATATGATACTCTTTTTCTATTGTCTCCAATATATTCAAACTGTTCTCCAGACAAGTCTTTGATAAATTGTATATGTTGGATTTTGGAGTATTTCTTATAAATGCAGGATATGTGTAAGGTAAAATTAAATTTATTGAAGGAAGGAGGTTCCTTTCAGGATAACTTCCTCTAAAAAGTGCATCACCACCTATAAATGGATATAGGGAGTTTTCATTAAACCATAATTTCAATCTGGGAATAAAATATACGCTTTCTACGGATCTGCCCTGCATATCCATGAGATCTTTGCCTCTCCCGGATAAAACTGCTACAATAATTTTTTTTACCTCTATGTCTTCATGTTTAAGAATAGGGTCCACTGCTTTTATCCTGTATCCTTTATGCAGTAAATCATCTACTAATATTACAGGACGCTGAAAAGCCTTTATCATTTTTATCTGGGTACTCAGGTTCAGGCAATGGGGAAATTCACCTATTATAAACTTCCTCATATCGGGGAAAAATAATTTTTCCGTGTGCAGTGCCTTGGTGACGGTATTTGGTATAACATATCGCTCCAGTATATTTCCATAAGGTACACACATGGCTTCACCTAGCTTTCTAGGTATTAGATTGTCAGTGGGCACCATATTTTCCTTGCAGATTTTTCTTATTAGACATTGATATACGAAATTCACATTAAAGGAAATTATTAGCTCTCCAGGATGTAGTTTAGCTATACCTTCAATTAATTTTTTACGACATTCAGTTAAAGTTTCCATAATCTTGGGATTACTCCTAAAGGGTTCTTTTATAATATTTTGTATATCAAAATTAATTATGGAGGGGGTGCTCATGTTAACTGCATATACGGGATTATTGTCATCACAAAATGGCACCTCTGTAAATCCATACAACTTTAATAGGGAAAAAATATCTTTGCTGCATAGTTCTTTATTAAAAGCATTTCTGTATACAGCGTATTCATAATCTTTTGATACATATAGAGAAATAGCTTCCGTGAGAAGAATCTGGGAAAGTTCCTCGCTTTTATATCTGTCCTTAATGCAAATCCCATCTATTGATATAATTCTGCCTGTACTGTTTTCACGTATATATTGAGATACAATGGTGCTTTTAAATTCATCATACAATGTAGAAGAGTGAATCCAATGTAAAATACAAAAACCCAGAATTTCCTCTGTGTTGGTATTTTTAAGAAATACAATACAAAAGGAAGGTTTAAGGGATATCTCTTTGACTTTACGTATAAACTTGTCAGTGCAATCGGGAATGCACTGACTTATTTTCCTCAGAATTTCATCATTAAACTCTTGGAAAATTTCACTGTCAAGCCATAGTGAGCTTATGGAATATTTGTCCTGAGATTCCATTTGATAGAATCCATTTGCATATATGTACTGTTCGGCCATAGGGTCTACCAAAGTGGAAATGTCCCTGTTGTCGTCGATGGAAGTTCTGATCTGGCTGGAACTTATGCTTGAATACTTTGAAGTCAGACTTAGCACGATTACATTTCCCTCTATTTTTTTTGCAGCCAGTTTTAAGTCATTATCTTTCCCTCTTTCAAATATTATATGGGAAAAGGTGTGAATGGAATTTCTAGTTTTAGGAGCTTTATAACTGGAGGCATTCAAAAGAACATCACTGCCTATGCACATGTAAACTTTTGAATCCGGGAAATTTTCTCTCAATGTTTTTAAGTTTGACCGGTTGGATATATTTGTGGGATACATATCAGGGTAAACATATATGTTCAATTCGCTGGCTATGGACATAGTTACTATATTTCTTCTTAAAAGATTGGGCAGAGTCTTTTTGGACCAGGAAAATTCATCTATGGCCAAATATACTTCAAAGCCTAAATCACGAATGTATTTTGCTATTTCCTTGTGGCTTAGGGAAAAGGGATCAAAGGTTCCAGGGAAAAAAGCTATTTTTGAAGGAACGGGTATATCTATGTCACCATAAAAGAAATTAAAATCCGATATAAATCTATATATGTGATTTAAACTGGCGGATCTGGTTAAAAACAGTATCTCCTGATTTTCATTGTCTGTAATTAATGTGAGTACTTTCTTAGCTATGAGTTTAAATATCAATTCTTTTTTTGTCAAATCCATAAAGGGGGTATCAAAAATTTCCTTGCCTATAACACTAAAGGCAGATTGTTTAACTTGGGGATTATAGTCGCCCAGGCCATTTAACAATATACCCAGCATTTTATTCAATCTTTTTAAATAAGTGCTTTCGGTTTCTTCAAAACGATCATTGTAAAGCTGGTAATGGGATATAATAGTCCCAACAGTTTTAAAGATTAGAGATTTCAAATTTGAATTTGAAGTTTTAATCTTATAAATTGAATCATCTATGAATTCATCCAGCTCCTTTGGCTGAAGCCATAAAGCTGCCTGTCCTGTGTATCTTGGAATGTATTCTGTAAATCTATTTCCCTCTATCTCCAAAGCTCTTAAAAGTTCCACTGCAACTTCATTCCTTTCAGCTAGTGAAAGATAGGGCATAATCTTTAATATAGCAGCTCCAGCGGTATTTCTAACACTTTCTATGGCACTTACTTTTAGCAGGTTGCAAAAATGTATAGCTGTATGGAGACCTATGGATTGGGGATTATCAAGGGCATGATACAGGAGAAGTTCCACTTGGTTTTTTTTCCTTATCCAATCTGTGTCAGTTTTTAGGTTGCTTAAAAATATACCTGTTACAACTTTGGGGTTCAAGTCACAGTAATATTTAAATATATCCTTGTTATCAGCTAAATTCAGCTTTTTATTTATCTTATATAAAAGAAAATTTTCAGCTGAGATTTTACTTCTGGTAGTTATGGAATTAAAATAATTCTTTATCTTTTCAGCAAGATGTCGTTTTTGCAAAAGTTCATCCGAAAATACCAGTATGATTTCCAGAGCTTCCATTCTTGTTGTACTGTTTCTCTTTTTAAGCTTGGAAAATATATAAGAAAATAAAATCTCTTCATTTTCTTTAGACAGGTAATTCCAGGGTATATATTTAGAAGTCTCAAGCAGAAAAATTTCATAATTTGTACCTTTGTATTTTTCATCTTTAAAAAATCCCAGGAGCACATCAATATATTTTACTATGAATGATTCTTTACAATTTGTGAAAAGTGAATTTATCATAATGCTTATACTGTAGCCTATATTGAATTTATGGGCTGAAATTATTTTATAACTGGGAGACAACATAATGTCCATGTATTTTTTAAGAAGACTTGTACTGGATGTAATCGGAGGCGGTATTTTTACATCCAGGGGCAATTCTTTTCTGTAGTCTTCATCAAAGGTGGCTATGAGAGTTCCCATCAATTCCGCGCAATGTCTCCTTATATCGTCTTCAGGATGAATAAGGTTTTCATATAAAAATTTTAGGGTTTGAAGTTTTTGCTTCTGGGTAAGATAAGTGGAATATTCCTGAAATATTCTTATGTATTCCCGGAATACCTTCCAGTCATTTTCACTTCGTGTCATTTCCAGTATGGCATCCAGGGAGTATTCATCCCTAAGCTGATACATGAGATTTATATTATGATTTATTGACAGATATTTCAGATTTTGAACTATATCATTTCCCTGAAGTAAAGTATAATTTTTAATTTTTGTTTCCACAAAATTGCATGCCTGTTTTGGATCTATATCAATTCCCATATCCAGAAGAAAATTTTCAAAGTCTTTTAATTTGGCATATACTCTTTTATATCGTTTACTTTTTCGTAAATTCATATTTTCCAATTTATCTGAAATTATATAAAAAGATTCATCCAGAGAAAATAACTTCATATAAGATTTGCCATTTCCAGATGCATTTTTTATCCTGAAATCAGAATATATAAGAAGTAAGGATTCCAAAGAAAGGTTTTCCAGCTCCAAATCCCACACGGAGTGATTTATAGCTATATTTCTTATATAATTTATACCGCACCTTTTAAACCATTGGTCTGTATAGTAATAGTGCAGATGAGGAACCCGTTTGGATTCTATATATTTACACCCGTATTTTCCTATATCGTGACCGGCAGCGGCACCGGATACTCTTCCAAGATCTACAGGAATATCTATGCTTTTTAGCTGTCTTGCTATGTAAAGGGATAAATAATGTACCCCGCATATGTGCTCCAATGTGGTGAAACCGGTTATCTCGCCGTTCATTTTCATCATTTCGTAGGTGCATTGTGATGAAAAAGATTTTATAAACTTTTTGTACTCTTCAGGGTGCTCCAATTCTGATTCTTCTTTTAAGGTTAAGAATTGAAGGGGATAGTGACTTTCCCAGGTGCCATCTTGAGAACTTTTTTGTATTTCACATAGTACATTAAATATGGTGAGATATAGTTCACAGGCCTCAGTTAGCTTTGGATCCATTTTTACAGTTGCATTTTCAGGGAAGTTTTTACGTAGAGTGTATTGGTATAAATATAAGAGCCAATTATCAGGTGCTCTATGCTCTGATAGTGCATCCAGCATGGGGTTACATAATTTTATGGTGCTTTTGGCAGAAAAATCTTTATTATTGATTTGATTTTTAAGGGTATCTTTGAATTTGCTGCTTTTTATGTTTTTATCCATAATATATTTATTTATATTATGTTTTTTAAGCCATTTTGTATTTGTGATTTTTCTAAATATTTTATTATAAGCTTCCATATAAGATATAGGGTTCATAAATTACCTCCAAATATACTCTTTACAGAAATTATATACTTTTTATAAATTTTTTTCAAAAGAAAAGTGAGTTATAGTAACTTGCAATTTTTTATTATCAATATTTGTGATATAATCAGTAATAATAATTAAAAATAAGGTGGTTTTACCACATGTTATTTTATATTTTAGAATGTATTACATATGGAGGTAATGTATATGAAACCAACAAAAAATAAACTTGTAATAGTGGGTGCAGGACATGTAGGCTCTGCAGTATTAAATTGTGCACTTTCGCTTAATTTAATGTCTGAAATTGTCACTATTGATAAGATTAAAGAGAAAGCTGAAGGAGAAGCATTGGATTCCACTCATACCACATCTTTTACTTATAGTCCAAATGTAAAAATTCATTCTGGCAGTTATGAAGAATGCAAGGATGCCAAAGTCATCATAATAGCTGCTGGGCCGAGCATAATGCCAAATGATAAATCTGACAGGACGGTTTTGGCAAAGAAGAATGTTGAAACGATGAAAGATGTAATGTCTTCTATAAGCAAATATACAAAGGATGCGGTGATTATAATAATAACCAACCCGTTGGATACCATGGTGTATTATGCTGAAAATTATTTTGGATATCCAAAGGATAAAATATTTGGCACAGGAACCAGCCTTGATTCTTCACGTTTCAGGAGAATTATCGCCAATAAATACAATGTAGATCCTAAAAATGTTCATGGATATATGCTTGGAGAGCACGGTAATTCATCTTTTCCAACATGGAGCCTTTTAAATATCGGAGGAGTTCCCTGTGATAGATTGGATGAATATTTTAAACCGGAAGAACCGCTGGATCGTGAAAAAATAGCTACCAAGGTGGTGGATGTAGCTTATGATGTCCTTCATCTCAAGGGATTTACCAGTGCAGGAATTGCCATGGCAGCTTGCAGGCTTGCAAAGGCAGTTTTGTTAAATGAACATAGTATCATGCCTGTTTCAACTACTCTTGAAGGAGAATACGGGTTGAAGAATGTGGCATTAAGTCTTCCGTGTATTATAACCGAAAATGGAGTGGAAAAAAGAATTGAAGTGCCGCTTTCAGATGATGAAGTGATAAAGTTAAAAGCCAGTGCAGAAAATATTTTAAAAACAATGAAGGTTGCAGGGCTGGCAAAATAGTTTTTACCATTAGAGGGACTTTTAGTCCTTTTATTATATCTGCATAGAAATAAAAATAATCATACAAAGTAAATAAATTGTAGTAATTTGTTATTTCGTGATTGTATTTCCTATTTTAATATGATATACTTTAAAACATATTGTCTACTAATTTATGTTATGTAATATTTAATATTAATTAGTATTAAGTAGCAGCCAATATGAATACAGAGAACTTTGAAATAAAATATTTTCAAAGTTAAGTTTATTATACGAGGGGGAAGTACATATGGAATGGTTTAATAATTTAAAAATAAAGAAAAAACAGGTACTGGGATTTTTCTTTATATCAGTGTTTATTGTAGTTGTGGGTATAATTGGCACGGTAAATATGGAAAAAATAAATACAGCTTCCAATCAGTTGTACAACGAAGATTTACAGACTCTCAGGAATTTGGATAAGTTTGATTCAAATACAATGCATCTCAGGTTAAGCATAATAAATCTTGTGGAGAGCAGGGATAAAAGTAAAACTCAGGATACAATAAAGACTACGGATGCCTACAAAAAAGAAAATAACAATATATTGAATACATATAAAAAATCTAATTTAACTTCTCAGGAAAAAAACCTGCTTCCCAAATTGGATACTCAGTTAAAGGATTGGAGAGATATATGCGATAAGACGCTTAATCTTATGGAGCAGGGCAAATATGATGAAGCATATGAGTTAAATAGGGATGCAGCATCTTATAGAGACAAATTAACCAAAACCATTGAAGAATTGTCTAAAATCACTCAGCAGAAGGCTTACAATAATAATTTAAATAGTAACTCCATATATAGGAGTTCACTTTATGTTATAATGTTTGTAACTCTCCTTGGATTGATAATAGCTTTGATTTTAGGCAATAAGATTGCTTCTGGAATTTCAAGGGAAGTTGAGAAAATTTTATCTTTTGCAGATTCCTTGAGCAAGGGCGAATTGGGTCAATCTGTAGAAGTATCTAATAAAGATGAAATAGGAATATTGGCACAGGAATTAAATAGTGCCAGCGACAATATAAAGGAACTGGTAAAAGAAATATTACAAGGTACTGAAGATATGAGTGCCTCCAGTGAAGAGCTTTCTGCCACTACTCAGGAGATTTCATCCATGATGACTTCTGTAAGCGAGTCCACGGATCAAATATCAAAAGGATCTCAGAATTTAAGTAATATTACAGAAGAAATAAATATTTCTTCACAGAAAATGGAATCAAATACTCATGAACTTTCCAATAAAGCCGATGAAGCTACCAGATCATCTTTGGATATAAAAAAGCGTGCTGAGGATATAAAAGTAAAAGCTTCCAATAGTATAAAAGAAGCTAAAATTATATATGATGAAAAAGAAAGAAATATTATGAATGCCATTGAAGAGGGAAAAGTTGTTTCAGAAGTTAAGATTATGGCAGCTTCTATTGGAAACATAGCGGAACAAACTAATCTTCTTGCATTAAATGCAGCTATTGAAGCTGCCAGGGCAGGGGAGCATGGAAAGGGATTTGCAGTAGTGGCCGATGAAGTTAGAAAGCTAGCGGAGCAATCTTCCAGTGCAGTTGGAAATATAAATAAAATGGTACTGTCAGTAGAAAGTGCATTCAACAATCTGTCTCAGAGCGGCCAGGAAGTTTTGGATTATATAGCAAATATAGTTTCACCTAATTATAGGCTTCTTATGGATACGGGAATCCAGTATGAAAAAGATGCGGAATTTATAAATAATATGTCAGAACAAATAGACAACTCTTCGAAGCAGATGAAAGAGATAATGAAAAAATTAAATAGTACCATTGAAAATGCAGCTTCTACAGCAGAAGAATCAGCTGCAGGATCTGAGGAAATACTAAGTAGTGTAAATGAGGTAACTAAAGCAATTGAAGATATAGCTAAATCTTCTCAAAGCCAGGCAGAGTTTGCAGAAAAACTAACAGTTATGGTAAATAAATTTAAAATATAAAAGGAAGTAGCATTGTATGAGGAAATTTAAATTTAGAATTTGGGATAATGAAAATAACTGTTTTTATATAAGTGAAAATCCTTATCTTGAAGATGGAACAAAAGAGGAAGATAGATTTATAACTACAGAGTTTACAGGGTTAAATGATAAAAATGGGAGAGATATTTATGAGGAGGATATTATAGGAATAAACAGAGAGGAAACTTCACTGAGATTGCCTGTGAAGTTTGGAAGATATTCTTTTGATAAATTAATAGGTGAGTGTGGAGAAATTAGCGAAGCAACAGAATTATATGGTTTTTATGTGGAAAATGAATATCTGTATATTCAGATGCTCAATGGAAATGTAGAAGTTTTAGGTAATACATTTCAGAATAAAAAAGCTTCAGACTAATTTATAAATACCAGATTAAAATATTTCCTATAATATTTTAATCTGGTATTTTTTTAAATGTACTTTTCTCCCTCCCGGAGAAAAATATTTGTGGTTTTATCGTCATGATTGCACATGACAATGGTTTTTAAATCCACATCGCCCTTCTTCAGGAATTCCACTGAAGTTTTAAGAAGTATTTCTGCACATTTTTCTTTTGGAAACCTAAATACACCGGAGCTTATGGCTGGTATTGATATGGAAGTTAAATTGTAATATTCCGCCAGATTCAGTACGCTGGTTACAGCCTTTTTTAATTTCTTTTCTTCATTTCCCTCTCCCATTATAGGGCCTACAGTGTGTATTATAAATTTACAGCTTAAATTATGGCCATATGTTATAACGGCTTTTCCAACAGGTAAAGTACCTATTTTTTTTATAAGTTCATCACTGTCTCTTTGTATTTCAATTCCACCTGCTCTCACTATAGCCAGAGCTGCTCCACCTCCATGATTCAGAGAACTATTTGCAGGGTTTACTATAGCATCACTTTGCTCTTTTGTTATGTCTCCCTTTTTGATTAAGATTTTTTTATCACCTATTTCAATCATGGTAATTACCTCCCCTTAAAATATTTCAAGGCAGTTAATAGTTAATAATTGAGACTGAAATTTTAACTCTTAACTATAAATAATATAGTCATTGGAATTTATGTGGAAAAATTGGCATATACCATTTATTTCATGGAGAGTCACATCGTTTATTGGAATTCCATTTTTGATTTTATCATTATAGGACTCTACTTCTTTTTCACCGTGGGTGTATATTCTAACTGCTCCTTTTGCCTTCTTGGAATTTCTAAGTTCATTTAAGTATTTGGAAAGTCTATTTTCAATGGATTTTTTATCCCCAAATATGCCATAGTCTATTGCACATAAATAATGGCAGGTACCTGATCCCCCAGAACCATCTAGATGAACATAATTCCCGGTAGCGCCATCTGATAAAATTGCCGTAAATATTTCAACTGCCAGAGCGAAGCCATATCCTTTGTGTCCACCTGTTAATTCTTTAGAACCTCCCAGTGGAAGTAATCCTCCCCCCAGTTTTTTCGGCACATTGTACAATATGTCATAGGGATCCGTAGTGTCTTCTCCATCCTTATTTAATGCCAGTCCTAAAGGCAGAGGTTCCTGCTTTTTATTATAAACTTCAATTTTACCCCTTGTAACCACACTGGTAGCCATGTCCATTAGAAATGGGTAGGGTTCAGCTGGCATGGATAGGGCAATAGGGTTCGTGCCAAGCATAGCTTCCTTACCAAAAGTAGGAACTATAACAGCTGGGGAATTAGTCATGGATATTCCCATAAGCCCTGCTTCTTCTGCCATTTTGGCATAATATCCTGCAATACCGTAATGATTGGAGTTCCTTACGGAAACCATACCAATTCCAGAAGCTCTAGCTTTTTGTATAGCAAGGTTCATGGCCCTTTTACCTGTCAACTGTCCCATTCCTGCCTGGCCGTCTATAACCGCCGATATGGGCGTTTCTTTTATGATTTTTGGGCTGGAGTCTACTATTATTAATCCTTGCTTTATTTCACTGTAATATTTCACTAACCTTTGGATGCCATGAGATTCAATACCAAATAAATCCGATAATAGCAATACGTCTGTAATAGTTTTGCTATCCTCCTGACTGAATCCAAATTTTTCAAAGACAATATGGCATAGCTTTTTCAATCCTTCATATTTAACTTTTGAATATGACATTTTTAGCCTCCTATAATAATGTATTAAAAATCATATACATGTATTAAAGTGTTAGTATATAATTACATATTATAATAATATATTTTGCTGTTTAATTCCAGTGAATTTTAGATAGGAATAATATTTTTTAAATTATTGAGGTGAAATATTATGAATACCTGCAATATTATGTGCTTTCTTGATAATGACAATATTTTGAGGCATATTGAATTTAAAGGCCTGATGAAAAAAAATGAGAAATTGCAGATTTTAAAAGAGTATTTAACATAATTAGAGGTAAGTCAGGATACATTCGTGCCTTTGCAAAAATAGGGAAACAGTATGCTTTTATGCCCACTGCTCCCTATGTATTTCTGGATGAAAACAAATTTAATTCATGCTTTTTATTAAATTGACCATTTCGATAGCTGACAGTGCACAATCATAACCTTTATTGCCTGCTTTTGTACCGGCTCTTTCAATTGCCTGCTCGATATTTTCTGTTGTGAGCACACCAAAAATAACAGGAATGCCAGAGTTTAACGAAACCTGTGCGATACCTTTGGATACTTCATTGCATACATAATCATAATGTGATGTAGCTCCCCTTATTACTGCTCCCAGGCAAATAACTGCATCGTATTTACCTGACGCTGCCATTTTCGATGCAATTATAGGAATTTCAAATGCTCCAGGAACCCATGCCACTTCAATATCATCTTCATTTACGTTGTGCCTTTTAAGTCCATCTAATGCCCCATCCAGCAGCTTTGAAACGATGAATTCATTAAACCTTGCGGCAGCAATGCCAATTTTAATGTCTCTTGATACTAAATTTCCTTCATAAACTTTCATTTACTCGTTCTCCTTTAACATATTAATAATTTAAAATATGACCCATTTTTTTCTGTTTCGTTTTCAGATAAAAAGTATCGTATTGAGATGCTCTCATCTGAATTGGTACTCTTTTAACAATATTTATACCATAGGCAGACAACTGCTTTATTTTATCAGGGTTATTTGTCATTAACCGTATTTGGTTTACCCCCAAATCTTTCAGAATTTGTGCAGCAATATAATAATCTCTTAGATCTTCCTCAAAGCCAAGGGCAATATTTGCCTGAACAGTGTCTAAACCTGTATCCTGCAATGCATAAGCTTTCAATTTGTTGATTAGCCCAATGCCACGTCCCTCCTGGCTCATGTATAAAAGTATGCCCCTTCCTTCTTCTTCAATTTGAGTCATGGCCTTTGCATATTGCTGACCACAATCACAACGAACTGATCCAAAGGTGTCTCCGGTTAAACATTCAGAATGTACTCTGCATAAAACTGATCTGCCGTCTGAAATATCACCCTTCACAAGTGCAACATGGTGCTCTCCGTTAATTTTGTTGATATATCCATAAGCTGTGAATTCACCGTATTTTGTAGGCATTTTTGTATTTACCACTTGTTCGACAAACTTTTCTTTTTGCTTTCTGTAATACTGCAGGTCCTTAATTGTAATAAATTTTAAATCATGTTTTTTAGCAAATTCAATTAGGTCGTCAGTTCTCATCATGGTGCCGTCGTCTTTCATTATTTCGCAGCAAAGTCCACACTCTTTAAGTTTTGCCAATTTCATCAAATCAACAGTAGCTTCCGTATGGCCATTACGTTCTAGAACACCATAGTCTTTGGCAAGCAGCGGAAACATATGTCCCGGCCTGCGAAAATCTTCTGGCCTGGAATTATCTTCTACACATTTTAAAGCGGTTATGGAGCGCTCTGCTGCTGAGACTCCTGTGGTTGTAGTTATATGGTCAATGGATACAGTAAAAGCTGTTTCATGATTATCTGTATTGTTTGAGACCATTTGTGGAAGGTTTAATCTGGAAACCAGTTTACTGCTCATAGGCATACAGATAAGGCCTTTTGCATATGTTGCCATAAAATTTACATTTTCTTGTGTGGCAAACTCTGCGGCACAAATTAAATCTCCTTCATTTTCCCTGTCCTCATCGTCGGTGACTACTATAATCCTTCCCTGTCTAAGATCCTCTAAAGCTTCTTTAATTGTATTAAATTGAAACATAGTATTATCTCCTTTAAAATATTAAAATCCATTCTTCAACAAAAAATTCATGGTAATGTTACCTGGGTCAGTTTGTTCTGATTTGTCAATGGCTAAAAATTTTTCTATATATTTGCCTATAATATCAACCTCTAGATTCACAGTTTCTCCAATGCTTTTTTCCATGAAAGTAGTAGAATTTACTGTATGTGGTATGATTGATACTTGAAAACTATTTGTATCTGTTTTTACAACGGTTAAACTGATTCCGTCTATTGTAACAGAGCCTTTTTCCACAATATATTTCATTATATTTTTGGAAGTGGTTACTGTAACCCAAACAGCATTGTCATCTTGCCTTAAGTTGCTTATAATCCCTGTCCCATCTATATGTCCAGATACAATGTGACCGCCGAAACGTCCATTTATTGACATTGCCCTCTCAAGATTTACATTGGTTCCAGATTTTAAGGATCCTAATGAACTTCTATTTAAAGTTTCGCTCATTACATCTGCAGTAAAAATTTTGTTTTGAAAACTGCACACCGTAAGACATACTCCATTTACCGCAATACTGTCACCTTTTTTTAAATCATTAAATATATTGTCTCCTCGTATGTATAATCTTGAGGATCTTTGACCCTTTTGAACAGAAACAACTTTTCCTATTTCCTCTATAATCCCTGTAAACATTTATTCACCTCCTTTTACATGAAACTCCAATAAAATATCTTCACCTATAACAGTAATTTTTTTGTTATCAAGTCCAAAAGCGTCTTTGAGTCTGTGGATACCAATGCCACCCACAGGTGTTTTTGCCTGTGAACCTCCCAATATTTTAGGGGAAACATATGCCTGCACTTTATTTACAATGCCGCTGCTTAAAGCACTGTAATTTAGTGTAGAACCTCCTTCAAGTAATATGCTGTCTATATTTTCTCTGCCAAGCTTTATCATTAATGCATTTAAATCCAAATGCTTGTCTTTTTTAGGTGTTTTTATGATAAAACAGCCGCTGTCAATAAGCCGTTGTATCTTCCACGTATCTTCTGAATCAGTGGCAACATATGTTTGAAATTCTTTTGCCGTTTGAATAATTTTTGATGATGACGGTATTCTCAAATTAGTATCACATATGATGCGCTTTGGATTTTTCCCATGAGGCAGCCTGCAAGTAAGTAATGGATCATCTGCAATGACCGTATTAATTCCAACCATAATGGCCGAATATGTGTGCCTTGACATATGAACATGTTCTCTGGCTGCTTCTCCTGTAATCCATTTGGATTCTCCTGTACAGGTAGCAATTTTCCCGTCCAAAGTCATGGCATATTTCATTACAACGAAGGGAGTTTTTGTTTTGATATAGTGGAAGAATACTTGGTTTAATTCCATACATTCATTCTGAAGAATACCCGTTTTTATTTTGATGCCGTGTTTTTTTAAAATGTCAATCCCTTTACCGCTAACTAAGGCATTGGGGTCCTTTGTACCTATTATTACCCTGCTGATTTCATTTTGAATAATGGCTTCAGTGCAAGGGGGCGTTCTTCCCCAGTGACAGCATGGCTCCAGGGTAACATACATGGTTGAACCCTTTGGTGATTTTGTACAGGATGCAATAGCATTTCTTTCTGCATGGAGCTCACCGCATTTTTTATGATAACCAGTGCCGATTATTTCGTTATTTTTTACGATGACAGCACCTACCATTGGGTTGGGGCTTACCCATCCACGGCCTTTTTTAGCTAATTCTATTGCAATTTTCATGTAGTTTTCGTCCGTCACATATAACAGCTCCTTTTTGAAATAAAATAACGCCTTGAATATATTCAAGGCGTTTTAAAATAAAAGAGATATGTAGGTACATAATAAACTGGAATGATATACGCTGAAATAACAATGGGCTCTGAAATGAAAACATTTCAGAGCCCGAAATCACCAGTATATATACATACTATAAATATGCGAATACATAATAATCTTCTTTCATCCAGACTGTACTGTCGGCTTCGGAATTTCACCGAAATCATGCCTTGCGGCTCGTGGGCTATACCACCGGTAGGGAACTTCACCCTGCCCTGAAGACTGATATTTAATTTTTTAAATTATAGCATTTGACAAGTGAATTGTCAAATGCTAAACAATTTGCAGTTTATGTAATTTTACAACCACAAATCATATTTCACAATTGTTATATTTATTTGTATATTCTTTAATGTTTTGTTACAATAAAATTGTTCAGGACAAAGTTGGTGAGACATGGGGGAATATATTTTATTTTACTATTTGTATTTATAAAATAGAAAATAATGGGGGTAAAAATTGTGAATAAAATATTGAAAATAGGTAAAAAAAATTTTGAAATTGGTAGAAGAACTTATATTATGGGTATACTCAACGTTACACCAGATTCCTTTTCTGATGGAGGGAAGTTTAATAATTTAGAACTGGCAGTAGAGCATGCTAAAAAGATGGAAGCGGAAGGTGCAGATATAATAGATGTAGGTGGAGAATCCACAAGACCAAGTTATGAACCCCTAGGGCAGCAGGAAGAATTGGAAAGAGTTATTCCTGTAATAGGGACATTGACAAAATATATAAATGTACCAATTTCCATAGATACATATAAAGGAAAGGTAGCAGAAGAGGCAATAAAAGCTGGAGCATCTTTAATAAATGATGTATGGGGATTCAAAAGAGATCCATATATGGCTGAAGTGGCAGCTCATTATAAAGTGCCCTGTTGTCTGATGCATAATAGAAATAACACGGACTATAAGAATTTAATGGAAGACATATTAGATGATTTAACAGAAAGTATAAATATAGCTTTAAAAGCTGGAGTGAATTCAGAAAATATAATAGTAGATCCAGGTATAGGATTTGCAAAAAATTATGAACAGAATTTAAATGTCATGAATAATTTGGAGCAGCTTTCCAAGCTTGGATATCCAGTACTTTTGGGAGCTTCTAGAAAGTCAATGATAGGAAACACATTAAAGCTCTCAACGGAAGAAAGGCTGGAGGGCACTATAGCCACAACAGTAATAGGAATAATGAAAAAATGTGATTTCGTAAGAGTTCACGATGTGAAAGAAAATAAAAGGGCATCGTTGATGGCAGATGCCATATTGAGAAGATAATTGTATGGAAACTGTATTGTAATCTATTTTAGGTATTGTAGGGAGGGGAGTATTGAGTATTTATTACTCAGTATCTTATTATGATGGATGATAATAAAATTAAAAAAGCAGTAAAAATGATTATTGAAGCCATAGGGGAAGACCCTGAAAGAGAAGGGCTCCTTGAGACACCAGATAGAATTGCTAGAATGTACAAGGAAATATTTTCTGGATTAGGGCAAAGTCCTGAAAAGCATTTAAAAAAGGTATTTACGGTGGACAGTGATGATATAGTATTGGAAAAGGATATTGTATTTTATTCCACATGCGAGCATCATCTTATGCCTTTTTATGGTAAAGCTCATATAGCCTATATTCCCAATGGTAAAGTTGTTGGTTTAAGTAAATTAGCTAGAACTGTGGAAGTTTTTGCAAAAAGACTCCAACTTCAGGAAAGAATGACCATTCAAATTGCAGATTCAATAATGAAATATTTAAATGCAAAGGGAGTTATGGTTGTTATAGAAGCAGAACATATGTGCATGACTATGAGAGGAATAAAGAAACCTGGCAGTAAGACTATCACAGTTGCCACTAGAGGCAGATTTAAAGATGAACTTAAATTTAGAAGTGAAGTATATAAAATGATTAAAATGGAATAGAAAGTGGTGCTGTTTTTGAAAAAAATAAATGCCATTTTAAATAATAACAGATTTCGTGAATATTTAAATGAAATAAATAAGCTTGAAAAGCAGAGAGAGTTCTGCAAACACGATATTTCTCATCTGTTGGATGTAGCTAGAATTGCGTATATAATCACACTGGAGAAAGATGTTGATGAAAAAAAAGAAGTTATATATGCAGCTGCTCTTTTGCATGATATAGGAAAGGGGATACAGTATGAAAAAGGTATACCTCATGAGTTGGCAAGTGCTAAATTAGCAGCGGATATTTTAGAAGAATGTGGATTTAGCGGAGATGAGAAAAATAGAATAATAGATATAATATTGAATCATAGAAAAAAGGATCCTGATAATTTATTAAATAGTATATTTTATTCAAGTGATAAGTTTTCTAGAAATTGTTTTATATGCAGAGCTTTTTCTGAATGTAATTGGCCAGATGAAAAGAAAAATTTTATTATTAAATACTAATGGTTTTAAATGATGCGGGAGATGTTTGTAATGGATGTAATGTACATAAAGGATTTGGAAGTGTATGCATATCATGGAGTAAATCAGGCTGAAAAGGATATGGGGCAGAGATTCCTCATATCTTTAAAGATTTTTATGGATTTGAGTGAAGCGGCAAAGGAGGATGATTTGAATAAGACTTTAAATTATGCCGATTTATGCTGTCAAATAGAAGATGAATTTAAAAGGGAAAAATACAATCTTATTGAAAGAGCAGCGGAATCTTTAGCAAGTTTCATATTAAAAAAATACGAAATAGTAAATAGGGTAATAGTTAAGGTAAAAAAACCATGGGCCCCTATAGGAAAATCACTAAAATGGGCAGGAGTGGAAATAGACAGGTGCTGGCATAAAGCATATGTTGCCGTGGGTTCAAATGTAGGTAATAGGGAAGAAAATATAAAAAATGCTATGGATATAATAAATTCTTCAGCTTGCAATAAGGTGATAAAAATATCTAGATTGTATAATACTAAACCTGTAGGATACTTAGATCAGGATGATTTTTTAAATGGAGCTCTGGAAATAAAAACTTTAATGAATCCTGAAACATTAATGGACTTTCTATTAGAAATAGAAAACAAGTTAAAGCGTAAAAGAACAATAAAATGGGGACCGAGAACTATGGATTTAGATATAATTTTATATGATGATCTGATATTATCTCAGGAACGCATTGTGGTACCACATCCTAGAATGCAGGAAAGGCTATTTGTGTTAAAACCACTATCAGATATTGCACCTTTTGTTGTTCACCCAATTTTAAAGGTTAGAATTGTGGATCTAATGAACAAATTGCAGAAAAAAGATGGAATACAGTGAATAAACGTATCCTTGAGTGTCTATATTAGAAAAACATTGAAATATTTAGTAAAAGAAAGGTATGGTAATATAAACAGTTATTATTGAATTTCAGTATGATGCACATGTTAATGTAAATGATATAATAACTATTGTTGTCTTGAGGTTGATAAAACCAACTCAAATCAATGGGTTTTAAATCTTAAAAATAAAGTTTGAAAATAAGATTAAAAAGTTGTTGACAAAGAGGAAAACAGATGATATACTATAAAAGCTGTCTA